>NZ_CP119573.1:1817762-2120723 GCF_029278605.1 Cupriavidus sp. WKF15
TGGTGGTTCGGCCACAACGTGCTCGGGCTGTTCTACACGCCGCTGTCGATTGCGGCCGTGTACTACTTCCTGCCCAAGGTCATCGGCAAGCCGGTGCAGTCGTACAACCTGTCGCTGCTCGGTTTCTGGACGCTGGCCTTCTTCTACGGGCAGGTCGGCGCGCACCACCTGATCGGCGGACCCATTCCCGGCTGGCTGATCACGCTTTCCATCGTGCAGAGCGTGATGATGATCATCCCCGTGGTGGCGTTCTCGGTGAACCAGCACCTGACGCTCAAGGGGCATTTCGGCGCGCTGAGGCATTCGCCGACGCTGCGCTTCATTGTGCTCGGCGCCATCATGTACACGCTGGCCTCGGTGCAGGGCTCGTTCGAAGCGCTGCGCTCGCTCAACGCCATCACGCACTTCACGCATTTCACCGTGGCGCATGCGCACCTGGGCATGTACGGCTTTGTGTCGATGGTGATCTTCGGCGGCATCTACTTCGCCATGCCGCGCATTGTCGATGCGCCGTGGCCCAGGCCGGCCCTGATCTCCGTGCACTTCTGGCTGGTTGCGGGCGGGTTTGCCATCTACCTCGTGACGCTGACGATCGGCGGCGTGCTGCAAGGCCTGGCGCTGCTGGACCCGGCGCGGCCGTTCATGGAGTCGGTCGCGGTGACCTTGCCCTGGCTGCAAGGGCGCTCGATTGGCGGCGCGCTGATGACACTGGGCCACCTGGTGTTCGCCTGCCACTTCGCGCTGATGGCGTTCCGGCCGGCCACGCTGCGCCAGGGCGATCGCGTGGTTTCGGAATCCCTGGCCTGATTGAGCGACGACGATGGAAAACGAACTGAAGCTCGTAGGCGGCGCCATGGTGACGCTATCGCTGGCGACCTGCGCGATGATCGTGGTGCCCTTCCTGCAACTGAAGGATGTGCCCGCGCCGAAGGAACTCGCGCCCTATACCAGCGCGCAGCTGCGTGGCCGGCAGGTCTACATGGCCAACGGCTGCATTGCCTGCCATACGCAGCAGCCCAGCTCCACGGGCGCCGGCATTGCCGACGCGCAGCGCGGCTGGGGCCGGCCCTCGGTCGCGGCGGACTATCACTATGACGACCCGCCGCTGCTCGGCACCATGCGCACCGGGCCCGACCTGTTCAATATCGGCGTGCGTCAGCCCAGCGCCGACTGGCACCTAGGGCACCTGTACCAGCCGCGCGCGTATGTGCCGGGCAGCATCATGCCCGCCTATCCGTTCCTGTTCGAGGTGAAGGACAGCGACGCCGTCGGCAAGGACGATCGCGTGGTGTCGCTGCCGCCCGGTGCGGCACCGGCCGGCAAGGCCGTGGTCGCCACGCCGCAGGCGCTGGACCTGGTTGCCTACCTGACCGGGCTGCGCCACACCTATCCCGTCCTGACCCCGACCGAGGCGAGCCTGGCCAAGGGCCTCGCGCTCGCCGCCAGCACCACGAAGAGCCATGCCCCAGATGAAGCCTCAAAGCAGCCACAAGACTGAACACGCCGACCCGCACGAGCAGCACAATCCGGTGCCGAAGATCGTGCTGGGCCTGGTCGCCGGACTGGTAGTCTGGGCCGCCAGCTACATCTGGACCGAGCGTGCCGATGGACTTGCGCAGCTTGGCGACCGGCGCGACACGCAGGTGCTGGCCCAGGGCGCTGCCGGTAGTGCGCGCGTGGCCGACGGCAAGCAGCTGTTCGCGGCGAACTGCCAGGCCTGCCACCAGGCCACGGGCCAGGGTCTGCCAGGCGTCTTCCCGCCGCTGGCGGGATCGCCGCTGGTGACGGGCGATCCGGTGGTGCTGTCGCAGATCGTGCTGCACGGGCTGACCGGGCCCATCGAGATCCTCGGCGCGACCTATAACGGCGCGATGCCGGCCTTCGGCGAGCAACTGAGCGACACCGAACTGGCCGCGGTGCTCACGCATATCCGCAGCGCGTGGGGCAACCAGGCGCCCGCCATCGACGCCGTGGCCGTTGCCGCGGCCCGCAAGTGGAGCGCGTCGCGCAAGGACCCGTGGCATAGCGACGAACTGCACAAGCTGGCCGGAGCCCAGTGATGGCGGGCGGCTGGCGGGCCACCCTGGTTGCGACGGCCCTCGTCAGCGCGCTGGCACTCTTTGCCTTCGGCCATGCGACGCGCGGCTTCCGCGTGGTGACGTCGGATGGCACCAGGCAATTTGACCTGGCGCGCGCGCCGCTTGCCCTGCCCGACATGGCACTGGCCGATGCTTCCGGGCGCCGCTTCCCCTTGCGCGAACCCGGCAATGCGCAACGGCAAACGCTGGTCACATTTCTCTACACACACTGCGTCACGGTCTGTCGCAGCAGCGCGTCCGGGCAGGCCTACCTGCAGGCCGAACTTATCGCGCGCGGCCTTACCGGGCACTACCGGTTGCTGGCTATCAGCTTCGATCCGGAACGTGACACCCCCGACGTACTCCGCGCTTATGCCCGCAAGCAAGGTGCCGACCCCGCCGTCTGGCGCATGGCTACGGTGGCGGATGCCGCCGACCTGCCGGCCCTCCTGAAGGCGTTTGGCATCGTCGTGCTGCCGGACGGCCGCGGCGACTACGTCCACAACGCCGCGTATTTCCTCATCGACGGTCAGAGCCGGCTGGCCCGTGCCTACGACATCGACCGGCCGGATGCCGTGCTGGCCGACATCGTCCATGCGCAGCGCTGAGCGGCCCATTCTGGCCTGGCTGCCTGGCGCGGGACTGGCCGTGCTGGCGTTGCTGCGCGGGTGGCTGGAGGCCTCGATGGCCCGGCACATGGCGATCGAACTGCCATTGCTGCTGGGGATCGGCATTGCCGCGGCCACACTCCGAGGCAGGGATACATCGGCCTTCCCCGGCTGGAACCGGCGCGGGCTGCCGGGGCTGGTAGCCGCCATGGCCATCGTCAGCTACTGGATGCTTCCGGTTGCGCTCGACCTGGCGGTGCTCGATGCGCGCTGGTCCGTCGCGAAGGTGACGAGCATGATCGTGGCCGGCGCCGTGCTGGGCGTGTCCTGGCCGCGTGCCGGGGTTGTGTTGCAGGCGTTCTTCGCGATCAACTGGAGCGCGATGACACTGGTGGCGGGCCTGCTCTACCAGGACGCGCCGCAACAGCTTTGCAGCGTGTACCTGGCCGACCAGCAGGGCGCGGCCGGACGCGCGCTGGTGCTCTATGCCGCAGTCGGGCTGGCGCTCTGGATGGTATCAGTGATGCGCAGGCTCGGCCGCGACGAGGCTGGCCTGCGGATCTGAGCGCCGTGCATCGGCCGCAGGCAGGCTTCAGGCGCGCGCGGCCTCCGCTTGCTGACGGCGCCGGGCGATCGTCGGGTTCTGGTAGACCGCGGCCTTGAATGGATCGATGCCAACCCGCTCCACCACGTCGATGAAGCGTTCGGCTTCGCTGTCGCGCATGGCGAGGTAGCTCTTGATCAATTGCTCGATTACCTCCGGAATCTCGTCCTGCGCGAACGACGGCCCGATGATGCGGCCGATCGCGGCCCCGGCCTGTCCGCCCTGGCGTCCGCCGATGGTGACCTGGTACCACGCCTCGCCGGCCTTGTCGACGCCGAGGATGCCGATATGGCCGACGTGGTGGTGCCCGCATGAGTTGATGCAGCCGGAGATGTTCAGGTCCAGCTCGCCGATCTCGTAGAGATAGTCGAGGTCGTCGAAGCGCTGCTGGATCGCCTCGGCCAGCGGAATGGACACGGCATTGGCAAGCGAGCAGAAGTCGCCGCCCGGGCAGGCGATGATGTTGGTCAGCAGTCCGATATTGGGCGTGGCGAGGTTCCACGTCTGCAATTGCTGCCACAGTTCATGCAGGCGCGTACGGCGCACGTCGGCGATGATCAGGTTCTGTTCGTGCGAGACGCGCAGTTCGCCGGAGCCGTAGCGGTCCGCGAGGTCGGCCGCGGCTTCCATCTGGTCGGCGGTGATGTCGCCGGGCGGCGTGCCGGTTGCCTTCAGTGACACCGTGACGGCGGCGTAGCCAGGCACGCGGTGCCCATGCACGTTGCTGCGCAGCCAGCGCGCATAGCGCGGGTTGGCGGCGGCTAGTGCCGGGTTGGGGTCGTCGTCGTGCGCGGCGGAGGAGTCGTAGTCCGGCGTGGTGAAGCGCGTGGCGATGGCGCGCACGAACCCGGCATCGACGGTATCGGGGCCGCCGCGAATGGGCTGCCAGTGTTCGTCGACCTGTTGCGCGAAGACTTCCGGCGTAAGGTCCTTCACCAGGATCTTGATGCGCGCCTTGTACTTGTTGTCGCGCCGGCCGTGCAGGTTATAGACGCGCAGGATGGCCTGCAGGTACGTCAGCAGGTCGGACCAGTGCACGAATTCGCCGATCACCTTGCCGACCATCGGTGTGCGTCCCATGCCGCCGCCCACCCAGACGCGGAAGCCGGTCTCGCCGTCGCGCTCGACGGCCTGCAGGCCGATGTCGTGCACGCCCACCGCGGCGCGGTCCGTACGGGCGCCACTGACTGCGATCTTGAACTTGCGCGGCAGGAAGGCGAATTCCGGATGGAGCATGGACCACTGCCGGATGATCTCGCACCACACCAGCGGGTTCACCACCTCGTCCGGCGCAATGCCGGCGAAGTGATCGGTAGTGGTATTGCGGATGCAGTTGCCGCTGGTCTGGATCGCGTGCATCTGCACCGTGGCCAGCTCGGCCAGGATGGCGGGCGCGTCTTCCAGGCGCGGCCAGTTGAACTGCATGTTCTGGCGCGTGCTGAAGTGGCCATAGCCGCGGTCCCAGCGCCGCGAGATCTCGGCAAGCTTGCGCAACTGCCGCGACACCAGCATGCCGTAAGGGATGGCGACGCGCAGCATCGGCGCATGGCGCTGGATATAGAGCCCGTTCTGCAGGCGCAGCACGCGGAACTCGTCTTCCGGAAGCTGTCCGTTCAGGAAGCGTGCGGTCTGGTCGGTGAACTGCGCAACGCGCTCGTCGACCAGTTGCTGGTCGGTGGAGTCATAGAGGTACATGGGGCTGGTCTCGCATAGCTCTGGGGCCGGCCACGCCTTGCGGGCGTGGTCCAGGCTCAAGGCTAGCGATGGCCGCTTGCCGCGGACAGCAGCAGTCGAGTGCGAATTTTGCCGTAGCAGAGCGCCGGACTCAGCCCCAGTGGCGCACGCGGCCGGTGTCCACGTGGACGAAATCCTCTTGCGCGTAGAAACCAACACCGCCCACACCCAGCGACATCGCGGCATCGCGCAGATCGGCCAGCGCCACGCCTGGCAGGCGGATGTCGATGGCCATGCCGTCCATGTGCAGGCTGTGCCTGGCCACGCCGCCGCCGCCCGTGCGGCGCAGGCGCGCATTGGTTACGGGGCTGCGATATCCCGAGATCACCTGGAACGGCGATTCGCTGCCGAGCGTCTGTCGCAACGCGAACAGCAGGCCGAACAGTTGTGGATCGATCATGCCCACCTGGCCGGAATAATGGTCGCGCAGGAAGCGGTTGAGGGTGGTCTGTGCCTGCGGCAGCACCTGGTCGCCCAGCGCGTACACCAGCGAAAGGTGTTCGCCGGTATGCGTGTGATCGAACGACAGGCTGCGCGCGCCCGGCGCGTTGGCCAGCGCCAGTTGCGGCGAGAGCGCGGCCAGGCCGGCGCCGATGGCGAGTCCGCCGGTGTGTTGCAGGAAGCGGCGGCGTGCGGGATTGCTGGAATGTGTCATGTCGGGTTCTGCGTTGGCGCGGGATGTGCGAGGGCGTCCGGAGTCGACGGTGCCGATGCCGGCACACCTGGGGCCCCGCGCGTGGTGTTCTGCCGCAGCGCCTGGTCGAGCAGCTTGTCCTGGCCGTAAATGTCAGGCAGGAAGTATACCCGGCCATCCGCGCGGGCAATGGCAGTGCCATAGGCCAGCACCACCGGCAGCGGCTGCTGGAGCGCCACGGTGTTGGACTGGCCCTTGGTCATGGCCTGGCGGATGCGTGCCTCGGTCCAGCCCGGCATGTCCTGCAGCACGAACTGCGCGAGCGCCACGGGTTCTTCCACGCGGATGCAGCCATGGCTGAAATCGCGCCGGTCGCGCTTGAACAGCTGCGGCGTGGGCGTGTGGTGCAGGTAGATGTTCTGGTTGTTCGGGAATACGAACTTGATGTCGCCGAGCGCGTTCGTCGGACCCGGGCGCTGGCGGATGCGCATCTGGCCATTCAGCACGGCGTCGAGATTGGCCTCGGTCAGCGTCGTCACGGCCTTGCCGTTGGACACGAACTCGAAGCCCTGGCTCGTGAAGTACCCGGGATCGCGCCGCAGTCGCGGAATGGTCTCCGCGCGCGCGATCGACGGCGGCACATTCCAGTAAGGGCTGAACTCGATGTAGCGCATGTCCTCCTTGAACAGTGGCGTGCGCGTATCCAGCGCCTTGCCGACAATGACCTTCATCTCCAGCTTGATGTCGAGCTTGCCGGCGTTGTACTCATAGGCGCGCAGCATGAACTCGGGGATGTTCACCACGATCACGCGCGGCCCGTCGGCGAGCGGAGTCCAGCGCAGCCGCTCCATGGTCAGCTCGATCTGCCGCACGCGAGCCGCGGGCGGGGTATTGAGCTGGGCCAGGGTGCCGGCGCCGATCACGCCGTCCGCCTCCAGCCCGTGACGGGCCTGGAAAGCCTTGACGCCGTCCACGACGGCGCCGGCATAACGATGCGGCACCGGCGCGCCCGCGGCCATGTCGCCAAGTGCCTGCAGGCGCCTGGCCAGTTCCGCAACGCCGCTGTAGGCCTGCCCGGTGGTCAGCTTGCCGCCCGGCAGCGCGGGCAGCGGACGTTCCCAGCCCGGCTGCGCGGCCAGCGCGCGATAGCGCGCGAGCGCATCGCGCAGTGTGCCGTAGAGGGGAAAGGACGGCGCTGCCTCGCGGATCGCGTCAGGCAGCCGGTGGCTGGCCAGGGCAGTGCGCAGGTAGCTGTCAGGCTCGAACTGCGCCGACGCTGGCGGCGTGAAATTGGCGTGCACCTTGCGCGGATCGACGCGCCCGTTGTGCAGGTCCGACAGGTAGCGCCGCATGGCGTCGCTGAGCGCGGTGTCGAGCTTCTCCACGGCGTCCGGCGCGGCTTGCGGGCCGGCGGCGGCCTGCGCCAGCGCATGCTTCAGGCCCTCGGCATCGTAGTCCTTCGGCGCCAGGCCATCAGCCTCGGCGCCGGCCAGTGCCGTCACAGCCTGCTGAGCCTCGGGCGTCGGGCGCCCGCCGGCGAACCATAGCGGCTGCGCGCCGGCGCTCGCGGCGCAGGCAAGCAGGCAGGCGGCGAGCGTGCCGCCGATCCAGTGGCGGGCATTACGTGCGGGAAAGGAAGGCAGGCGCTTGTCAGGCTTGGCGGGTGTCATGGGGATCGAAATGGTGTGGCTTGCCCGCCTATCGTAGCCGAAGAACGCTGGAATCCGGGCGGCTGAGCCCGTGAAAACAAATATCTTCAGCTAGCCCGCGAAACCATTAAAGCAAGCCTGGTCACGGCGCCCATGGCATGGAAACGCCCGCTGCGCGGGCAGCGGGCGTTGGGAGGAGGACTTGCCTGGTGTCCGGTTCAGGGCTACTTGCCCAGTTCGTGGCCAACCACGCCGCCTACCACGGCACCACCCACGGTGCCGGCAGTGCTGCCGTGCGTGAGTTCGTGCCCCGCTACGCCGCCAGCTACCGCACCCGTCGCGGTACAGCCGGCCAGGCCCATGCCAGCGCTGATCAGCAGCGCGACTGCAAGCTTCCACATGGTCATCTCCTGTACCGTGCAAGGATGACCGCGGCCACCCATGCTCCTGCCTTCAGCTTAGGCAGGCCGCCATGGCGGGCCTTTCGGGCGCTGGCCGATTGCGGTGTAGGAATTATCGGACGGCCGCGGGTGCCGTCCCGATCGCTCACTTCTCCGAAAAGCGGCGCAGGCGCTTGATCAGCGACGAGGTATCCGCGCGGCCGCAGCCCATCTGCTGCAGGTCGGCATAGAACTGGTCGACCGTGGCGGTGACGGGCAGGCTGGCGCCATTGCGGCGTGCCTCGTCGAGGCAGAGTCCCAGGTCCTTGCGCATCCAGTCCACGGCGAAGCCAAAGTCGAACTTGTCCTCGATCATGGTCGGGCCGCGGTTCTCGAGCTGCCAGGATCCGGCCGCGCCCTTGCTGATGACGTCCAGCACCAGCCGCATGTCGAGGCCGGCGCGTTCGCCGAAGGCGATCGCTTCGGACAGGCCCTGGATCAGGCCGGCGATGCTGATCTGGTTGACCATTTTGGCGAGCTGGCCGGCACCGGCTTCGCCGATGCGCGTTACGGCGCGCGCATACGCGCCGATCACGGGCTCGGCGCGCGCATAGGCTTCGGCGTCGCCGCCGCACATGATGGTCAGGATGCCTTTTTCCGCACCGACTTCGCCGCCCGACACGGGTCCGTCGATGAAGTGCAGGCCGCGTTCGCGCGCGGCCGCGTAGAGTTCGCGCGCCACGTTGGCGCTGGCGGTGGTGTGGTCCACGAAGATGCAGCCGGTGGGCGCGGTGAAGAACGCACCGTCCGGACCGATCAGCACCGAGCGCAGGTCGTCGTCGTTGCCGACGCACGAGCACACCACGTCCGCCTGCCTGACTGCCAGGGCGGGTGTGTCCGCCGCTTTGCCGCCAAATTTTGCGACCCAGGCCTGCGCCTTGGCCGCGGTGCGGTTGTAGACCGTGACTTCATGGCCCTTGGCGGCAAGATGGCCCGCCATGTGGAAGCCCATGACGCCAAGCCCGAGGAATGCGACACGCATGCTGCGACTCCGTAACTATTTGGATATTGTTGGATATTCGGTGATGCGCGGCGGCTCCAGTAGTTCCAGTAGCTCCAGTAGGGAGCTTCACATGGAGGCGGAGGCACGCAGCGCGGGGGAGGCATGGCCTCTGGCGCAGAGTATACGGCTGCCGCCGCGATTGTTGCCTGTTGCCCTGCAAAGGCCGTGCGGCGCTACCCCTGACCCAGGATCGCCTTCCGGACCAGCTCCGACTGTCGGTTGCAATGCATTTTCGCCATCAGCATGGCGATCTGCTTGCGCACCGTATTGACCGACAGCCCCATCGACCCCGCCCACGGCCGGAATCGTCATGGCCTGGCGCGTGCCGGTCTGGCTGGCAGTGGCGACGTGCCGCAGCAGCAGCGCCTGCACGCGCAGATCCGCATGCCAGAGCACGCCATGGCGCGGGGCGGACTACCGTACCGCCTGCGCCGACCACGCAGATGGCCTCGTCGAACGAGGAGAAGGCTTCTTCGAGGCTGGCGAGATGGTTGTTCACGGCCTGCTGCCTGCGCGCGATCCCGTCGCGCACTCCAGGTCCCTTGACTGCCCGGGCGCACGTGCCCGGGCCTCTCCTGTCATGGTGGGCGAAATTCGGCCGATGCCAATGCCCCGAACGGGGGATGGCGGGAAGGATGGCAGCGTGAAACCGGTCCGGATGCGATGTAACCTGCATAATTCCGGCGTACCTGTGTGCCGGCGCGATCGTTTCCGCGATTGTCGCGCTGGGCGCACGCTGAACTTCATCTTCAGGTCGGCGCTCGGCCGGTCGATCACGGGCGCGGGCGTGCCGGCCGTCGCGCGATGCCTACCTGGCGGCCGAAAAGGCGCGCGGACTGTAGTCCGGGCAGACGCTAGCCCCGGCGAGCGTGCCGGAACTCCCCGGGTGTCATCGGCTCGGCCTTGTTCCAGCAGGAACGGAATGCCTGCACGCTGGCAAAACCGCATTGCCCGGCGATGTCATCGATCGGCAGCGAAGACGCCTCGAGCAGCCGACGAGCCTTGTCCATGCGCAGCGCCAGCTGGTACTGCTTGGGCGTCAGCCCGGTTTCCCTGGCAAACACGCGCGACAGGTGCCTGACGCTGGTGGCGAAGGTCTGCGCGAACGAGGGATCGGACACGCTCACGGCCAGGTCGGTTGAAATTGCGTCCTGCACCGCGTGGACCAGCGCATTGCCATGCGAGCGCGAGCGGAACTTCGAATCCAGCTCCGGATCGCTGCCGAAGCGCCGGAACGGCACCACGTTCTCGCGCGCCACGCGGATCGCGGCCTCGTCGCCGAAGACATCGGCCACGAGCTGCAGGGCCATGTCGATGCCCGAGGCCACGCCGGCCGAGGTCCAGATATTGCCGTCGCTGACGAAGATGCGGTTGTCGATCACCGAGGCGCGCGGATGCCGCGCGCGCAGCCTGCCGACATGGGCGTAGTGCGTGGTGCAGAGCCGCCCGTCGAGCAGGCCGGCGTCGCCGAGCAGGTAGGCGCCCGTGCAGACGGCGGCCACGATCGGCCTGTCCGGCGCGCATGCCGCTGCGCGCAGCCAGTCCGCCGTATCGCGCCATGCCGGCGAGCGGGTCAGCGTGTCCGTCATCTTGCTGCCGATAGCGAGCACCAGGTCGCCCGGAAGCAGCCGCGCCGGCAATGGCCCGACCCGCCCTAGTTCGACGCCCTGGAACGCCTGCACGCTGGAATGCGGTCCCACGCAGCGCACGGCCAGCTTGCCGAGGCCGAGTTCGGCAACCGTTGCCAGGATCTGCAGCGGTCCGGCCAGGTCCAGCATGTGGATGCCGGGCAGCATGAGGAAATAGGCGGTTCGCATGGCGCGCAACGATCGTGGGGGATTGCGGTTAGCCAAAATATTGCCACAAGCGTAATTTCATGGCTCAAGAGATGCATTGGAATGTGGATCGAAGGATGGCCAGAAATTTGCCATAGCTGGCGGATCTGTTGCTGGCGGCTCGCCGCCGCACCCCATAGCATGGGAATCATCCTTCCATCATTCGCCGCCCGGTGCCAGCCGCGCTGCGCGTTTCCCGGAGACCACACCATGCTGCCTTGCCATGCCTTCGCGCCGGTCCTGCCGGCCGGGATCCGGAGCCGCTGACATGACGACCGTCCGGATTTCCCGCTCCGTCACACTGCTGCTCGTCGCCACCGGCTTTGCGGTGATGTTCGCGTCGACCGCCGTCAAGGGCGTCTACCAGGTCTACTTCGTGCAGCTGGCCACGCACTTCGGCCAGGGGCGCGCGCAGTTCGCGTGGTCTGGCGGGCTGTTCATGCTAGCCACCGGCCTTATGTCGCCCGTGGTGGGCGCGCTGAGCGACCGCGTCGGGCCCTTGCGCACCGCCGCGGTTGGCGCGCTGGCGGCAGGACTGGCCTATGCCAGCGCAGCCTGGTGGCACCAGTCGCTGGTCTGGTTCAGCCTCGCATTCGGCATCGTCGGCGCATTCGGGCTCGCGGCGATGACCTTCGTGCCGATGGGCGTGCTGGTGGACCGTCTGTTCGAGGCGCGCAGGAAAGGACTGGCCTACGCCATCGTCACCAACGGCACGGCGATCGGCTTTATCGTGCTGTCGCCGTTCTGGATCTGGCTGCAGCCGCAGGCGGCGTGGACCACGGTGTTCGGCGCGGTTGGCATGGTCTTCGCGCTGCCGGTGGCCGCCACGCTGTGGCTGCTGTCGCGCTGGGAACCGCCCGCGCCGGCGGCTGCCGTGGCGCAGGCGCAGACCTCGGCATGGGCGATCGTGCGGCGCGATCCTGTGTTCTACGTGCTGGCCGCTGGGTTCTTCGGCTGCGGTGCGACCATGGCCTTCATCGACGTGCACCTGCTCGCGCACTGGCAGGACCGTGGCGTGCCGCGCCTGGAAATGGGCTACGCACTGAGCGCGCTCGGGGTGCTGGAACTGGCCAGCGGCATCGCCTCGGGCGCGCTGGCGCTGCGCTTCGACAAGCACCGGCTGCTGGCCGCGTTCTACGCCATGCGCTGCGCGGCGATGTTGCTGCTGCTCGTGCCGCAGGCAGGCGTGCTGCCGTTTGCGGTGCTGTTCGGCAGCAGCTACCTGGGCACGGTCATCCTGACGTCGATGTTCTGCTTCGAGCGCTATGGCAGCCAGATCAAGGGCCGGGTGTTCGGGCTGCTGTTCCTGGTCCACCAGGTTGGCGCGTTCCTGACCGTGCAGCTGGGGGCGCGTTCGTTCGAATCGACCGGCGCGTATCTGCAGACAATCGCCGCGCTCGGCTTGGTGACCGGCTTTGCCGCCATCTGCTCGTGGCTGGGTTTGCGCCGCGGTGCCGGCGAGCCGCCAGCCCTGCGCGCCGGGGCGGGTGCGCAGGGCTGAGAGCGCGGGGTGGGGGGCAGCGACGATGGCCGCGATCCGGTGCCTGTTCGTTGGCGCCTGCCTGCTTCCACTGATGCTCGCTGCCCTGAAAGCGGACGGCCGCACGGTCAGGGCGGCGGCATGGTCTGGCATTGCCCTGCTGGCCGTGCTGCTCAGCCTCGTGGACCTGTCCGCCTATGTGCAGGCGCGTGTCGACGGCGTGCTGTTCGGGGCAGCCTGCGGCCGCTGAGCCCCGCCCATGGCGCGGCGCTTAGCCGATGATGTCGAACTCGCTGAAATGCTCTTCATTCAGGGTCAGCCCCAGGCCGGGCAGGTTGTCGTCCAGCTGCAGGTAGCCGTTGTCCGGTGCCGGGTCGCCCTTGAAGATGTAGTAGAACAGTTCGTTGCCGACCTCCACGTCATGCACCGGAAAGTACTCCGACATCGGTGAAGCGGTGGACGCCATGGTCAGGTGGTAGTTGTGCATCTGGCCGGCATGCGGGATCACGGGTACCGACCAGGCCTCCGCCATGGCGTTGATCTTCTGTGCCGCGGTGATGCCGCCCACGCGGTTGGTGTCGTACTGGATCACGTCCACCGCGCGGCGCTCGAGCAGGTCCTTGAAGCCGTAGGAGGTGAACTCGTGCTCGCCGCCGGAGATCGGGAAGGGGCTCATCTTCTTCAGCTCGGCGTAGCCCTCGATATCGTCGGCGATGACCGGTTCCTCCAGCCAGCGCGGGTTGAACTCGGCCAGGCGCGGCACCATGCGGCGCGCGTATTCCAGCGTCCAGCCCATGTAGCACTCCAGCATGATGTCGACCCCGTCGCCGACCAGTCCGCGCAGCAGGCGCACTTGCTCCAGGTTCTTCTGCATGCCGGCGGGGCCGTCCTTGGGGCCGTAGCCGAAGCGCATCTTCATGGCGGTGAAGCCCTGGTCCAGGTAGCGCCGGGCTTCGGCCAGGAAGGCGTCGCGGTCGTCGTTGTTGTAGAGCTTGGAGGCATAGCACCAGATCTTCTCCTTGGTGCGTCCGCCCAGCAGCTTGAACACGGGCTTGCCCACGGCCTTGCCCATCAGGTCCCACAGCGCGATGTCCACCGCCGAGATCGCGGCCATGCCGATGCCCTTGCGGCCCCAGGCATGGGTTCGGCGGTACATCTTCTGCCACAGGTATTCATTGTCGAACGGATCCTGCCCGATCACGATCGGCGCCAGGTACTGGTCGATGACCTGCTTGGCCACGCGCGGCGCGAGCGCGCAGTTGCCGATGCCGACCAGCCCGTTGTCGGTCTCGATCTCCACCACCAGCCAGCCGTGGAAGCGGAACGAGCCCATGGCGTCGCCGCGGTCGAACAGGGTGTCGGTGGCATTGGTGCAGAAGTGGGCCTGCGGCGGCACGGTCTTGCCCTTCCATTCGAATACGCGGGCACGGACGTTGGTGATCTTCATCGTGTGGCTCCTTTTACGGCGGAAATGCGGTTGGCGTTCGGTTGGCGGCCCGGCTTTTCGTGATGGCGCGCACGAGCGTGCGCCCGACCGCGGATTGGGCAGTCATGTTCAGGTCTGCGTTGTGGCTGCGGGCCGGCGGGCATGCCGGCGCCACGTTGGCGGGGCCGGTCTATGCCGGCCTGCCAGGATGCATGCTCACCGCTGCGCGGCGGCACGTCGTTGCGCACCCATCTGGCAGGCGAGCTGGAACGCCTGCAGGATGGCGCCGGGATCGGCCCGGCCCTGCTGGGTGATATCGAAGGCGGTGCCATGCGCCGGCGTGGTGATCGGCACCGGCAGGCCGCCCTGCACCGTGACCCCGCGCGAAAAACCCATCAGCTTGATGCCGATCTGGCCCTGGTCGTGGTACATGGTGACAATGGCGTCGAACTGGCGCTGCGCGGGTCCGCCCTGCACCTTGAGGAAGATGGTGTCGGCCGGGAACGGACCCTGCGCCGCCACGCCGCGTGCCTGCGCATCGGCCACGGCGGGGGCGATCACGTCGATCTCCTCGCGGCCAAAGGCGCCGTTGTCCCCATTGTGCGGATTGAGGCCGCATACCGCGATGCGCGGCGCACGCATGCCGGCGTTGCGCAGCGCCTGATCGATCAGGTCGATCGCGGCGCCCACGCTGTCGCGGGTAATCATGGCCGGCACGTCCTTGAGCGCCACGTGCGACGTGACGCGCGAGGTCCACAGCCCGTCCAGCACATTGAACTCGCAGAAGGCGCCGCGGTGGCCGAGCTGTTCGGCAAACCAGTGCAGCTCGTCGTTGTGGCCCATGCCGGCGGCATGCAGCGAGCTCTTGTTGAGCGGGCCGAACAGGATGGCGTCGGCCTTGCCGGACTGGGCCAGTTCCAGCGCCAGCGCGAGCGTGCCGAGGCTGTAGCGGCCGCCTTCGGCGCTGGCGGCGCCGCGCGGATAGGCGGGCTTGCCTTCGAGCGCCCAGTGGTACAGGCGCGGGCCGGCGTCCGTGCCCTCAAAGCCGAGGCGGGCGGTCTCGGGCAGCGCGAGGTCGACGCCGGCCAGCTGCAAGGCGTGGCGCCATTCGTCGCGGTCGGCAATCAGCAGGATCTCGGCGTGCGTGGCGGCGGGATTGGCCAGCAGCCTGGCGACCAGCTCAGGGCCGATGCCGGCGGGATCGCCGAGCACCATGGCGATACGGGGTCGTTGTGTCATGGCGGATGCGGTGAATGCGGTTCAGTCGGGTCTGACGCCGAGTTCGGCGATCAGCTTGCCGTAGCGGGCATATTCGCTGCGCGAGAACGCATCGAACTGGCTGGCATTGAGCGTGCCGGGCATTGCGCCGACGTCATTGAGGCGGCGCACGGTGTCGGGGTCCTTCAGTACGGTGGCGAGCGCGGCGCCGATCTTCTGCAGCGTGGCGGGCGGCGTGCCAGCCGGCGCATAGACGCCGTACCAGGCATTCATCTGAATGCCGGGCACGCCGGCCTCGGCCAGCGTCGGCACGTTTGGCAGCAGGGGTGAGCGCTGGTCGGCGGTGACGGCCAGTGCGCGCAGCTTGCCGGCCTTGATATGGCTGATCACCGAAGGCATGGTCTCGAAGCTCATGTCGACCTGGCCGCCCATCAGGTCAACCAGCGCGCTGCTGCTGCTCTTGTATGGCACATGGAGCAGCTTGCCCTGGATCTGGCGCGCAAAGGCCGCGCCGGCGAGGTGCTGGGTGCTGCCGACGCCGGAGGAGCTGTAGCGGAATTTGTCCGGACTGGCCTGGATCTGGGCCACCAGCGCCTTCACATCGCGCGCCGGTACCTGGTTGTTGACCACCAGCACATTGGGCACGGAAGATACCAGCGCGACCGGTGCCAGGTCCTTGAGAGGATCGAACTGCAGCTTGAGCAGGTGCGGCGCGATCGCCTGCGAGGTGACTACGCCCATCAGCAGCGTGTTGCCATCCGGCGCCGCCTTGGCGGTGATGTCGGCGGCAATGGTGTTGGAAGCGCCGGGCCGGTTGTCGACGACCACCGGCTGCCTGAGGAGGGCGGCCAGCTTATCGGACACGATGCGCGCCATCACGTCGGTGCCGCCGCCCGGTGCCGCGCCCACCATCAAGCGCACGGGTCGGGAATCCTGAGCCTGGGCCGCCGTCGCGGCGACGGCCAGGCCGATCAGTCCGGCGCAGGCGCCGGCGATCCATCGTTTCATGCTGGTCTCCATCCTCATTGTCAGTCTGTGCTGCCTGACCGAACTATACGGACGAGAGTGCTGATCAACTACTGAGCATTTTTGAATGGGTGATCACCTGTGGGAATACCTCGGCGCATTGCCTCCGGACTTGGGGCCGCTGATAGAGGAAGCGGACAAATATCTCGGGGGCGGCCAGCGCGTCCTGCCTGAAGCAGCGGGCTAGAGCGTCGAAGCGGCCCGCAAGGCATCGATCAGCACACTCATCGATGCCGTGACCGGGCGGCCCCGCCGCGTCACGATGCCGTAGGGCCCCAGCTTGCGCGGCAGGGGCAGCGGCAGCACGACAAGCGCCCCGAGGCTCCGGTAGTACGCTGCGACCGAGGCCGGGAGCACTGCGATCAGTTCGCTGTCCGCCAGCAGGGACGTGGTCATCAGCACTGCGGCAGTCTCGATGGTGGTGGGCGGCGGCGCCACGCCGGCATCCTCGAAGGAGCGGTCGATCAGGGCGCGCATGGGGCTGGGGCGCGGTTGCATGACCCATGGGTACCGGGTCAGCTCCGCGAACGAGGGGCGCCGCCGCCGGACCAGCGGATGCTGCGGCCCCACCACGATTGCCAGTCCTTCCTCGCCCAGCTGCTCGAATTCCAGCCCGCTGCTATCCCAGCCTTCCGGTACCCGGCCCAGCACGATGTCGAGCTGGTCGCGTTCCAGCAGCGGCACCAGCAGGTCGCTGGTGTCGACCTGCACCGCCACTTCCAGCCGCGGGTGGTCACGGTTGAGGGTGCGGATCACGCCCGCCAGCAGGCCCGGCGCCGGCGCCATGACCGCCCCCACGCGCACGCGGCCGATCTTGCCGGATTCTAGCGCCACCAGCTCGTCGCGCAGGCCTGCCATGTCGGCGAACACCAGCTTGGCATAGCGCGTCGCGGCACCGCCGAAACGTGTCGGCCGCAGTCCGCGCGCATGGCGCTCGAACAGCGCCACGCCCAGCAGGTCCTCCATGTCCTGCAGCATCTTGCTCACGGCCGGCTGCGTCAGCGTCAATGCGTCGGCGGCCTGGCGCAGCGAGCCGCGTTCCTCGATGGCCAGCAGCAGGCGCAGGTGCTGCATCTTCAGGCGGCCGTGCAGGGTGGTGACGGAGGGGATCATCGGGGCGGAGAACGGGGAACGGAGAAGGCGCAGGGCGAGAACTGCCAGAGTGTGGCCGGCGATCACCGATTCTTATCGCCGGCCCGGACAGCGTCAACTTTTTCTCATACGTCCACGCGTCGCGGCAACAGGACGGAGTATCAGGCGGGCTGCGTCATTGCCGCCTCAACCAACCTCGGCACCGGCGGCTTCGGGCTGGCCGCGGAACTGGGCCAGGTGCGCGCGCACCGCATCGGCCAGCTCCGCCGCCGCGGGCGACATGCTGCGGTTGCGCGGCGTGACCAGCCCGATCGACCGCTCCGTGACCGGCCCGGTCAGCAGGCGCTCGACGATGCCCGGCTGGCGCACGGTGCCCGCGGCGATTTCCGGCAGCGCCGCCACGCCGAAACCGCACTCGACCATGGCGGCAATGGTGGCGAGGTGCTCGGCCTCGAACACCGGCTGGAAGCGGATGCGGTTCTGCAGGAAGGCCCACTCGGCGTACTGGCGCACGCTGCTCGGGTGCGTCATCGACACATGCGGCGCATGTGCGGTGTCGGCCCAGCGCAGCGGCCCCGTGCCGCGCGCCAGCGGGTGCTCGGCCGGGATCAGCAGCACGAAGCGGTCGGACATCAGCGGCTCGTAGTGCAGGTCCGCCTGCTGCGGATCGGCCGCGGTCAGCGCGAAGTCGACATCGCCCGCGCGCACCATGTCGAAGGCGGGCCCGGATAGCGTATCGAACACCTTGAGCGCCACTTCGGGGCGGGCGCGGTGGTAGGCCATCAGCACGCGCGGCAGCATGCGCGCCGCCAGCGACGGCAGTGCCGCCACCGCGACCTGGCCGCGCTCGGCGCTGGCAATGCCCGTGACCGCGTCGATCGCGCCGCGGAAGGCCGCCTGCAGCAGCGCGGCCTGCTGCATAAAGACCGCGCCAGCCGCAGTCAGCCGCACCGTGCGCGTGGTGCGGTCGAACAGGCGCACGCCGAGCGACTCCTCGATGCGCAGGATCTGGGTAGACAGGGCTGACTGCGACAGGTGCAGCTGGCTGGCCGCTTGCCGGAAGTTCAGCGTGCGGCCGAGCACGAGCGTGGTCTCGATGTCACGCATCGACAGGTTGATCTTCATGGGCGATGGCGTCCCGGGCTGGGCAGGCTGATTGATCTCGAATTCAGATCATTTTATCCATAGAATCGACTTCATCAATCAAAGCGGCTTCTCTACACTGCTGCAATTCTCCATTCCGGCGCCGGGCCGACGTGCCTGCCGCCTTCGCCAAAGCCAAGAGACGCTATGCAGAATCCCGCCCCATCCGTCATCCTCGACCGCCCGGGCGTTGCCCATGCGGTCGTGGTCGGCGGCGGCACCATGGGTGCCGATGTCGCCGTGGTCCTGACCCGCGCGCTGTGCCGTACCACGGTGGTCGAGCCCGATGCCGGGCGCGCCGGTGCGCTGCCCGGCCGCGTGGCCGCCAACCTGGAGGTGATCGGCCGGGCCGAAGGCGCCGAACGGCTCGCTGTGGTGCAGGACCTGGACGCCGTGGACTGGCCGTCGGTGGACCTGGTGATCGAGTGCATTCCCGAGCGGCTCGAACTCAAGCAGGCACTGTTCTTGGAGCTGTCCGCACGGGCGCGTCCCGATGCCGTGCTGGCCAGCAACAGTTCGAGTTTCCCGATCAGCGCGATTGGTGATGGTTTGTCCGGGCGCGGTCGCATGCTGGGCCTGCACTTCTTCATGCCGGCGCACCTGGTGCCGCTGGTGGAAGTGGTCATGGGGGCGGGCAGCGATGAAGCCTGTGCCGACGCACTGATCGCGTTCATGCGCCGCTGCGGCATGGTGCCCGTCAAGGTGCGCCGGGACCTGCCGGGCTTCCTGGCCAACCGGCTGCAGCACGCGCTGTCGCGCGAGGCCTTCAGCCTGATCGACCGGGGCATTGCGTCGGCCGAGGACGTGGACGCTGCCGTGCGCTTCGGCTTCGGCTTCCGCTTCCTGGCCGCGGGCCCGGTCCTGCAGCGCGACCATGCCGGGATCGACGTGCATGCCGCCGCCGGCGCTACCATGTACCCGACCTTCTGCAATGACGATCATCCCGCGCGCTGCCTGAGCGAGCGCGCCGCCGACGGCCGCCACGGCATGAAGCGCGGCGAAGGCTTCTACGCGTGGACGCCCGAGACCATTGCCGCCGAACGCGCGCGCTATGACCGGCTGCTGCGCGCCGGCCTTGACCTGATTGCCCCCGAACTGCCCGAGATCCAGCCATGACGCAAGCTATCCAGGCCCCGACCCATCAGCCGCTGGCTGATTCGCCGCTGATCATTACCGTAGCGCCCAACGGCGCGTACAAGCGCGCCAGCGACCACGCCGCGGTACCGCTGACGGCCGCCGCACTGGCGGCCGACGCCAAGGCCTGCCTGGACGCAGGCGCGGCCATGATGCACATGCACGTGCGCGACGCCGAAGGACGCCACTCGCTCGATGCGCAGACCTACCGCGAGGCGCTGGCCACGGTCAGGCAGGCCGTGGGCGATGATTTGCTGGTGCAGGTCACGAGCGAGGCGGCAGGCGTTTACAAGGCCGCGCAGCAGATGGCGATGGTGCGCGAGCTTCGGCCCGAAGCAGTATCGGTGGGCCTGCGCGAGATTGCGGTGCCGGACGTGAGCGAGACCGAGCTGGCGGACTTCCTTGGCTGGCTGGCGCGCGAACGCATCATGACGCAGGTGATCCTGTACGACGCGGCGGATGTGCAGCGCTGGCAGGCCATGCGCGAGCGCGGCATGGTCCCGCCGGGTGCGTGGTCGGTGCTGTACGTGCTGGGGCGCTATTCAGCGGGGCAGGTATCCTCGCCGCGCGATTTGCTGCCCTTCCTGCAGGTGGCCGACGGAACCCTGCCCTGGGCCATCTGCGCGTTCGGGCGCGAGGAAAATGCCTGCGTGACCGCCGCGGCGGCGTTCGGCGGCCACGTCCGCGTGGGCTTCGAGAACAACCTGTATCTGCGCGATGGCAGCCTGGCGCCAGGCAATGCCGCGCTGGTGGCGCAGGCCGCCCAGGGCGGGCTGACGCTAGGTCGTCCGCTAGCCACGGCCGCGGACGCCCGCCGCATCTATGGCGAAGTGCGTTGAGCCATGACGGCTCAGGCGCCGTCGGAGTAGGGATCGGGCGTGCGCGGACCACTGCCACTGCGCGAGCCGTCGGTAAATGGGTCGGGCGTGCGCGGGCCGCTGCGCGCGCCATCGGTAAAGACATCGCGCGGGCCTTGCACGCTGCGCGCGCCGTCGAGGTAAGGGTCGGGCGTGCGCGTGCCGGCCGCGCCTGCGGCGGTAGCCACGCCGGCAAGCGTGGCGGCCATCGCCGTGGCCATCAGGGTATGTCTGAGCAGTCGCATGGTGTATCTCCGGTAGCCGGCCGGTCAGGACTTGACCGACCCTGCGGGCAGTCTAGGCAGGCGTGCCGCACAGCAGCATGACTGCGCCATGACAATGCCGTCATGGACCGGCACCCGCGGGTTGCCAGCTGCGTTTCGCGGGAACGGCCGGCAAACACGGTAAAATCACCGAAATCACACCGGCGCCGCTGTCTGGCGCCGGTCTTCCATTGCACCGCCGGAATCGGAGACATTGCGGCGGGCTTCTCACGATACTCATGTCTGAGTCTGAATCAGCCAAGCTGGCCGCGATCGCCTGGATTCGCGAGCAAATGGACAACTACGCCCTGACGCTTGACGACCTGATGGCCGCGGGATGTTTTGACGGGGAACCGTCCGCTGGAGAAAGCGGGGCCACGGAAACCCCTGGCGCGAGCGAATTACCCGCTCCCCCTGACGCCGCCGTTGTGCAGCAGCCGCCAAAGAAGGCCGCGCCGCTATACCGCAATGCACTGGGACAGAGCTGGGACGGTACCGGGGAGTATCCGGACTGGCTTCAGCGCGCGGTCAACGCGGGCCAGTCGATTGATTTCTATCGCGTCGAGTAAGCCACCTGCAGTTCTGGCAGATCCCGCCAGCGCGCATCAGGGCTGGGCCGGGAAGCCGCTGAAGGGACCGGCAAACGTGGCCGCATGGCCGTAGTGTGCAAGCGCGGCAACGGGGAGTTCCGTCAGCTCGCCCACGGTGCATCCGCCGCGCGTGGCGCAGCGGCTCTCGGCACGGCTGCTGTCGCCCTGGGCGGGTTTGTCATTGGCGTCGCCGTTCCTGTCATGCAGTTGCAAGGGGCTGCCGTCGCTGTCGGGGTCGGCCATGACGCGCACGGCGCCATCGGCGCAATGCGGCGCCGGGTCCAGTGCCGCTTCGGCGCTCGCCTTGGCCGCGACGTGGCGCTCGGCCAGTGACAGGCCCGCAGCCTGCACCATGGCACAGGCCGGAGACCGGGATGCGGCCTGCCCCGCGCCGGACACAGCCAGCAGCGGAAGGCACAGCAGGAAAAAGCGGATAGTCAGGCGTTTCATCGGATGGCGTGGAACCAATAGAGGCGTTCGATGTCCCCCCCATTTTACCGGGCTCGCTGGCGCGGATGCGTCACGTGCAGATGACATTTTTGACATCTTGCGCCACGCGGGCCCAGTCTCCGCTAGCGTTATGCCCTGGCGGAGCACCGGTGCCCGCCCAAAAGGACACCCGCATGCGCATCCTGATTGTCGAAGACGAGCCCAAGGCGGGCGATTACCTGCAAAAAGGGCTGACCGAATCCGGCTTCGTGGTCGACCTTGCGCGGGACGGCATCGACGGCCTGGCCCACGCGCGCGAGCAGCCCTATGACCTGGTCGTGCTCGATGTGATGCTGCCGGGGCTCGATGGCTGGAGCGTGCTGCGCGAGCTGCGCCGCGAACGCGATACGCCGGTGCTGTTCCTGACCGCGCGCGACGAACTGCAGGACCGGCTCAAGGGCCTGGAACTCGGCGCTGACGACTACATGGTCAAGCCGTTTGCGTTTGCCGAGCTGGTCATGCGCATCCGCACCATCCTGCGCCGCGGGCCCTTGCGCGAAAGCGAATTCATCGAACTGGCCGACCTGCAGATCGACGCGATCCGCCGCCGCGTGACGCGCGCGGGGCAGAAGATCGACCTCACGTCGAAGGAGTTCGCGCTGCTTCCCTCACAGATTACATAGAATCCAATTTCTGGTTATCGGAAACAATCAAAATGAAGTCTGATGATCTTCTTGAATTGATCGGGAATTTCTACGACGGGGTGGCAGACGCTGATGGATGGGAAAAGGCGTTGCGCAGACTGGCCATTTTTTCCGATTCCGATGCGGCGTCGATTATGCTCTGGAGCCGTGCCGACAACATGGCTGCTGTTGGCGAGCAGGTTGGCTTGCCACACGAATTGCTGACTGATTACCAGGCGCATTACGACAAGGAAGACCCGGCACGTTTTTTCGGCGACCGTGTTCGGCGTGGCGAGTGGTACTTGGATGAGCGCGAACTGGGCCGCGAATTCATCCGAAAATCGCCCTTTTATCAGGATTTCTTGAAGCGCTATGAACTGGACTCGACCATGGTCACACCCGTGCTGCGAGGTGGACGCTTCGATGGCTTCCTGTCGTTAAGCGCGCGCGCTGGCAAGCGTGACCAGTCTGAGGTAGTGCACCGCCTCGCTCCCTTGCTACCTCACTTGGAACGTGCAAGCAGCCTGCGCGTCCGATTGCTGGGCGTGGCGCAGCAGCAGGAACTGAGCAGCTGGGTTCTGGATCGGATCAATTTCCCGCTTCTGGTCGTGACCTGCGAAAAGAACGTCACCCTGGCTAACGCGCTTGGGCAGCAGTGGCTTTCTTCACCAGGCAATCCACTTGCAGCCTCCTCGCCGCATGCATCGGAATTCGTACATCTTCTAAGGACCGCCACGGGATTCAACGGTCCGCGACGGTCAGCAAGCTTTTCGATGCCCAATGCAAATGGCTCGCCGATGTTTGTCAGCGCAGTTCCATTGCCGCCACCTCGGTCGGCCTGGGGCGAGGCAATGCCGCAGGCCTTGGTGTGGATCAACGATCCTGCCAGCGAAAAGCCACATTCCGACGATATCCTTCGACATCGCTTTGGGCTGTCGCGCGCGGAAATCCGCGTGTTTCATCAGATCATGAAAGGGCTGACAATTAAGGAGGCATGCATTGCCCTGAACATCTCGGAACCCACTGGCCGCTCCCATCTGAAGGCAATATTTGCCAAGACGAATGTGCGGAGGCAATCGGAGCTACAGAGGTTGTTGAGCCGTTTCAACATCGTAAGCTGATTCGTTGGAAAAAGATCGACAACGCGTAGGCTTCGTGCGCAGTTGGGTATCTCCTATTCAAATCAGCGGCTTAGTGGAAATGTGGCGGATTTTTTTGCGTTTACCGGCCAGCCCTCGTCCCCACCGCGGCGACGCTCGTCACCAGTGCCGCGATCTTTTCATCTTCGCCGGATTCCCTGCGCCACATCACGCCCACCGGCGGCAGGTCCCAGCTTAGCGGGTGGGGCAGCATGGTCGCGCCTTCGGCCTCCACCAGCTCGGCGGCAACGCCTCTTGGCACGATGGTGATGCCGCCCAGGTGGCTGCGCAGCACGGTGGCCATCGTCTTGATCGAGTACGTCTCGACGATCGGGGTGGGCTGCGCCACGCCCGCCACCGCGAACATGGTGTTGATGGTGCGCCGGATGGGCGTATTGGGCGGCGGCAGGATCCAGTCCCGTGCAGCCAGCTGGTTCCAGTCCAGCCCGCTGCGCGCCAGGCGCGCCGCTGCCTTGCTTGGCACCACCAGCACCGGTTCTTCGCGGTAGAGCGGCCGCTGCGCGATATCCTCGCCGGGCACATAGAACGTGCGCGCGATCACGCAATCGAGTTCGTGGGCGCGCAGCGCGGCCACCAGTTCATCCGTGGTGCCCTCGCGCACCAGGACCGAGATGCGCGGGGAGCGCGCCAGCCCGAACGTGCAGGCAGCGTCCAGCACCGGCCGCGCGATGTACGGAATCACCCCCAGGCGCAGCCGGCCCGACAAGCCCGCCTCGATCACGGCAAGCTCGCGGCCGAGTGCATCCGCGTCGGCCAGCGCCAGGCGGGCGTGCGCAAGCACGCTCAGGCCGGTCGGCGTCGGCTCCAGCCCCTGACGCGTGCGCGTGAACAGCGGTACCGTGAAGATGTCCTCGATCTCGCGCAGCATCTTGGTGACGGCCGGCTGCGACAGGTTCATCTCGGCGGCGACGCGCGATACCGAGCGCTGCCTTTCCAGCGCCAGCAGCAGCGGCATGTGCCTGAGGCGCAGCCGGGAAATGACGCGATGGACCAGCTGGTCGGAAGCGATGGACATGGCGGTACGAGGGAGGGCAGGGTAGTCGTATAACCAATCAGTCATGCAATGATAACCAAAGACGTCTTTGCGGTTATTTCATAACCCTATACTGGCCTGAATCCCAGGAGCCCTTCCCATGTTCACTACCCGTCCGGAAATCGTCGGCACCTTCGGCGTGGCGGCATCGACCCACTGGCTGGCCACGCAAACCGCCATGGGCGTTCTGGAGCGGGGCGGCAATGCCTTCGACGCCGCTGCTGCTGCCGGCTTCGTGCTGCAAGTGGTGGAGCCGCACCTGAATGGGCCCGGCGGCGAAGTGCCGATCCTGTACTGGAGCGAACGCGAGCGCCGCGTGCGCTCGGTCTGCGGGCAGGGCGCCGCGCCCGCGCTGGCTGACCCCGAAAAACTGCGCGCCATGGGCCTGGAACTGATGCCGGGCATCGGCCTGATGCCGGCCACGGTGCCGGGCGCCTTCGGTGCGTGGCTGACCATGCTGCGCGACCATGGCACGTGGCCGCTCGCCGACGTACTGGCGCCGGCCATCGGCTACGCGCGCGACGGATTCCCGCTGGTGCCGCGCATCTCGCGCGCGATCCTGGCCGTGCAGGCGCTGTTCCGCGACGAGTGGCACAGCTCCGCGCAGACCTGGCTGCCTGGCGGCAAGGTGCCGCGCCCCGGCAGCCTGCACACACTGCCCGCGCTGGCGGCCACCTACACGCGCATCGTCGACGAAGCGCAGCAGCGCAGCCAGACGCGCGAAGGCCAGATCGACGCGGCCATGGACTGCTGGTACCGCGGCTTCGTGGCGCGCGAGATCGACAGTTATTGCCGCAACGCGCACGTGCGCGACACCACCGGCGACAAGCACACGGGGCTGCTTCGATACGAGGATATGGCCGCATGGCAGCCTGACGTGGAAGCGCCTGTTACGCTCGACTTCGGCCGCTATACCGTGGCCAAGTGCGATATCTGGAGCCAGGGCCCGGTGTTCCTGCAGCAGCTTGGCATGCTGCGCGAAGCGCAACTCGAACGGCACGCCCCGGACTCGGCGGAATTCGTGCACCGGATTGCCGAGGCCTGCAAGCTGGCCATGGCCGACCGGCTCGCATGGTTTGGCGATCCTCGCTTCGCGGCCAGCCCGCTTGCCGCGCTGCTGGACGGCGGCTATCTGGCCGATCGGGCGCAGCGCATCGGCACACGCGCGTCACGCTCGATCGATCCCGGCATGCCTGGTGGCGCGACCCCGCGCCTGCCCGACCTGGAAGCCGCGGTGCGCACGCTGCAGCGTGCCGATGTGCGCTTCGGCGTGGGCGAGCCGACCTTTGCCGAACTGCCGCCGGTGTCGGAGTGGGCCGAGCGCGAGCTGTTCGTGGGCGACACCTGCCATGTGGACGTGATCGACCGGCACGGCAATATGGTGGCCGCCACGCCGTCCGGCGGCTGGCTGTCATCGAGCCCGACCATTCCCGCGCTGGGCTTCGCGCTCAATACGCGCCTGCAGATGACCTGGCTCGAACCGGGCCTGCCGAATTCGCTCGCGCCGGGCAAGCGCCCGTGCACGACGCTGTCGCCTTCGCTCGCGCTGCGCGACGGCGAGCCGTACATGGTGTTCGGCACGCCCGGCGGCGACCAGCAGGACCAGTGGTCGCTGGCGTTCTTCCTGCGCCATGCGGTGCACGGCATGAACCTGCAGGAGGCGATCGATGCGCCGGGCTGGCATATCGACCATTTCCCGGGCTCATTCTGGCCGCGCCAGACCGTGATCAACCGGATCACCATGGAGTCTCGCTTCCCCGAAGCCACGCTTGCCGCGCTGCGAGACCGCGGCCACGACGTGCGCGTGGGCGATCCATGGTCCGAAGGGCGCATGTCCGCGTGCACGCGCGAACGCGATGCGCGCGGGCGCCTGGTGCTGCGCGCCGGCGCCAATGCGCGCGGCATGCAGGGCTACGCCGTCGGGCGCTGAATCCGGCCATCCACCAGAAGAGGGCGCGAATGGCAGCACGCCGGTTCGCGCGAGATCGAGGAGAGCAAGACTATGAAATCCATTGTGAAACGATTGCTGGGCGGCGTTGCCGCGCTGTCGCTCTGCGCCGCCGCGCATGCCGCGGATCCCTACCCGCAGAAGCCGATTACGCTGATCGTGCCGTGGGCCGCGGGCGGTTCCACCGACATCCTCGCACGCGTGCTGTCCGAACACCTGACGCGTTCGCTCGGCCAGCCGGTCATCGTCGACAACAAGCCGGGCGCGTCGGGCAATATCGGCTCGGCGATGGTCGCGCGCGCGAAGCCGGATGGCTACACGCTGCTGGTCGGCTCGATGAGCACGCATGCGATGAACCCGGCGCTGATGCCCAACATGCCGTTCCGCGGTGTCGAGGATTTCACGCCGCTGGGGCTGCTTGCCTATGTGACCAACACGATGGTGGTGCATCCGTCGGTGCCCGCGCAGAACCTGAAGGAACTGATTGCCTACGCCAAGGCCAACCCCGGCAAGCTGGCCTATGCCAGTGCGGGCCCGGGTTCCACCAATCACCTGAGCGCTGTGCTGTTCGAGCGCATGGCCGGCGTGCAGATGCTGCACGTGCCCTACAAGGGCGGTGCGCCGGCAGTGGTCGATACGGTCGCCGGCCAGACGCAGGTGCTGTTCTCCGCGGGCACCCAGACGCTGCCGCACGTGAAGGCCGGCAAGCTGCGCCTGCTGGCCGTCACCGAGGCAAAGCGCTCGCCGCTGCTGCCCAATACACCGACCGTCGCGGAGACCGTGCCGGGCTATGAGCTGGCGGTCTGGTACGGCGCGTTCGGTCCGAAGGGCATGCCCACCGACCTGGTGGCGCGCCTGAACCGCGAAATCAACGCGGTGATGTCGCTGCCGGAGGTCAAGAAGCAGATGAACGCGATCGGCGTGGAGACGGCCACGTCCACCCCGCAGCAGTTCGGCACCATCCTGCGCAACGATGCGGACCGCTATGGCAAGCTCATTCGCGAACTTGGCATCCATGGGGAATAACGTGAGTGCTGTCCTGGACCACGCCGCGGAGATACTGGTTTGCGCCAATGGCCTGTGCGATGCGCTGCAGCGCGCGGCCAACCCGAAGGAAACGCTGGATGCCGTAGGCCAGGCGACACTGCGGCTGCTGGGGCCGGGCCTGCTGACCATCAATGCGTGGCATGCGGGTACGGCGGAAATCGAGCGAATCTGGTCGTCGGACCCTGTTGCCTATCCGCCGGGCGGGAAGAAGTCCAAGCCGGACAGCCCCTGGCGGCGGCAATTGCTCGAAGCCGGGGAAGTCTTCGTCGGCGAAGGCGATGCGGCGCTGGCGGCGGTGTTTGACGACGTTGCGCTGATCCGCTCACTGGGATGCAGGGCCGTGGTCAATGTACCGCTGTGCAAGGCCGGGCGGGTATTCGGCACATTCAACTACCTGGCCGGCCGGGCCGCCTGGGAGGCCCGCGAGATCGCCGCGCTGCGGGTGCTCGCGAACCTCGCGGCCCCCGCGGTTCACGCCAGCCTCTGATTGGCTCATCCCGGCGCGGCCAGGCGCCGGGATGAGTGCCGCGTGATCTAGCTGGCCGGATCCCGCACCAGCGCACTGCGCACGCCTTTACCGGCGCCCATCCGCTCATCGCGGCGATGCGCCAGCCGATACAGCACCGGCAACACCAGCAGCGTCAGCACCGTCGACGACACGATGCCGCCGATCACCACCGTGGCGAGCGGGCGTTGCACCTCGGCGCCCGTGCCCGTGGCAAGCGCCATCGGGATGAAGCCGAGCGATGCCACCAGCGCCGTCATCAGCACCGGCCGCAGCCGGCTCAGTGCGCCGCTCTGTACGGCATCATCGAGCGCCAGCCCGTCTTCGCGCAGGCTGCGGATGAACGACAGCATCACCAGCCCATTGAGCACCGCCACGCCTGACAGCGCGATGAAGCCGACCGCCGCGGAGATCGACAGCGGAATGCCGCGCAGCCACAGCGCCAGGATGCCGCCCGTCAGCGCGAACGGAATGCCGGTGAACACGAGCAGGCCGTCCCTGAGGTTGCCGAACATCGCGAACAGCAGCACGAATACCATCAGCAGCGCCATCGGCACGACGATCTGCAGGCGATTTGTGGCCGATTGCAGTTGCTCGAACGTGCCACCCCAGGCGATCCAGTAGCCCGTGGGAATCGTCACACGCTCGGCAATCGCGGCCTGGGCGTCCGGCACGAAGCTGCCGACATCGCGCCCGCGCACGTTGGCACTGATGACGATGCGGCGCTTGCCGTTCTCGCGCGAGACCTGGTTGGGGCCTGGCGCGATGTCGAACGTGGCGATCTCGCCCAGCGGGATATAGCTGGTGCGGGGCGCGGTGTCGGCGGAGGTCATGCGTACGCCGCCGGCAGCCGCGGGCCGCGTATCGGGCGGCAGTGCAATTGGCAGGCGCCGCAGGGCGTCGACATCGGCCCGCGCGTCTTCAGGCAGGCGCACCGCGATGCGGAAGCGCCGGTCGCCTTCGAACAGCGTGCCGGCATCGCGCCCGCCGATGGCAATGGCGACGGTGTCCTGCACATCGGTCATGTTCAACCCGTAGCGCGCCGCGCGGGCGCGGTCGATCGCAACCGTGAGGACCGGCAGGCCGGTGGTCTGCTCGACCTTGACTTCGGCGGCGCCCGGTACCGACTGCAGGGCGGAGGCGATCTTCTGCGCGGTGGCTTCGAGCACCGCGTTGTCGTCGCCGAACAGCTTGACCGCGACATCGCTGCGCACGCCCGAGATCAGCTCGTTGAAGCGCAGCTGGATCGGCTGCGAGAACTCGTAGCGGTTGCCGGGGATGGTCTCGAGTTCCGCCTGCATCTGCGCCAGCAACTGGTCGCGCGTCTTGCGCGGATCGGGCCATTCGCTGCGCGGCCGCAGCATGATGTAGGCGTCCGACGCATTGGGCGGCATCGGGTCGGCGGCGATCTCGGCCGTGCCCGTGCGCGAGAAGACGCGCTCGACCTCGGGGAATTTCTCCTTGAGGCGCGCTTCGATCTGCTGCTGCATGGCCACTGACTGGCTCAGGCTGGTGCCGGGAATGCGCAATGCCTGCACGGCGATGTCGCCTTCGTTCAGGTTCGGGATGAACTCGCTGCCAAGCCGCGTCGCAACCAGCCCGCTCAGCGCCACGGCAACCGCCGCGAAGGTCAGGACCACCGGCGTATTGGCGACGGCGCGGGCCAGTGCGGGCGCATAGAGACTGCGCGCCCACCGCATCACGCGGTTTTCCTTCTCCGCGACGCGCTCGCCGATAAACAGCGCCACGGCCGCGGGCACGAAGGTCACCGACAGCAGCGTGGCACCGGCCAGTGCCAGCACCACTGTGATCGCCATCGGGTGGAACATCTTCCCTTCGACACCGGACAGCGCAAAGATCGGCACGTAGACGATCATGATGATCAGCTGGCCGAACACGAGCGGGCGGCGCGCTTCCCGGGCCGCCGCAAACACCTCGTGCAGGCGTTCGCCGTGCGTGAGCGGGCGGTCGTGGTGCTGCTGCGCGTGGGCCAGGCGTCGGACGCAGTTCTCCACAATGACCACCGCGCCATCGACGATGATGCCGAAGTCCAGCGCGCCCAGGCTCATCAGGTTCGCGCTGATGCGGTAGGTGGCCATGCCGGTGAATGTGAACAGCATCGACAGCGGAATCACCAGCGCGGTAATGACCGCCGCGCGGAGATTGCCGAGGAACAGGAACAGCACCGCCACCACCAGCGCCGCGCCTTCGAGCAGGTTCTTCTTCACGGTGGCAATGGCCTTGTCGACCAGCACGGTGCGGTCGTACGCCGTCACGGCGCGCACGCCCTGGGGCAGCGTGCGATTGATCTCGGCCATGCGCGCATCGACCGCGCGCGAGACCGCGCGGCTGTTCTCGCCGATCAGCATGAAGACGGTGCCCAGCACGACCTCGCGGCCGTTGTCGGTCGCGGCGCCGGTACGCAGTTCGCGTCCCAGGCCGACCTCGGCCAGGTCGCGGATGCGGATCGGCTGGCCCTGTGCGGTGTCGACGATGACGTCGCGGATATCGTCCATCGAGCCGACCTGGCCTGGTGCGCGCACCAGGTACTGCTCGCCGCGCCGTTCGATGTAGCCCGCGCCCACGTTGCTGTTGTTCTTCTCCAGCGCCTGCACCACGTCCTGCAGGCTCAGTCCGTAGGACGCCATGCGCTCCGGGCTCGGCGCCACCAGGTACTCGCGCGCGAAGCCGCCGATGGTGTTGATCTCCGTCACGCCCGCGACGGTGCGCAGCTGCGGCTTGATGATCCAGTCCTGGATCTCGCGCAGGTCGGTCGGCGTATAGCGCGTGCCGTCAGGCTTGCGCGCGTTGTCGTCGGCCTCGACGGTCCACAGGTAGATTTCGCCGAGACCCGTGGAGATCGGCCCCAGCTGCGGCGTGGTGCCGTCCGGGAGCTTCTCGCGCGCTTCCTGCAAGCGCTGGTTGACGAGCTGGCGCGCAAAGTAGAGGTCGATGCCGTCCTTGAAGATGACTGTGACTTGCGACAAGCCATAGCGCGACAGCGAGCGCGTCTGTTCCAGCCCGGGCAGGCCGGCCATGGCGGTTTCGACCGGGTAGGTGACGCGCTGCTCCGTTTCCAGCGGCGAGTAGCCGGGCGCCTCGGTATTGATCTGCACCTGCACATTGGTGATGTCGGGCACGGCGTCGATCGGCAGGCGGCTGTAGCTGTAGAGGCCCAGCAGCGCCATGCCCAGCACGCCCAGCAGGACCAGCCAGCGCTGCTCGATGGCAAAGCGGATGATGCGTTCGAACATGGTCGGCTCCTGCGGGTCAGTGGGCGTGCTCGGCGCCGGCCTTGCCCTGCTCGGCCTTCAGCACGAAGCTGTTGCGCGCGACGTAGCGGGCGCCGGGCTGCAGGCCCTGCACGATCTCGATGCGCTTGCCGTCGCTGCGCCCGGTGGTCACCGGCCTCGCTTCAAAGCCGCCGGGCACCTCGACATAGACCATCGGCTGGCGGCCTTCGGTCTGCACGGCTTCGCTTTCCACGACGACGGGGACTTCCGTTTCCTGTCCGGCCACGCTGACGGTGACGAACAGGCCGGGGCGCCACGCCATGTCGGGGTTCGACAGCGTCACGCGCGCGGTTGCGGTGCGCGTTTGCTGTCCGAGCAGCGAGCCCACATAGGACACGGTGCCCGCGGCGGTCCCGTCAAACGCGGTGGAAGCGATGCTGACCTTTTCGCCGAGCCGTACCTGGCTCAGGTCCTTGGGCGCGATCACGAACTCGGCCCAGACCGTCGCCAGGTCGGAGATCGTGAAGACGGTGGTGTCCGCCGCGACCGCTTCGCCAAGCGCCAGGTGTTTTTCGACGACGATGCCGTCGAACGGCGCGCGCAGCTCGAACTGGTTGAGCCCGGTGGACGCCGGCCGCGCGCCGATGGCGGTGAGCTTCTGCATGGCGTTGCGCACGGCGATTTCCGCTTCCTGCAGAGCGGTACGCGCGGCCAGGAAATCCTGCTCGGCGGAGATCTTGTCTTCCCACAGGCGCTTCTCGCGCGTGTAGGTCGTGCGTGCCAGCTCCAGCCGCCTCTGCGCGGCCAGCAGTTCGCTGCGCTGGTCCGACAGCTGCGTGCTGGCCAGCACGGCCAGCAGGTCGCCCTTCTTCACGCGCTGGCCCAGTACGGCCGACACGGATTCGGCCACGCCCGCCACGCGCGGCACGACGTGGGCGGTGCGGTCTTCGTTGAAGCGGATCTCGCCGGGAAACTGCACCGCAGCCTGTACGCGGCCGGGGCCCGCGGTGCGCAGTTCCAGTGCGCCATTGCGGATCTGCTCGGGCGTCATCGCGATACGGTCGGTGTCGTGCGAGTCCGCGGCAGGTGCGGCCTGCGCGGCGGACGCTGCGTCTTTGCGGGCCTCCTTGCCGGGCGGCTTCGATGCCTGCTCGCCGTGATCGTGGCCGGCCTCGTCGTGGCCGTCGCCGGTTTCACGGCCCGTGAAAAGCAGGGCGGCGCCGGCCAATACGCCGGCACCGACGATCGCGGCGATAGCGTTGCGTTGGATCTTGGTGATTGCCATGGGAATCCTTGTTGGGCGGGTCAGCGGCCGAGCATGCGGTCGATGGCGGTGGCGGCCTGGTAGGTGGCGGCCACGGCGCCGAGATAGCGCACGCGTGCCTGCAGCAGCGTGCGCTGGGCGTCGAGCACTTCGAGATAGGCGAACTTGCCCGCTTCGAATCCTTGCGCTGCCGCCTGGTAGGCGCGCTGCGCGGCCGGCAGCACGGTCTGGCGCAAGGTCAGCGCGCCGTTGCGCGACAGCGCGAGCTGGCCGGAGGCCTGGCGCAGATCGCTGGCCAGCCGCACGCGCGTGGCGCGGTATTCGTCGGCGGCCTTGTCGGCCTGGCGGATCGCGGTGTACAGGTTGCCCTGGTTGCGGTCGAACAGGGGCAACGGCAGCGAAACGCCCAGCACCGGGTAGTAGCCGCGATCCGACGAGTATTCGCGCTTGGCGCCGACGCTCACGGTCACGTCGGGGTATTGGCGGCTGCGTTCGACATTGACGAGCGCCTGGCGCCGCGCCATCTCGCTCTGGCTGGCGCGCATTGCTGGCGCGATGTCGAGCGTATCGTCGAGCGAGCCGGGCAGTGGCCGCGACGGCAGGGCTTCCAGGTCGCCGCTTGCCGAAGCGAATCCGGGCGCCTGGCTGCCCCACTGGGCTGCGAGCTGCTGGCGCGCGCTGTCCAGTGTGGCGCGTGCCTCGGCCAGTTCCAGTTCGGCGTTGGCCTGTTCGACCTCCGCGCGGGTCTGTTCCAGGGGGGAGACCTTGCCGGCCATCACGCGCCGCGCCGCGGCCTGCGTGCCGCGCGTGGCGATGCCGACCGAGCTTTCTGCCAGGCCGACACGCTCCTGTGCCACCAGCACCTGGAAGAAGGCGCCGATCACCGCGGCGCGCAGGTCGGCCTCGGCATTGTTCAGTTGCGCGCTGGCGAGGTCGCGCGCCTTCTGCGCGGCGTCGATGCGGGCCGAGCGCTTGCCGCCGAGTTCGATCGGCAGGCTCATCTGCGCGGTGGTGGTGCGCGACGCGCGCCGCGTGTCTTCCATCTCGAAGCCGATGGCCGGGTTCGGGATCGTCCGCGCCTGCGCGATGCCGCCTTCGGTGGCGTCAAGTTCCTGTCGGACAGCGGAAAGGGTGGGGTTGCGGGCCATGGCCACCGCCAGGGCGGTGTCCAGCGTCAGGATGCCTTGTGGTTCTGCCGGTTCTGCCGGTTCTGCCGGTTCCGCCGCGTCGAGCGGTCCTGCGGAGCGTTGCACCTGAGGCGCGGGCGGCATTGCTGCAGCGGTGGCGGATTGCGCGACGGGGCCGAGCAAGGCGGCAGCCAGCCCCAGTGGTATCACTACGTGTTTCATCGGGTATCACCAGATCGAAGCCAGGGAACACCGGCGTGATGCCATCAGCGGCACGCATGCGCGCTGACGGCGGTCACGCCGCGAGATCCGTCGATCCGGGATGCCTGCCCCTGCGCGGTCAGCGCGGGCGCGGCGAGGGCAGAAGATAGGCCGTGGCCCCGAACCGGCGGATTACGCCAGCCGCGGCCATTGGGGCCGATCCGGTTCGCGCGCCGGCACCGACCCGTAGTTCACGGGCAGCACGCGGTAGCGCACGGTGATGAAATGGTACGACAGAGGCTGTGTCGCGGCCGGCACCATGACGTGCGAGCCGGCGAAATGGCATATCGCGCAATCGGCATCGGGCAGCTTGCTGCCGGTCTTGCCTTGGGCGCCGGCCTCGTGCTCGTGCGTGTGATGGCCGAAGTGCCAGGCTGGCGCGGTGCCGGTTTCCTGCTGGCGCTGCTGCTCGCGCCCGTGCTCGCAGAATGCAGCCGCGCCCGCCCAGGTGAACTGGAGCGGCAGCATGATGGCGAACAGCAGGATCAGCAGGCGGCGCATGGCCGCGATTATAGCGGCGCATTGCGGCCGTCTTGCAAGCGCAGGTCGCGTCACCCTGACGCAGCCCGGGTCTTGTCGACGCCTTGCTTGACTCTGTAGCGGCTACAGGGTCTTCAATGGCATCAGGTCAAACCAGCTGGAAAGAAGAAATGGCTCGCACGACACCTGAAGACGCGCTGCCACACGAACACTTGCGCAGTGAAACAGGCTCCGGGCACCCTCACGGGCATACCCAAGAACATCATGGCCACGATCACGATCACGATCACGATCATGGCCACCAGCACGAGCAGGGTCACCACGACCTTGTGCCGCAACCAGCAGCGTGCTGCGGCGGCGGTTGCGGCGCGACGATCAGCGTCGCGCCCGTGGTGCCGGTCGCCATTCCGTCCGGCGCGCGCTCGGCCAGCTATCGTATCGACGCCATGGACTGTCCGACCGAGGAAACGCTGATCCGCAACAAGCTCGGGGGCATGGACGGCGTGGCGGCGCTCGATTTCAACCTGATGCAGCGCGTGCTGACCGTGCATCACACGCTGGCCTCGGCCGAACCCGTGGTCAAGGCGATTGCCAGCCTCGGCATGAAGGCGGAGCCGCTAGTCCCGGAGCAGGCCGCGCCGCTGCCCGCGGCGGAACACAAGCCGTGGTGGCCGCTGGCGCTGGCTGGAGTGGCCGCCGTCGGGGCTGAAGCCACCGAATGGCTGGGGTTCTGGGACCCGTGGTTGCCGGCGCTGCTGGCGATTGCGGCCGTGGCGTTGGGCGGGCTGACGACCTACCGCAAGGGATGGATCGCGCTGCGCAACGGCAACCTGAACATCAACGCACTGATGAGCATTGCCGTGACGGGCGCGCTGGTCCTGCGCGAATGGCCCGAAGCGGCCATGGTCATGGTGCTGTTCGCGCTGGCCGAACGCATCGAAGCCGCGTCGCTGGACCGTGCGCGCAATGCCATTCGCGGCCTCATGGCCATGGCGCCCGAGCAGGCCACCGTGCGGCAGGCGGATGGCAACTGGGCCGTCGTGCCGGCGGCCAGCGCGGCGGTGGGGGCGCTGGTGCGGCTGCGCCCCGGCGAACGCGTGGCGCTGGATGGGCGCGTGGTGCGCGGCCAGTCCGCGCTGGATCAGGCCCCGATCACCGGCGAGAGCGTGCCGGTCGACAAGGCCGCCGGCGACGCGCTGTTCGCGGGCTCCATCAACCAGTCCGGCGAGATCGAGTACGAAGTCACCGCGCCCGCCAACGATTCCACGCTGGCCCGCATCATTCACGCGGTGGAGGCGGCGCAAGCCAGCCGCGCGCCGACGCAGCGCTTTGTCGACCAGTTCGCTCGTATCTATACACCGACGGTCTTCGCCATCGCGCTAGCCATCGCGGTGCTGCCGCTGCTGGCCATGGGCGCGCCGTGGGTGGAGTGGATCTACAAGGCGCTGGTGCTGCTGGTGATCGCCTGCCCGTGCGCGCTCGTGATCTCTACGCCCGTGACTATCGTCAGCGGCCTGGCCGCCGCGGCGCGGCGCGGCATCCTGATCAAGGGCGGGGTCTACCTGGAGCAGGGCAAGGACCTGTCGTGGGTGGCGCTCGACAAGACTGGCACCATCACGCACGGCAAGCCCGCGCAGACCGACTACGCGATGCTCGTCGACAACGCGCCGCGGGCGCGTGCCATCGCCGCGAGCCTGGCCGCGAGGTCGGACCACCCGGTGTCGAAGGCGGTGGCCGCAGCGGCGCAGGCGGATGGCATCACCTTGCTGGACGTGACGGAATTCGAGGCGCTGGCCGGGCGGGGCACGCAGGGTCGTATCGATGGCGAGGACTACTGCCTCGGCAACCATCGGCTGATCCACGACATGGGTGCATGCTCGCCCGAACTGGAAGACCGCCTCGAGGTGCTGGAGCGCCAGGGCAAGACCGTGGTGCTGCTGGCGCGCGTCGGCAAGGACGGCGCAGCGGTGGCGCAGGCCATGTTCGCGGTGGCCGACACCGTGCGCGACGCCAGCCGCCAGGCCATTGCCGAGCTGCACGCGCTGGGCGTGAAGACCATCATGCTGTCCGGCGACAACCCGCATACCGCGCAGGCCATCGGCGCGCAGGTCGGCATCGACGAGGCGCGCGGCAACCAGTTGCCGCAGGACAAGGCGGATGCTATCGGCGCGCTGGCTATCGACACGCACGTTGCGCGCGGCAAGGTGGGCATGGTGGGCGACGGTATCAACGACGCGCCGGCACTTGCGCGGGCCGATATCGGCTTTGCCATGGGCGCGGCCGGCACCGATACCGCGATCGAAACCGCCGACGTGGCGCTGATGGATGACGACCTGCGCAAGATCCCCGCGTTCGTGCGGCTGTCGCGGCGCGCGTCGCGCATCCTGTGGCAGAACATCACGCTGGCGCTCGGCATCAAGGCGATATTCCTTGCGCTGACCGTGGCGGGGATGGGGACGATGTGGATGGCGGTGTTCGCCGATATGGGGACGAGCCTGCTGGTGGTGTTCAATGGGCTGCGGTTGGCGCGGCGGTGAGGCTTCGGCGTGCGCGGCCCCTTTCCCGTAAGCGGGAGAGGGGAGGGCCATGACCTGATGATTTGCTCCCCTCTCAATTTGTTCCCCTCTCAAACCAAAGTTGCTCCAGCCTTGGCCTTGCCTCTGGCTCACATGAGGCGTTGGCGAATCTACGGCAGCGCCGTCCTGCCCACCAGGAAGATGCGAGGCGGCGGCGTCAGGCCCTGCAGCGCGAGCATGTCCAGCGGACCACCGCCGGCCTCGGCCCGGATCAGGAACCGGATCATGGGAGGCATGCGCGTTGAGGGGGCCGATGGATCGTCCGGCGCGGCACGGGTGTCGGGTGCCGCCGGCCAACTGACCTGATAGGTCGCGCCGTCGATCTGTTCGACGTGGCCGCGCGCGAGCATGCGCAGGAACGCGAAGCGCCCGCCATATTCGTAGTTCTTGTTGGAACCCGCCGTCAGGAACTGCCATTGCAGTATCGTGCGCGGTTCCTGCAGATTGTTCGCGGGCCAGCTGAACCGTTGCCAGGTTTCGCTCTGGTTGTAGTAGCGCAACTGCTGCCCGTCGATATTCAGGACCGTATCGATGAGTTCTGCCGTCGGGATCGCCTTGATTTCGAAGTGATACTGGGGCTCGCCCTGCACCAGCAGGTTGGAAGCGACGCGCTGTAGCGTATTGATGAATTTAATGAACTGCGGGTCGAAGGTCACGCCGTGCGCGCCAGCGGCCGGCACCCACTGATTGCCCTGCAGCTCCAGCACCCCCGCGAGTTGGGTCGCCAGGAAGGTGGGGATGATGCCGCCCTGCGGGCGCATGAACTGTGCGAATTTGGGCAGCGAAGCGTCATTGGCCGTGTTGGCAAATGGATAGCGGCCGGCGAAGGTCTGTTCCCAGTCCATGACCACGAAGCGCTGCCAGGCCTCGTTCAGGCTGGCCTGCGCGGGCAGCACGATGGTCTGGGTGGCCTGCACGATGGGCCGCACGAACAGGGTGTCGCCCATGCCCGCCCATTCAGCCCCGAGGCTCGCCGCGACCAGTTGCGCATAGGCCCGTACATCGGCCAGGTCCGAACTTTTGCCCTGGAATAGCGCTTGCGCCATCTGTCGGGCCTGCTCTTCGGCATCGGCACCCGTATTGACTTGCTGCAGGTGCAGGCGCAAGGCCGTGGTCCGGTCGAGATACCGCTGCAGGTTCAGGTCGCTGCTGCCGCCTTGCCCGGCCCGGCCAGACTGGCCAATCAGGCGCAGCACCGGACCAAACGCGGCATCCAGCGGGCTGGCCGGGGCCGCGTTGGAAGCGTCGGGCGCGTCGTCCTGCTTGCCGAGGACGTCCTTGGCCTTGTTCATCAGCGTATCGGACAACGAGGCCTTCGGCACACCGGCACCGCCCTGGTACGCCAGCGACTTCATCAGCGCGATCACCGGTGACTGGCGCGCATCGGCCAGCAGCTTGAGCTGGTCAATGGCGGCGGGCAAGGTGGGCGCGGATTCCCAATGCAGGCTATTCATGAAGTCCTGCCAGTGCTGCGCGTAATCGGCGAAGTACTGCTCGGTCAGAGCCGCGCGCAGTTCGTCGGCGGAATTCTCGGGGGCAGCGGTCGCCGCCTTGCCACCAGCCAGTACCCAGTCGGTGGACACGTCGCGGCGCTTGGCGGCGGCCTCGATGGCATCCTCGACATAGCCTTCATAGGCCTGGCGCGTGAACACGCCGGGCACGACCGCCGTGGACCGCAGCAGTCCGCGCGCCTCCGTGCCGGCCGTCAGCGCCGGCAGCTTCAGGTCCGGGTACTTGTTGCCGGCACCGTTGAGGATGCCCTGGTACAGCGTGTCCTGGGCATTGCGCTGACCGATGACGGCCAGCAGCGTCTGGCGCGCACCGGCCACCAGTTCGGGGCGGGCTTCGATCTTCCAGTCCGGATGGGCCGGCAGGTGCTGCGCGTAGAACTTGAACAGGCGCTCGGCCAGGTCCTGCTTCTCTCCCGGCGTGATGCGGGCGTCGGTTGGCCAGTCCTGCGCGAGACGCTTCGCCAGGAAGGCGGGATCGGCACGCCCGGGGGTGGCCAGCATCAGGTAGGCCTTGAGGCCATCGTGCCCGGCAAGCGCCCACTGGCTGGTCTTGTCGTCCAGCGTCGTGGTCTGCAACTGGCCAAGGTCCACCAGCGAGGCCTCCAGGTTTTGCTGGACCGGCATAGTCAGTAGCTCGTGGCTCGCCTTCGCGTAGGGCTCCCACAGCGCGGCCAGCACCTCGGCGTCGCGGTTCAGCCCGAAGCGGGTCAGCAGCGGTGCGTGGTGCTGCGTGCGGGTTTCGTAGCGTTCGATTTCCTGCTGCAGGGCGAGCAGTGCGCGCAGGCGCATGGCGGGATTGGTCGCCGTCTGGACCGCTTGAATCGCCTGCCGCGTCTCGCTCAGGTCCTGGTGATTGCGCAGGCCGGACGCGGCCATGCCTGCGGTCCAGAGTCCTATCGATACCAGCGCGACGCCGGCGCACACGCTCATCGGATGCCAGCCGATGCGCTTGCCGGGCCGACGGCGGGCTGCCTCGCCGAAGTACCGCCAGTGCGGCAGGTCAGCGCTGTCTTGCCTCTCCGGCTGACTGCCCGCGCCAGAGGGGTATGGGGCAAAAGCCAGGCCACGGATGGGAATAGCCCAACGATGTCGGGCGCTCAGGCCAGCGGTCCAGTCAACCAGCGCCTGGGCGCGGGCGTCGAGCTGCTGGGAGAGCTTGGCCAGGTAGGTATTGCGATCGCCGTGGGTCAACTGATGCATGCCACGCTGTGCCAACCGATGGCTCAATGACTGCAGTGCGCGCTCGATAGCGGCAGCATCGGCCTGATTTGGCCATTCGCAAGCGATGACCAGCGAGTTGTTGCTGCCTGCAGCGTTTGTTCCGGCCACATCGAGCACGTAGACCGGCGCCGACCACCGCAGTGCCTTGGCGATGCGCGCCAATCCGATGCCGTAGGGATGAGCGCCCCGTTGCTGATTCGGCAAATCGATTTCCCCATCGGTGACGGCAACCACCGCATCGACCGGGCGGCGGCGTCGCAGCTTGTAGAGCCGCTTGAGCCAGTCGGCATCCGGCTGGCCGTTTTGGCCCCCTGACCATAGCAGTAGACCATTGTCGGTCAACAACCATCCGGTGGCCACGAGCCCCGGCAGGAGGCGGGCAATCGCTGTCTCATTGCCCGTGAGCAGCAGCCACGGCTGGCGATAGCGCCAGCGCCAACCCAAATGCGCACGCAGCGTCTCGCGCAAGGATTGGGATTGCGCCTTGACATCCAGACCGGGTTGCCCGGCACTTGCGGCGGCGCCGGCTGCTGGCTTCTGCTGTATGCGGTCGGCCACATATCGGACCGCTTTCATGTTGGCGACCGAGGCGAGCGCGGCCGCCATGAATTTCAGGAATACCAGCCCGACCAGGAAAAATACCAGCAGGCCGAGTTCCGCAATGGCCAACCACTCAGTCGGCCAGTGACGCTGCATGCCGATGACCAGCGCCGTCAGTGCCAGGGCAACGTAGACATGGCCAAGGGCAAGCCCGAGATAGAGCTCTGCGGATGATTTTGTTTTGCTTTCGCTCATACCTGTTTTCTGCACACTAGGGCGACGATGTCGTTACCGTGCTGGGAAAGCACAGCTTGCGGGAAACCAGTGCGGGATGCCTGTTCGATGGCGAGCGCCGTGGCGAGCCAGGCTCCGGCGTCGGCGCAATCTCCCACTACGGTATCGATATCGATCCATTTCGCTTGCGGGCTGACATCCGGTGCGGCCTTGATTTGCCGAGTGGCATCCTCCGTCAGGGCGTAAGCCCAAATTGTCGGCACTGGTGTGTCCGCGATCTGACCCCAGCGAGCCGCCAGAATCATGGCCTGTGACGCATCGTCAAACGAGCCCTTGGCCGGGCGATGAAGATGCAGCGCTGCTCCTGAAGCGGGCATATTTGAGGCCACTCCGGGCCGTGCCACCAGCAGGGCTGTGCCGGCTTCCGCAACACCGTTCGCCAGTAGCTTGCTGATGGCGGGACGGAGCTGGATCGCCACCAGCAGATGCACTTCGTGCGGCGTCATACTGTCGTGCCAGGCATCCACCTCGAACAGCGAGACATCGCTGGCGCTCGCCATCGTCGTAATGCGCAAGGCCGGGGCAATGGCGGCAATCCGCGCTTCCAGGCGACCACGCAGCTCTTCGGGCTTGCGCATCGCCTGCAAGCTCAGATGCACGTGAAGGTCGCAGTCTGCCGGCAACGCCAGCAGGCCGGGTCGAATCCTTTCGATCAGTTGGTCCAGCAGCCAGTCACCGATTACCTGTTGACGAACAACTTCGGCTCGGGCGTTGCCGGGAGGGAATCGCTGGCCGGGTATCTCCAGCCAGCGGGCCTGCACGTCGGTACCGGGCGCTGTGCCACTGGATCTCAAGTCCAACAGTGTCGCGCCGCTGACGATGCCATCGACATCGTTCTCCTTTTCGTCACCAGCAAAACACCAGGCATGTCCAAGCACTGCCAGCGGCACGCCCGCCTCTGCGTGACATCCCGCCTCGATCCTGTCACTAGCGGCATTGTCCGCGATGGTCTGACGGCATTGCAGGTGACCGTGCCCAAGACGCAGAAAGAGCAGACAGCCCCACAGAAGCGGTGCATAGCCGACGCAGCACAGCCAGAAGAGCGCATCAAGCGGCACCCGTGCAGGCCACAGGGTGATGGTGAGGGCAGCGCCGACACCCATGATGACCACGAGCAGCAGCGCCCACACCAGTACGGAGAGCCGGGGCGGCGGTGGCACCGCGACACGCGGCGGAACCCTTCCAAAGTCGACTGGCATCTATCGGACCGCCGCGCCTTGTGATGTGGCAATCAGGACGCTGCCGCATTCGGTTTGGTCCCCATCTCGGGACGGCGGAACGCTCGCGTTCGTCATGTGGGCGCTGCAGTGGTGATCCGGCTGTCGCCGTGGATCGGGCAGGACACGATGTCGCCGACGCGTGCGGTCCGCCGACCCTTTACCTGGATACTGTCGGAGCCGGCTAGCACCTTGCCGCCGTGGCTCGTGGCATCGTCTTCATATGCGAGGTTTTTCATTATTTCGCACCCACATCTCGATACTCCTCCCGAGTCATTCCTTCATATGCCTGTTGCTTAATTGACGCATCATTAAGGCAAATTAAGTTCGCCACTCTTTTGTCACCGAGATAAATAACTATCCCTGCGGAAAGATTATGATCATCATCGATTTTAATGGTTTTATCATAAAGGTAATATTTGTAATCACCATTCAAAAATTTAATGTGTGCCTCCCCTCCGCCTGCGTATGGAGTGTAGCTAAAACGGAACGCATCTATTTTTTTTCTATTTGATATTTCTATATCAATTCTTCCTCGCCTACCACTTCGGTAGACAAGTGCGCCATCGCTTCGTGCCTGGCACAACGAAGATTTCTTTTGGGGGAGCTCGCAATTAAAAACCGCAGCCTCATCGTCTTTGCACAAATTGTCCGCGTACGCATGCAAGCTCCAACCAAAGAGCATCAAAACTAAGATGGGAAAATGCGAGAGCTTCATTTAGGTACTCTGCGGCAGCCCCAAAATGGCGGCAACCTTGTTGTAGCGACGAAGACGGTCGGGATATCCATTTTGCCCGCCATTAACTTTTTGTGTGACGTCCGCGACGCTTCTTGAGTCTGCGGTCGGATTTAGATTGTTCTTAGACCAAAATATAAATGCGGATTCGACGGCGTATTGAGCATTTTCCGAAATAAGCTCAGGATGTGAAATGAAATCTTTAATGTCATAGGGATCGCGTTTATTGTGCTCATCTTGGAATGATTGATATCCCGCCTTGCCTGTAACTTGAAGAATCCCTCTTCCTCGATATTTGAATCCTTCGCCGGTAGACTCCCCTCCGTTGCCCATTCTATCTGCATAAACATACGAACCTAGGTGCTCAGGGTTGTGAGCATAATAGCTCTCTTGGCTCCACAGCTTCTCCCTAAGTCGCCCATGAGTACAATCATCACATGATTCATTGTAATTTTTTTTGCCTCCCTTGCACCCGAAGGTCTTGCGCATGATCTTCGGTCTAAAATCCAAATCCTCACTCCGGACCCGTAGAGCACTTTCATGAGCTACTTGAGATAGAAAATGAGCAATACGTTTGGGGGTGCTTACATCGTAGATTTTTGCGTACATATTTAGATAGGGCAAAATCCCTTCGTAGTGAGCCCGTGAATTTCCTGGCTCCGCCGCAATTAACATTTCCATCGTGATTGGCTGACGCTCGCATGCGAAATTCCCAACCAGCCCAATCGGATGAATATGAAAGACATCCGACCCCGGTAGATTCGGTATCCCGGCCTTGACCTCATCCCACCAGACCAGCTTCTCGATACGCTGCTGCTCGGCCTTGTGCTGGGCCTTCGATTCCGTCTCTGCTTCGATGGCCTGGATAAGCTGAATCCACTTGGCCGGGTTGGCCCACTCACTCTCGTGCTTGATGATCAGGCGTGACATGCGCAGGGCGCGCCACGGGTCGTCGGCGGCATCGCATAGTTCATCCGCCGCGTGGCTGCCGTCCCCGATGGTATAGATGGCCCGATAGACTCTTGCCATTAGGGGACTGAGCTTATCCAGCGCGCCCGGTGAGGGAACATCCTTGCCAAGCGAGTAATCGACATACGCCTTGGCGGTTGCAAACATCGTGTGTGTCGGGTCGTGCGGGTCTTCGAAGGTATCAAAATCAACCCACTCTTGAGGGTATTCAAGGGTCACTCTTCCACCATCAAAACCTTCTTCGCGCACCCAGCCGCTAATGTTCTCGCCGCGCACGTTCGCGCTGTCCACCTTCCACCACGGGCGTTTCTGATGGTCAGCCGCGCCCGGCGTGGTCTCCATGACCTTGTTATTTTGCTGCTTGCCCAATTCCGCCAATGACAGCACCTGGACGACGCCGGTCAGCGGGGCGCCCTGTCCTTCGTTGAGCGCGGCCTTGTACAGCTTGGTCTGCTTAGCAATCCGCAGAATGGTCGGATCACTCGGCAGACCAAACTGTTTCCAACAATCCGGGGCAAGGTGTGCGTTCTGCTCAATCCATGCTCGACTCTTCTCAAGGACGGTTTTGATATCGTCCCCGCAGAAGACCTCAATGTGGACCATCTTGTTCGAGGTCTTCTTATTCAGCGAGTCATAGCGGCCCAGGTAGCCGATAAGGTCGCCTGCTTTGATGGGGATGGGCGTGGTTGGCACGACCACTCGGTCTAGGAGGGAATCCGGCATGACTGCCTCGACCACGCCGCCGCCGTTCTCTTTGCCCAGGAACGCCCAGCCACCTGCCGCAGCAGTTGTGGCCACGAACGCGCCCACCGTCGGCGGATACAGTTGCGTGCCGTGAGTGTCCTTGATCTTGCCCCAATCACCGGCGCGTTCGCTGATGCTGAACTGCGTGCCCTGCGGCAGGATGCAAAAGGGGGTGCCGTGCGGGTGGGTAGCCCGGGCCCTCAAGCCAAGTTGCGTCGGCGCAGTCGTGCCGCTCCGGTTGGGATGGGGCTTGTCCTTGGCAAACCTGGTCACCTTGAATTCGGGGGACCAGTACGCAGGCTTCGGCTGCGCTGGGTCGCTCTCGTACCCGGCGAAGTCCTGCAAATGCATGTACAGGCTGAAGAATGTCAGCTTGGTGCCCCTCGGAAACTCCATCTGGTGGCGCACCAGGGCAAAGCCCGTGCTATAGGCTGCACTGAAGGCGGGCTTGTCGCCTTCTGCCGGTAGCTCGCTGGTTAGGTAAGTGCGATTCAGCCGCCAGGCCACCACCTCGCCGTCCGCGATGCAACGCACACCGCATTTCAGGTCCAGAAGCGAACCCGAGCCGGCTTCCGATACATGGATGCCACCGTGCCACATGCCTTCGCTGCTGACCGAGTACGTACCGGATGGCTCGTTCTTCAGAATCTTGTGAAACTCGTGCTCGTCCGTGATCTCGACGGACGCGTTGCCCTTGCCCTTCTTGCGGAACGGAAAGGTGAAGCGCAACTGCTTCAGCGGCGGCAGCGCCGGAGTTGGTGTCGTATTGGCCATGCCTATGCCTTATTCGGAAAAGCCAAAGTTCATGTCGCCCTTGATGTCTTTCACCGGGGCATTCGTCCAGTTCGGGAGGGTGAAGCTGCCACCTGCGGGCCCCGCCACATTGAGGTTGCCCTTAGCTTCGATCTGGCCGCTCGGGCTTGCCAGCACGATCTTGCCGTTGCTGATCGTGATGTACGCGCCGGAGCCATCGCCCAGCGTGATGCCCTGAGATGCGGTAATCATGACCTTGCCCTCGGATGAATTGACCACCACGTCCTTCAGTGCCATCAGTTCCATTGCATCGCCGTGCGCCTGGATTTGCACTTTGCCCTTGGCCGCAAAGATGCGGATGCCCAGCTTCGCGGCAAACAGCGATATCGCTTCTCCAGCGGCCACGGTTATGCGCTTGATGACGCCAATATCCAGACCACTGCCAGCGGTCATGAACAGCTGCTTACGCGACGCCAGCTGCATGTTCTCCCCACTCGTCACGCCCACGCCGTGCGGGGCCGTAGCAACCAGGACAGGCTTCTGCAGGCTCAGCAGCTTCTGTTCAACCAGCGTACGTTGCTGCTCGATGTCTGCGAGCCACGCCTTGGCGGCGTTGGCTGAGTCATTGAGGGAATTCAGTATTTCGGTGGCCTGTTTGAGGGTGGCTTCGGCATCCTGCATATCCAGTTGCTGGCCATTCGCCCCCGGCTGGTCATCGGCCGACAGGAACAGTCCCTTGCCACCACGCACGGCGCCCCAGCCGGAAGTCCGTAGTTCGAACCCGTCGCCGCGCTGCTTCTTCTTGTAGTCGACGAGATAGCCGAGGTTCAGTTGGGTCTTGCCGCCGTACTCGGTGGACAGCTTGATGCTTTCCTGGCCGTGCCAGTCTTCGAAGCGCAGCTTGTTGTTGCTCTGGGTGCGGATGACATTGCGGGACAGCCACCGATCCTGATTGTGGATGAGATCACTGTGCTGGCTGTGGTGCATCGCGTGCGCGATGTAGGGCTTGTTTGGATTCCCATCCCGGAAGGCAATGGCTACCTCGGTGCCGTCAATCAGCGGGAAGTGGAAGCCCGTCTGCAAGGCCCCGGCGAAGGGCTTGGCGAGGCGCAACGGAACGCTCTCGCCGCCCTTGGGCCACTTGTCGAAGTCCAGGTCGAAACGGACGATGTAGTGGCCGTCCTGCGTCAGATAGGCGTACTTGTACTCGCCCGGCGATGTGATGCGTCCGCTGAGCGTCCCGGCGATGCGCGGCCACCGGGACTCGTCCATCGCCAGGCGGAAGCGCCGGTCGCACGGGATGGCCTGGTAGAAGACGTTGCGGTACGCCTGGTCACGGCCGCCGCTGTGCACGACCCCGGTGACGACCTGGCCGCTGGGTGCATCCGGCAGGGCGGTGTCCATACGCAGAATACGCGCCGGGCGCAGCGCCAGCACATTGCTCTGGCCCGCGTAGACCAGTTGCCCAGCGTACGCCGCCTCGTGCCGCAGCTGCGCCTCCCACTTCGCGCCGGCCTCGTCCAGGTGGTGCGTGCCGTAGACATAGGGCTGCCCATAGGTCGTCCTGTCCTTGTGGGCGATGTTCGCCTCGCCGGCCTTGCGTTCCCATGAGGCATCGGGGTTGTAATCCGCTACCCGGTAGGATTCCGGAACCGTCCTGGTATGCGTCCGGATGTCGTAGACCGCCTCCAGGCCCGATTCCAGCCCCGCCGTCTCCCGGTACGGCACGCGCAACTCGGGCTGGTAGATGTAGTGGTCGATGTCGTCGCCGAACACCACCATCTCACCGAACTTGCCGGGGATGAAATAGCAGTACAGGCCCTCCTGCTCCATCAGCAGCCGGATATAGTCCCAGTCCGACATCTCGTACTGAAGGCGGAACGCGTGCTGTGGGTATTGACGTCGGGTCTTGAAGGCGAATTGGTGTCCCTTCAACTCGTGACCGCGCAGGATGGTCTCGATGATCTGTGGCGCGGTCTTCTGCTGATAGATGCGACTGCGTTTCGTGATGCTAAGGCGCGCGACCTGCGGTACCACCACGATTTCATAGGCACAGAAGTCCCGGGTCTCCCGCGTCTTGGAAAACTCGGAAATCCAGCCGGCAAACTTCCGCGGCTCGCTGTCCTGGCCGCCATCAATGACGAAGGCGGCGTCCCGGCTCAGGTAGTCGGCGCGGTCCAGCTCCAGCGGATGGGTGAGCTGGACCGTGACCCGATAAGGCTCACCCAGTCGCTCGATCGCTTCGAAGGACACCACTGACAGCGCGGCGGCAGTGGCCGACCCAGGCACCTCCAGAAAATAGACTTGTCGTCCCGTCGGCAGCTTGGCTGCGTGATCCCATCTTTCGGCCATGATCGCAATCCTTGTATCGGTTGCGCCGCTGCGCGGCACGCAGCGCGTCAGGTGTACGCTGGGCAATTGGTGCAATACCCGAATTTGGCGATACAGAATGCCAAGATCAAAGCAAGCCAGATATAGGACTAATCCGATTTTTGAGAAAAAAGATTCGTATTTTGAGGTATTTAAATCTAAATCAAATACAGTCGACTTGATGGCCACCGAAGCAACGTTAAACGCCGGAGCAAATTGCCAAAATGGAACCTGGAGGGCGAAGGCTGAAACGCATCGCCACGGCAAAGGCGCAGCAGATCGCGCTGGCAAATGCCGCGCGTCACCGCAAGGGAGCGGGTCGGCGAATGCCGGCCGGTCAGGAAGCCGTCAAAATCGGGCCGCGCCCCATTCTGCGCTGAGCGCATCAAAATCGTGGGCGGGCTTGGGGGAGATGGGCCAGTTGGCGTCGGACAGCGGCGCCCCCGCTGGTTACTGTTCCTTAAGAATCAAAGGTGTACAGTTCAGATTGTTGTAGGCCAAACTGGCGGGTTCTCTTCTCCATGCAATGGAGAGGGCAGGGGGAAGGGCGGGAGCCTCTACGAAGTGGCCCGCCTGCATTTCAAGGCTGAATGATCAGCTCGCCGCTGCGCCCTTCAATCGACCCCCACGTCACCGGCAGCGTCGGCAGGGTGTCGCGGTCGATGTGCCGGTAATACGTGGCCATCGACACCAGCTCATGCCCCTGCGCGCGCCAGCCTTGCAGCAGGCGGCGGAACACGGGCGCGAGCTTGCCGCCTTCCAGTTCCGTGTGCAGCGTGAAGACATGGTCGCGCATGCCGCCCGCGCCTTCCGTCAGGCGCAGCACGGCCTCATGGACGTTGTCCTCGGTGAGGCCGTCCACGCCGATCATTTCGTCGAGCGTGGGCAGCGTGGTTGGAATCTGCACATGGCGGCAGGCCACGCCGCCGACAGTCGGGATGTACGGCGCCGTGCCGCGCCCGTCCGACGCGTAGGCCATGCCCCAGTCGTCGATCTGCCGGAACGCCTCGTCGTTCATCTGCCAGCCGGCCGCGCCATGCGTGGGCGGGGCTTCGCCGAAGATGTCGACATAGCGGTCGAATGCGTTCTGCATCTGGCGGCGCGTCCAGGCGGGATCGCGCTGGCGCACGTTGTCCTGCCAGTAGACATGATCCCAGGTATGGATGCCGCATTCATGGCCGGCCGTGCGCGCCGCGCGCATTTCGGCGGCCGCCTTGCGGCCGATGTCCGGCCCCGGCAGCAGCACGCCGTACATCAGCGTGCGCAGGCCGTAGTTGGACACCACCGAGGTGCGCGACACCTTCTTCAGGAACCCGGGCCGGAATATGCGGCGCAGTGCCCAGCCGGTGTGGTCCGGGCCCAGGCTGTACAGGAAGGTGGCCTGTGCCTGCACGGCATCGAGCATGGACAGCAGCGCCGGCACGCCTTCGCGCGTGCCGCGCAGCGTGTCGACGTCAACCTTGAGGGCGATTCTGGCCATGGCTCCGCGCTCAGTTGGCGCTGTCGACGAGGGTGCGTGCTTCCACGACCTTTTCGCGATAGGCCTCGAAGATCTGGCGCAGCGCCTGCTCCATCGTCACCTCGGGCTTCCAGCCCAGTTCCTGCATGGTGTTGTCGATCTTCGGCACGCGGTGCTGCACGTCCTGGTAGCCCTTGCCGTAGAAGTCGCCCGACGAGGTCTCGACGATCTGCGTCTTGCGCGCCTCTTCGGCGTACTCGGGGTAGTCGGCGGCCATCTTCAGCATCATCTCGGCCAGCTCGCGCACCGAGTGGATGTTGGACGGGTTGCCGATGTTGAAGATCTTGCCGGTGGCCACGCCGTTGGGGTTCTCGATGATGCGCATCAGCGCCGAGATGCCGTCCGAGATATCGGCGAACGCGCGCTTCTGCGCCCCGCCGTCGACCAGCTTGATCGGCTCGCCGCGCACGATATGGCCGAGGAACTGCGTGACCACGCGCGAGGAGCCTTCCTTCGATTCGAAGATCGAGTCCAGCCCGGCGCCGATCCAGTTGAACGGGCGGAACAGCGTGTAGTTCAGGCCCTGTTCCATGCCGTAGGCGTGGATGACGCGGTCCATGAGCTGCTTGGAGCAGGCGTAGATCCAGCGCGGCTTGTTGATCGGGCCGTAGATCAGCGGCGAGGACTCGGGGTCGAACTCGTCGTCGGCGCACATGCCGTAGACCTCGGAGGTCGACGGGAACACCAGGTGCTTGCCGTACTTGACCGCGGCGCGCACGATCGGCAGGTTGGCTTCGAAGTCGAGCTCGAACACGCGCAGCGGCTGGCGCACGTAGGTGGCGGGGGTGGCAATGGCCACCAGCGGCAGGACCACGTCGCATTTGCGGATGTTGTACTCGATCCACTCCTTGTTGATGGTGATGTCACCCTCGAAGAAGTGCATGCGCGGATGGTTGACCAGGTCACCGAGGCGGTCGGACGACATGTCCATGCCGTAGACCTCCCACGGCGTGGTTTCCAGGATGCGGCGCGTCAGGTGGTGGCCGATGAAGCCGTTGACGCCAAGAATCAGGACCTTTTTCATCGGTTTTCCTCGTTGGACTGTTCGGTAAGAATGGGGGCAAGCGACTCCGGGGTGACCGGGGACGACGTCGCGGCGGCAAGCAGGGTGTCAATGCGCACCTGGCCGCCGTCGCCGCACAGGCCGACGATCTGGCCCTGGCTGACATGCAGGCCGGGGCGCCATCCGGTCGGCAGCGTAGCCGGCGTAGAGGCGGACAGCGGGCGGCGCGCCTGCGCAACGATGAAGCGCTGGCCGGCAATATCGGTGAATGCGCCCGGGTAGGGCGGCGCCACCGCGCGGATCAGGTTGTAGACCTCGGCCGCCGGGCGGCTCCAGTCGATGCGGCCGTCCTCGGGGCGGCGGCCCGAGAAGTAGCTGCCCTCGGCCAGCACGTTAGGCAGCTGCGGCGTCTTGCCCGCCATCATGGCCGGCAGCGCGCGCCACAGTGTCTGCTCGGCCGCCACGGTGACTTTCTCGAAGACTTCGCCGGCGGTGTCGTCCGGCAGAATCGGCACGGCCGTCTGGTCGACGATGTAGCCGGCGTCGGGCTTGGCTTCCATCGCGTGCAGCGTGGCGCCGGTCTCGGTCTCGCCGTGCAGCACGGCCCAGTTGACCGGCACGCGGCCGCGGTACTTGGGCAGCAGCGATCCGTGCATGTTGAACGCGCCTTGCGGCGCCAGCGCCAGCACGCTGGCCGGGATCATCGAGCGGTAGTAGAAGGAGAAGATGACGTCGGGCCGGGCGTCGCGCACGGCCTGCGCGATCGCCGGGTCGGTCGGATCCTCGCCGTACACGAATGGGATACCCAGTTCCGTGGCGGTATCCGCCACGCGGCGGAACCAGATGTTCTCGTCGGCACGGTCGCGATGCGTGATGACCAGCGCCACCTCTACGCCGCGCGCATGCAGCACGCGCAGGCAGCGGTCGCCGACGTTGTGGTAGCCAAAGACAACCGCGCGCATCATGCCTCCGTCCGTTGGCGGGCCGGGTCCGCCTCAAGGACGGCCTTGATGCGGTAGCGCGGCCGGTCGCGTACTTCCTGGTAGATGCGGCCCACGTATTCGCCGAGCAGGCCCAGGCCGAACAGCAGGATGCCGATCAGGAAGAAGTTCACGGCGAACAGGGTGAACACACCCTGGACTTCCGAGCCGAACAGGAAGCGGCGCGCCACCAGAACGACGAACAGGACCCCGGACAACAGGGACAGGATCGTCCCCATGGCCGAGAACCATTGCAGCGGCACGATCGAGAAGCCGGTGACCAGGTCGAAATTCAGGCGGATGAGCTGGTACAGCGAGTACTTGGACTCGCCCGCGTGGCGCTGCTCGTGGCCGACCTCGATCTCCACCGGACTCGACGCGAACGTGTAGGCCAGCGCGGGAATGAAGGTGTTGACCTCGCGGCAGGCATTGATGGTGTCCACCACGTTGCGGTCATACGCGCGCAGCATGCAGCCCTGGTCCGTCATGCGGATCCGGGTGATCTTCTCGCGCAGCCCGTTCATGGCCCGCGACGCATAGCGGCGGAAGGCCGTGTCGTTGCGCTGGCGGCGAATGGTGCCGACGTAGTCGTGGCCTTCGCGCATGGTCTGCACCAGGCGCGGGATTTCCTCGGGCGGGTTCTGCAGGTCGGCGTCCAGCGTGATCACGATCTTGCCGCGCGTATGCTCGAAGCCGGCGAGGATGGCCATGTGCTGGCCAAAGTTGCCGTTGAACAGCACCACCCGGGTCACGTCCGGGCGCTTGTGGAACTGCGCCGCGAGCATCGCCGCCGAGCGGTCGACGCTGCCGTCATTGATGAAAATGACCTCGTACGAGTCGCCAAGGTCGTCGAGCACCGGATACAGGCGGTCGAACAGGGCTTGCAGCCCGTCCTCTTCGTTGTAGACCGGGATGACGACCGAAACCTCGACCGGGCTCATTTGGAGAGACGTTTGCATGTTTCGCTGAGAGTTGCGCAGACCCGTTCCACGTCGGTGGCTTGCATGGCAGGGAAGAGCGGCAGCGTGACGATGCCGCGCCCGATGCGCTCGGCGTGCGGCAGCATGCCTTCGCGCCAGCCGAGGGAACGGTAATAGGTGAAAAGGTGAATCGGGGGATAGTGCACGCCGGTGCCGATGCCGCGCTCGCGCATGGCCTGCATGACGTTGTGGCGCGCATGCTGCGGGCCGCCTTCCAGGCGCTCCGTGGGCAGCACGACCTGGAACATGTGCCAGTTGGTGGTGGCCTGATTCGGATCCAGCGGCAGCGGCAGTTCAATGCCCAGCTCGGCCAGTCCTGCGTCGGCGGCGCAACGGAAATAGGTTTCGGCCAGTTCCGCGCGGCGCGCGGTAATACCATCCAGCTTGGCCAGCTGCGCCAGGCCGATCGCGGCATTCACGTCGGTCAGGTTGAACTTGCCCCCGGGCTCTTCCACGTCCATGCCGTCCATGCCGGAGCGGATCACGCCCTGCAGGCGCAGGCGCTCGGCGCGCACGGCTTCCTCGGGCGTATTCATCACCAGGCAGCCGCCTTCGACGCTGGTGATGTTCTTGTTGGCCTGGAAGCTGAAGCTGACCAGGTCGCCAAACGCGCCGATGCGCTTGCCCTGCCAGCGCGAATCGATGGCCTGGGCGGCATCTTCGATCACGCGCAGCCTGTGCTTTGAGGCGATCGCGTAGAGCCGCTCCATGTCGACGGGCAGGCCCGACAGGTACACCGGCATGATCGCGCGCGTGCGCGGCGTGATGGCCGCTTCCACGGCGTCCAGGTCGATGTTGCGGGTGCGCGGGTCGATGTCGACGAACACCGGCTTTGCGCCGACCGCCAGCACCACGTTGGCAGTGGCGACCCACGTGATCGGCGTGGTGATGACTTCATCGCCAGGCCCGATATCCGCGATGCGCAGGGCGATCTCCATCGTCGCCGAGCCATTGGCGAAGGTGCGCACGGGGCGCCCGCCGAAGAGCTGGGACAGCGCGTCCTCGAACGCCTGCATCTTCGGGCCGGAGGTGATCCAGCCGGATGCGAGCACCTTGCCGACTTCGGCAATGGTGTCGGCGTCGATCTCGGGCCGGACGAAGGGAAGGAATTCGGAAGCGGCGGTAGCGGTCATCGGGAAGCTTGCCAGTAGAAGTGCAGCACAGTTGGGCGCCGGTTCACGAGCGCGCGATCAGGAACACGCCGGCCAGGATCAGCAGGATGCCGCACACGCGCAGCGGTCCGATCATCTCGCCGAACAGCCACCATGCGGCCAGCGCATTCACCACATAGCCGAGCGAGAGCATGGGATAGGCGATCGACACGTCCACGCGCGACAGCCCGACGATCCACACGCCTACGCTGACGACATAGAGCGTCAGCCCGGCCAGCACCGGCCACTGCGTCAGCACGCGCAGTGCCGTCACCAGCAGCGTGCTGCGTTCGATGGTGATGGCGCCGACGGCGTTGACGCCGGCCTTGAGCAGCAGTTGCGCGGCGGCGTTGAGCAGTACGCCGGTAAAGATAAAGGCAAAAGTCGATAGCGTCATGGCGCCGGGTTCAGTCCTTGGAAGATTGCGGCCGGGCCTGTGCCGGCAGCGGGAAATTGGCAACGACGATGCGGCGCTTGTCTTCGGCGACCGTGCGCATCGGCACGCCGCGCGCGCTCAGGTCCTGGAACGTGTCGGCCGACATGATGGCGATGGCGTGCGGACCCTGTTTCCAGCGTTCGACAAACGCGTCGACGGTCGGAATCCATTTCTGCGGCTCCTGGCCGACACCGAACTCCAGCTCGTCGGGGTGCTCCACGAGGATGGTAGTCCGGCGCAGGTAGAACGGCAGGGTGTGGTCCAGCAGGCGCACGCTGTAGACCGGCATGTCGGGCGTCAGCACCGCGCTGATCGCGGGCACGAGGTCGGCGCCGGAAGCCGGGCGGCCCATGGCTTCATGCCCGCGCAAGGCCAGTGTCGCGCACAGGAACATGGCCACAGCATAAGCGACGATGCTGGGGAATACGCCACGCGCACGCATCAGGTGACGGGCGAGCAACGCACCGGCGAGCATGCAGGCAAAGGCCAGGCCGATCCACAGCGCGAATTCGCGGTAGACCGCATTGGGCGTGCTGGGCTTGTCGAGCGTTGCCAGGTAAGGGCTGGCCAGCAAGCCGAGAATGGCCAGCACCAGCATGAAGTTCACCTGCCGCCGCCATGAGCGCTCGGTGGTGGTGTCGAGCGCCACGCCAGCCAGGATGCCCAGCGCCGGGAAGATCGGCACGATATAGCCCGGCAGCTTCGAGCCCGACAGGCTGAAGAAGACGAAGATGGCAATGGCCCAGATGGCGGCGAGCAGCGCCGGCTGGAACGGCCGCGGGGCACTGCCGCGTGCCACGCCGGCGCGTTCGCGCACGGCCTGCCACATGCCCGGGAAGGCGCCCAGCCATGGCAGGAAGCCCGCGACCAGCAGCGGCACGAAGTACCACAGCGGGCCCTTGCGCGAATGCACCGTGGAGGTGTAGCGCTGCCAGTGCTCGTGAATGAAGAAGAAGTTCAGGAATTCGGAGTTGCGCTCGGACACCAGCCAGAACCAGGGCACGGTGACCACGAGCATCAGCGCGATGCCGGCCACCAGATGCAGGCGGCCCCACAGGCCGAAGTCGCGCGTGACGAGCGTATAGACCACCAGCACCAGCCCGGGCAGGGCAATGCCAACCAGGCCCTTGGTCAGGATGGCCACGCCCATGGCGACCCAGCACGCCAGCATCCAGTTGCGGCGGGCCGCCGGCGTGGCTTCGGGGTGCTGGGCCAGCAGCATGAAGGCGAGCACGCAGGCCATCGCGCCCGACAGCGTCATGTCCAGCGAATTGAAATGCGCCGCCACGTTCCACATCGGCGCGGCGACCAGCACCAGCCCCGTCAGCAGGGCCGCGCGCGCGCCAAACCAGCGGTGCGCGGCGAGCATCGAAACCAGCAGGCCGATGGCGCCGGACAGCGCCACGCACAACCGCGCCTGCCAGTCCCCAATGCCGAACAGCGTATAGGACAGCGCGGTCACCCAGAGATGGAAGGGCGGTTTTTCGAAGTACTTGAGCGACTGGTAGCGAATCGTCACCCAGTCGCCGCTGACGAACATCTCGCGGGCAATTTCGGCGTAGCGGCCTTCGTCCGAGCGCAGCAAGTGGCGCATCTCGAGCGAGCCGAACCAGACCAGCAGGATGCCGATGCTGATCAGGGCGATCACGCCAACTGACAGACCGGCATAGCGCGAGGTCGATGTACTACGCATAGAACTCCATGGAATTGTCGACGGATGAATGGCTGGCATCGCGTGGCGCGACAGGCAGAACCGACCGCAACTGGGATACCGGGCATGGCGGGAAGCCGTCACAACGCTTGCGGCCGGTCCCCGGTGGACAAGGCAAGCCGTCAGGCCAGTTTTTGACCTGCTTTGTGATTCAAGCGTACCTTTTCCCCGGTGCTCCGAGCGTCCCTCTCGCGGGCGGCAATGGTAGCACGGGTGAGGCACCCGTCCTGATTTCGGGTGGCCGGTGACCGCCCCGTGGGCAACCGTTCTGCCGAAGTCAGGCTGGCTGGGAAATTGCACCCGGCCGCACGCTGCGCAGCCGCAGCGCAACCCCCAGGAGCAGGATGCCGCACACGATGGCCCAGGACCCAATCAGCCAGAGCACGGCGAGCGCACCGGCCAATGGCCGCCACAGCACCATGAAGGCGAAGGCGATGCTGACCAGCCCGGTCAGGATCAGCCACCACTCGTTGGGGATCTCCTTGCGCAGGCGCACGGCTGCGACAATCTGCAGCACGCCCGTGGCCAGCGTCCATGCCGCGATATAGATCAGCAGGGACAACGCCGTGATGGTCGGGCTCAGCCAGGTGAGCGCACCGACGCCCAGGCCCAGCAGGCCCTGCAGCGCCAGGATCCAGCGGTCGCTGCTTTCGCGCTGCTTGCCGGAGATCGCCATCAGCAGGGCCATCAGGCCGTCGGCCGCCGTAAATGCGCCGAAGAGGATGATCAGCGCGGCCAGCGTGGCGATCGGGGCAAAGAACGCGCAAATGCCGAAAACCAGCGCCAGCAGACCGCGCAATGCGATCACCCACCATAATTTCGCGTAGTACTGAAGCATGGGATCTCCTGCGAGGTATCGGGGACGCCAGCCAGGACCGGCCTCCGAAAGCACGGCGAGACAGTGCACGGGAAACGCGCTAACTTTGGAACAGGCCGATTGCAAGCCTGATCCAGTCGCGGCCGGATCGGGCGCAAGATCATTCTAGACAGGGATTCATGTGAAGACAAAGGCGCAGCATTTCCGGCGAAACGGCGCTGCGGGCGTGCTGGCACTACTGCTGGCCAGCGTTGCCTGGGCCCAGCAGCGGTCCGATTCGCATCCGGGCCCCACGGCGCCCGGGGCTTCCGCGCCGCCATCGGCTGGCGCCGTGCTCTGCGACGCGCCCTGGTTCCGCTCGGGTTCGCACGTGCAGATGGAGGGGGACGGTGCGCTGCCGATGTCGATCACCATGACATTGCGCGATGTCGGGCGCAGTGCCCACGGGTGCCGCGCACAACTCGAGGTGAACTCCAAATCGGCCATGTCGGCGCTGATGGGGCCGCCCGTCATCATGGACCAGGTGCACCAGGTCAATATCGACCGGCGCACGCCCGCGGACCAGACCAGCATCGAAAGCCAGCACGCCGTTATCAATGCCCGTGCGCGCTACGCGCGCATGTATGGCGAGGCGGCGTTCAAGGGTAGCGGGGTGTTCAACTATGCCGGCATGAACCTGCGCGAAGGGACCACGCTGGAGGGCGAGACGTTCGAATCGAGCCTGTCGCTGAAGGTCTATCCGCTCGGTTCGGACGAGGTGGTCAGCACCATGCGCGCGCTGCACGCCTCCATCCATATCAGCTCGCGCCAGGTCGGCCGCCGGCAGATGATCGATACCGTCATGGGCCGAAAGGAATGCCTGCCGATTACCTATGACAAGCGCACGTCCCTCGGGCCGCTGCTGGTCGGTGAAGAAGTCGTGCAGGTCGAACCTTCGGTCATGCATATCACCGACTGGTATTGCCCGGCCGAGGCTTTCGTGCTGCGGACGGAGGTCAGGCAGGACGGGAAAGTGCAGCGCATCGACGTGACGGCGCTGGAGCAGGATACGCAAGCGCCGTAGATCCCCATCGGCAGGCTTCCGGCGCTGATCCCCGAAATGCAAAAAGCCCGTGCACACGCACGGGCTTTCTTGCATGGCTGGCCGGGTATCAGCTGGCCGCCGGCGCCGAAGCGGCCTTCTTCTTGCTCTTCTTGGACTTCGACTTGGCCGGTTTCTTGGCTTCCGGGGCCGAGGCGTCGGTCAGGTCGCTGCGGGTGCTCTTGTTGGCGCCCTGGCTGTACGGGTCGAACTTGTCGCCGGTCTTGGCGCCCTCGGTGTACGGGTCGAATTTCTGACCGGACTTGGCGCCCTGCGTATACGGGTCGAACTTCTTGCCGCCGGTTTGCGCGTGGGCGGCCACAGCAGCCGTGCCCAATGCGAGCGCGATCGCGGTCGCAACGAACTTGTTCATGATTTCTCCTGAGTCCTGCCTGGTTATGCCACCCCGTCGGGCGGTTCTTCGCGGTTGCTCCTCTGGCGGGAGCGACCGGTTTCAGTGTCGCCAAGCTCCTGTCGGGCTGTCAACTTGGGGGCTACCCGGCGGTAGGTCTTATGGAAATCATGGATTGCCACATCAGGCGGCCTGAGCCTGATACGTTGACATCACTCCGTCGCCGTGTCGGACGGGTGCTTCCAGGCTTCCCGCACCTGGTTCGACGGGGCCAGGGCGAGGTTGATGCGGCGGCTGCCGATGGGCTGCTGGAACCAGTGCTTCTGCAGCGACGCGATGTCCTGGCCCGCGAAGGTGGTGGCCAGCGTCTGGTCCACGAACTGTTTCCATTCGGGGTCGGCTTTCGACATCATCAGCGCGTTCTGCTCCGTCGAAAGGGCCGGACCGACGATCACATACTGGGACGGGTCCTTGGCGCGCGCGCGCAGGCCCGCCAGCAGGACATCGTCCATCACGAAGGCCTGCGCGCGGCCCGATTCCAGCAGCAGGAACGATTCGCCATGATCCTTGGCGTAGATGTCGCGGTAACCATACTGTTGCTTCAGGCGGCGCACATGGCGGTCGCCGGTGGAACCGGCGCTGGTGACCACGGTCTTGCCGCGCAGGTCCGCGAAGGACTGGATGCCGGAATCCGCGCGCACCAGCATGCGCACGGTCGACACATAGTGCGACACGCTGAAGGCCACCTGCTTCTGACGTTCCAGCGAGTTGGTGTTGGGCGCGCAGTCCAGGTCCACCAGGCCATTGGTCATTGCCGGGAAGCGGTTCTGCGGCGTGAGCGGCATCCAGCGTACCTTGATGTCCTTCAGGCCCAGTTTCTGGCGGGCTGCCTCGGCGACGCGCAGGCACAGGTCGACGGCATAGCCGGCCGGCTGGTCCTTGTCATCGGCAAACGAGAACGGCAGCGCGGATTCGCGATAGCCGAGCACGATGGTGCCGCTGTCGCGGATCTTGTCCAGCACCGGGCTCTGGGCGTGGGCGCCAAGCGGAGACAGCGCGGCCAGGGACAGCATCAGGGCCGCCAGGGAACGGAATAGCTTGCGACGGGAAGCGAACGATTGGATGGACAGCATGTGGAAGGCAGGCGGGGCGCAGTGACGCCAGTTGCAGCAAAGGTGTGAGGGTATACCCGGAACTGGCGCACGAGAAGGACAACTTTGTCATAAGCAAATGCCTTGTCGGCAAGACAAGCGCTCGCCGCCCCGGAAACGGCACATGCTGGTGATTTGTGTAACGATTACGCATTTTGTGACAAATAAGGCGCAAACAGTGCTCGAGATGGGGGTAAAATCGCGCCCATCGCATTTGTAACGTTCTTATAACAATGAGCCCCCGTCCTTCGCGCCTGGCGTGCATAGACGCCCTCAAGGCGGTCAGTTCGCAACTGATCGTGCTCCATCACCTGGCGTTCTACGGCCCCATGTCCGACGCAGCCTATTCGCTGGCGCCGGACGCGCTGGACTGGCTGTCGCAGTACGCCCGCATTGCGGTGCAGGTATTCCTGGTCGTCAGCGGCTTCCTGGCGGCACGCAGCCTTGCGCCCGAGGGACGGCTGACTCTCCGGCAGCATCCGCTGGCAGCGGTCTGGCGCCGCTACCAGAAGCTGGTCACGCCTTATGCCGCGGCGATATTGCTGAGCATCGCGGGCGCGGCCATCGCGCGTACCTGGATGGTCCACGAGTCGATTCCCGCGCCGCCGCACCTGATGCAATTCCTTGCCCATGTGCTGCTGCTGCATAACGTGCTGGATGTCGATGCCTTGTCCGCAGGAGTCTGGTATGTGGCGATCGACCTGCAGTTGTTTGCCCTGCTGGTGACGGCGCTATGGCTGGCGCGCGGGGTTTCGGGCCAGGGTGCGCAAGCGGGCGTCGTGCTGGTGTCGGCGCTGGCGGTGGCATCGCTGTTCTGGTTCAACCGCGATGCCGGATGGGACATCTGGGCGGTGTACTTCTTCGGCGCCTATGGCATGGGCACGCTGGCTTACTGGGCGTCCAACGCCGACCGCTCGGCCATTCCGCTGCTGCTGCTTGGGGCGCTCGGGCTGGCAGCGCTGATCGTCGATTTCCGGCTGCGGATCGCCGTCGCGCTGGCGACGGCCCTGCTGCTGGCGGTGGCCAGGCGCGGGGGCTGGCTCGAAAGCTGGCCGCGCGCGGCGGTGGTGGGCTTCTTCGGCCGCATCTCTTATTCCGTGTTCCTGGTGCATTTCCCGGTCTGCCTCATCGTGAACGCGGTGGTGTCGCACTTCGCGCCGGGCAGCCCGGTGCTCAATGCAATGGGCATGGTGTTCGCCTGGCTGGCGAGCAATGTTGCCGGGACCTTGTTCCACCGCTACGTAGAAAGCACCAACCCGTTCGCCGCGTTGCGAGCACTGCTGGCAGGCGGGCGCCGCAGCGCAGGGGAATCAACGACGTAAGCGAATCCGGGCCGCCCGAGCGTGCAATCCGGCGCAAAGCGGCTGAGGACATGAGCGGCACGTGGCCAACCCGGCCCGTGCCGCTTTTTCGTGGTGCGCATGCACCACGAGCGCCAGAGGCGTGCGACGCCTCAGTGCAAATGGGGCGCCGTTGCCTCCGTGCGACGACCCACATGGCCCGGAAATGGGCATTGGGCGATGGCACAGAGATTGCCTAGTATGGAATCGTAAACCTGACCGTTTGGTCAGGATTCCATCACGGAATCGAGGGCTCTCATGTCCGACCATATCGTCCTGACTTCGCACGCGCGCCGCGACAAACCGGCCGAGCCGATCCACTGGGGGGCGCCCACGGCCGCGGAACGCGGGCCGGTGATCGCCAGCCTGACGGACCCGGAGCGACGCAATGTGATCGGTACGCATTCGGGCGCCTATGCCATCTACCGGGCCCTCGCTGTGGCCTCGGGCCGCTTGCAGCGCGACCATCGTCCGGACCTGACCGATACCGCGCCGGCCGAAGCGATCGGCCCGCATCCGCAGTGGGCGGACCCGGACAAGATTGTCTCGCTCGACCCGTGGGGCCATCTCGTTTCCAGCGCATTTGCCGACCGCATCGCCGCAGGCGTGGACATCCGCCCGACCATTGCCGTGACGCGGGCGCATATCAACATGCCCGAACTGGCCGCCGCGATTGCCGCGGGACGGCTCAGGCCGGACGGCGACATTCTCCATGCCAACGGCGACGTGCGGGTCACCAAGGCCGCGGTGGACCCGGTCTGGTACCTGCCCGGGCTCGCGCGCCGTTTCGAGATCAAGGAAACCGCGCTGCGCCGCAGCCTGTTCGAGCAGACCAGCGGCATGTTCCCGGAGCTGGTGACGCGGCCCGACCTGAAAGTCTTCCTGCCGCCGATCGGCGGCATGACGCTATATTTCTTTGGCGATGTCGCCAAGCTGGGCCAGCCGGACACGCGCGTGGCCTGCCGCGTGCATGACGAGTGCAACGGCTCGGACGTATTCGGCTCCGACATCTGCACCTGCCGGCCCTACCTCGCGCACGGCATCGAAGTCTGCATCGAGATGGCGCAGCAGGGCGGCGTAGGCCTGGTGGTCTATAACCGGAAGGAAGGACGCGCGCTGGGCGAGGTCACCAAGTTCCTGGTCTACAACGCCCGCAAGCGCCAGGTGGGCGGCGACCGCGCCGAGACCTACTTCGCCCGCACGGAATGCGTGGCCGGCGTGCAGGACATGCGCTTCCAGGAACTGATGCCGGATGTCTTCCACTGGCTGGGCATCCGGCGCATCGACCGCTGGGCGTCGATGAGCAATATGAAGCACGGTGCGCTGGTGGCCCAGGGCATCGAGGTGGTCGAGCAGGTGGCCATACCTGAAGAACTGATTCCGGCGGATGCGCGCGTGGAAATCGACGCCAAGGTGGCGGCCGGCTATTTCACGCGCTACACGCCGCCTGACGCCGACGAACTCGCCCTGGCAAAGGGCAGGGGGTTGAACGAATGAGCACGTATCCCGAAGCGGACCGGCCCGGCGGGCCGGACCAAGGCCTCGGCAGCGGTTGGTACAGTCCGGTGCCGGCGGGGCACCCGGCCGCGGCGCTGCTTTGTGCCGAAGCGGTGCGCACGCATTGCGCGGCGATCACGGAACATGTGGCGGCCGGTCAGTCTGAACTGTTCACCTGGCATCCCGATCGCGTGCATGCCATTGCCGACTACGTGGCCAGCACCATCCGCCAGCGCTACCCCGATCTGCGGGTGCCGTACCACAGCCGCTGGCGCCATTTCGAAAGCGGCGGCTCCGGCGAGCGGCTCGACCGCTGGCAGATCCTGTGCGAGCGCGCCGCGCTGAGCGGCCCCGAGCACCGCGAGGACCGCGCACGCATCGGCATCGACCTGGTCATTCCCAGCGTCCTGCTGGATGCCGGAGCCGGGCCCGACTGGCGCTACCGCGATCCGGCCAGCGACCTGATCCTGACCCGCTCCGAAGGGCTCGGCGTGGCCAGCTTCGACCTGTTCGCGCGCGGTGGCTTTTCGGCCGAGCCGGGCAATCCGCTGCGTGCCGATGCCGAACGCCTGTTGCGCATCGATGCGTCCAGCATTGCCACGGCGTTCCAGGTGGCGCAGCACAATCCGCTGGTCGGCCTGGAGGGGCGCGCCGGGCTGCTGCGCCGGCTGGGCGAAGTCATGCAGGCCACGCCGGCCGTGTTCGGCTCGCCGGCGCGGCTCGGCAACCTGTTCGACTACCTGAAGGCCAATGCGGTCGATGACCGCATCGACGCGAGCTTCATCCTGAAGACGCTGCTGGTGGCGCTGGGGCCGGTGTGGCCGGGGCGGGTCGTGCTCGACGGCATCTCGCTCGGCGATACCTGGCGCCACCCGGCGGCTCCCGGCGGGCTGGTGCCGTTCCACAAGCTGACCCAGTGGCTGACGTATTCGCTGCTGGAGCCGCTCGAGGATGCCGGGCTGATCGTTACCGGACTGGATGCGCTGACCGGGCTGCCCGAGTACCGCAACGGCGGCCTGCTGTTCGATTTCGAGCTGATGGTGCCGCGCGACGCGGGGTTTGCACAGGTGGTGCACGAGGTGCACGAGCCCGTCATCGTCGAATGGCGCGCGCTGACGGTGACCGGGCTGGACCTGGTGGCCGACGGCGTGCGCCAGGCGCTCGGATTGAGCGAGACGGCGTTTCCGCTGGCGCGCGTGCTCGAAGGCGGCACCTGGGCCGCGGGGCGGCGGATTGCCGCCAAGCGCAGGGCCGGCGGGCCGCCGCCATTCGCGATCCACAGCGACGGCACGGTGTTCTGAGCGCCGCGAACGCGCAGTCTTACGCTTGCCCGCCGGCCGACGCCGACCGGCGGTGCAATCCCTGATTTCCACGCTAGCCCGATTCAGTCCGATTGCATAGGAGCGTCACCATGAACGACATGTCTGCCGTCCCCGTGGCACCGGCCGCAGCCGCCAATGCCCCGGTTGCCGCCGCCTCCGTGCTGGTGGTGGACCACCCGCTGGTCCAGCACAAGGTCACGCTGGCGCGCAGCGAGGAGACCACCACCGACAACTTCCGCCGGCTCGTGCGCGAGATCAGCCAGCTGCTCACCTACGAAGCCACGCGCGACCTGCCGATGGAGACCATCGCCATCAGGACGCCGATCGCGCCCACGCAGTCGCCGGTACTGGCGGGCAAGAAACTTTGCCTGGTGTCGATCCTGCGGGCCGGCAACGGCTTCCTCGACGGCATGCTGGAGCTGCTGCCGGCCGCGCGCGTAGGCCATATCGGCCTGTACCGCGATCCGGAAACGCTCGAGCCCGTCGAGTACTACTTCAAGATGCCGGAGGACATTCGGGAGCGGTTCGTGATCGTGGTGGACCCGATGCTGGCCACGGGCAATTCGGCCATCGCGGCGCTGAACCGGCTCAAGGAGAGCGGCGTGACCATGCTCAAGTACGTGTGCCTGATCGCGTCGCGCCCGGGGCTGAAGGCGCTGCAGGCCGCGCACCCGGACGTCGCCATCGTGACGGCGGCCATCGACGAGGAGCTGAACGAGCACGGCTACATCGTGCCCGGGCTTGGCGACGCCGGGGACCGCCTCTACGGCACGCGGTGATGGACGGGCCCGCGACCGCCACGGCGCGGCGCCTGCCCCTGGCGCGGGAAGCGTGCGGCGGGCGCATCCGGCAGGAGAACGAAGCCATGATCCTGCGCGCGGCCGAGCACGTGTTCGCGCGCGCCGGCTTCGCGGGGGCCACCATGGCCGAGATTGCCGTGCGTGCCGGCGTGCCCAAGTCCAACCTGCACTACTACTTCCGCACCAAGCAGGCGCTGTACCGCGCGGTGCTGGCGCACACGCTGCAGCTCTGGCTGTCCGAGACCGAGACCATCCGTGCCGAACTGCCGCCACAGGTGGCGCTCGAACAGTACATCCGCGCGAAGATGCGGCTGTCCGCCAGCCATCCCGATGCCTCGCGCGTGTTCGCCAATGAACTGCTGCACGGCGCGCCGGAGATCGGCGAAGTCCTGCGCCATGCGCTGCGCGAGCTGGTGGCGCACAAGGCCGCGGTCATCCGCCAGTGGATCGCCAACGGGCAGATGGCCAGCGTGGATCCGCAGCACCTGTTCTTCACGATCTGGGCCGCCACCCAGACCTATGCCGATTTCGAATCGCAGATTTGCGCCGTGCTCGGTGTGAGCCGACTGGGGCGGCGCGATTTCGAGCTGGCCACCGAGCACCTGGTGGCGCTGCTGCTGCGCGGTTGCGGGCTCCTGCCCATGGCCGCGCCGCTTGCCCGGGATGTGCCGACACCGTAGTACTCAAACAAGGGAGAGAGAACCATGAGGTCTGGACGCAATCGCAGGACCTGGCTGAAGCTGGCCGCCGCAGGCGCAGCCGTGGCCGTCATCGGCACCGTGCCGCTGGCCCACGCGCAGGCGAAGCTGAAGGTGGCAGCGGTCTACACCGTACCGGTGGAGCAGCAGTGGGTGTCGCGCATCCACAAAGCGCTCAATGAAGCCAAGGCCCGCGGCGAGGTGGACTATGTGTTCTCCGAAAGCGTCTCGAACGCCGACTATGAACGCGTGCTGCGCCAGTATGCGGAGCAGGGCGCGGCGCTGATCGTCGGCGAGTCATTCGCGGTGGAATCCGCCGCGCGCAAGGTGGCGAAGGACTACCCGAAGACGGCGTTCCTGATGGGTTCGTCGGGCAAGCCGCAGGCGCCGAATTTCTCCGTGTTCGATAACTACATCCAGGAGCCGTCCTACCTGACCGGCATGATCGCCGGAGGCATGACCAAGACCAACCACATCGGCATGGTGGGCGGTTATGCGATCCCCGAGGTCAACCGACTGATGCACGCATTCATGGATGGCGCGCGCTCGGTCAATCCGAAAGTGAAGTTCACGGTCAGCTTCATCGGCTCCTGGTTCGATCCGCCCAAGGCCAAGGAAGCGGCCTTCGCCATGATCGACAAGGGGGCCGACGTGCTGTACGCGGAACGCTTCGGCGTATCCGATGCCGCCAAGGAGCGCGGCAAGCTCGCCGTCGGCAACGTCATCAACACGCAGCCGCAGTATCCGGCGACCGTGGTGGCGTCGGCACTGTGGAACATGGAACCGACCATCGGCGCGGCGCTGGCCAAGGTCAAGGCGGGGCAGTTCAGGAACGAGGACTACGGTCAGTATTCGCTGATGAAGTACAAGGGGGCCGAACTGGCGCCGCTCGGGACCTTCGAGGGCAAGGTGCCGGCCGAGCTGATGGTCAAGGTGCGCGCCAGGGAAAAGGCCATCCTTGATGGCAAGGAACCCGTGAAGGTGGTCGAAACGGAGCCGAAGTCCACACCGTAGGCGTCCTGCGGCGATGCCAAGCGGATGGCCATGTCTGGCGGGCGGCCGCCAGACAACCCTTTTTTGTTCCCTTCCTGACATCCATGTTCCTGCCTGAATCGCCGCCGGTGCTGCGCATGGCCGGCATCACCAAGCGCTTTGGCGCGCTGCTGGCCAACGACGATATCTCGCTCCACCTGCGGCGTGGCGAGGTGCTCGCGCTGCTCGGCGAAAACGGCGCGGGCAAGAGCACCTTAGTGAATATCCTGTTCGGCCACTACGTGGCCGATGCCGGTAGTGTCGAGATCGACGGCGTGGCGTTGCCGCCCGGCAATCCGCGCGCGGCGCTGGCGGCCGGCATCGGCATGGTGCACCAGCATTTCACGCTGGCCGACAACTTGTCGGTGCTCGACAATATCCTGATAGGCACCGAACCGCTGTGGCAGCTGCAGCAACGCCGGCGCGCCGCGCGAGCGCGCGTGCAGGAGCTGTCGCACCGCTTTGGCCTGGCCGTGCAGCCGCACGCGCGGGTCGGTGCGCTTTCAGTGGGCGAGCGCCAGCGCGTGGAGATCATCAAGGCGCTGTATCGCGGTGCCCGCGTGCTGATCCTTGACGAGCCGACGGCCGTGCTGACGCCGCAGGAGGCCGACAGCCTCTTTGCCACGCTGGCCCAGTTGATTGGCGATGGCATGTCGGTCATCTTCATCAGCCACAAGCTCGACGAAGTGCTGCGCGTCTCGCACCGCGTGGCCGTGCTGCGCGGCGGCCGGCTCGTGGCCACGCGCGACGCCGCGGCCACGTCGCGTCCGGAACTGGCCGAGCTGATGGTCGGGCGTGCCGTGCAGATGCCGGCGCGCACGCGGTCCGCGCTGCGCAATGCGGCGGAGGTCCGCACCGAACTCGCGCGGGTCAGCGTGCCGGCATCGCCGGGGCGCGTCGCGCTGCAAGACGTATCGCTGTCGCTGCGCAGTGGGGAGATCGTCGGCATTGCCGGCGTGGCGGGCAATGGCCAGGTGACGCTGGCGGAGGTCATGAGCGGCATGCTCGCGCCTGAGTCGGGCACCGTGACGGTGGCGGGCCAGGTCATGCCGGCCGAGCCGCAACGCTGGATCGCGGCCGGCGTGGCGCGCGTGCCCGAGGATCGCCACGCGCAGGGGGCGGTCGGAGAACTCGCGGTGTGGGAGAACGCGATCGCGGAGCAGATCGGCCAGCCGGCCTTCACGCGCGCGGGAGTGATCCTGCGCGGCGCCGCCAGGCGCTTCGCGCGGGATCTGGCTGCGCGCTTCGACGTGCGTGGCGGCGGCATCGATGTGCCCACGCGCACGCTGTCCGGCGGCAATATGCAGAAGCTGATCCTCGGGCGGGCGCTCTCGGTGGCCGGCGAGGGCGAGGCGCCGCGCGTGGTGGTGGCGAGCCAGCCGACGTGGGGCCTCGATATCGGCGCCGTGGCCTATGTCCACCGGCAGCTTCTGGACGCCGCCGACGCCGGGGCCGCGGTGCTGCTGATTTCCGAAGATCTGGACGAATTGATGACACTCGCTGACCGGATTGCGGTGATGCATCGCGGACGCCTGACCGAGGCACTCCCGGCGCAGGCCTGGACGTTGGCGACACTGGGCCTGGCCATGGCCGGCGCGGCGGCTGCCCCGGAAGGCGCCGCGGCCGCGGGCGGGACGGAGGTGTGCGATGCGGCTTGAAGCGCGGGCAACGGTGTCGCGCGTGGCACTGGTGGCGGCGCCGGTGGGCGCCGTGGCGGCCACGCTGGCGATCTGCGCGCTGCTGGTCGCCTGGGCGGATGCGCCGGTTGGGCGGGCCTACCTGACGCTGCTCGAAGGCGGCTTCGGTTCGCGCTTTGCCTGGTCGGAGACGCTGACGCGCGCCACGCCGCTGATGCTGACCGGGCTGGCCGTGGCCGTGGCGTTTCGCGCGCGGCTGTTCAATATCGGTGCCGAGGGCCAGCTCTATCTTGGCGCGCTGGCCGCGGTGGCCATTGGCGGGCAGGTGGATGGCGGCCCCGCGCCGTGGGCCGCGCAGCTTCCGGCCGGCGTGCTGTTCGCGCTGATGGTCGCGGCCGGGATGCTGGCCGGGGCGCTGCTGCTGCTCGGCCCCGCATGGCTCAAGCTGCGGCTCGGTGTCGATGAAGTGGTGACCACGCTGCTGCTGAATTTCATCGTGCTGTTGCTGGTCTCGATGATGCTCGACGGCCCTATGAAAGATCCGCTGGCAATGGGGTGGCCGCAGTCCGTAACGCTGCTGCCGGAACTGGAGCTGTCGCGCCTGATGGAACGTTCGCGCGTGCACAGCGGTCTGCTGGCGGCGTGCGCGCTGGCGCTGGCGGTGTGGGCGATGAAGCGCTACACCGTGTTCGGCCTGCAGATGCGGGCGGTGGGTGCCAATGCGCGTGCCGCCGCATTCGCCGGCATGCCGGTGGGCCGTGTGACGCTGTTCGCGGCGTTGTTGTCGGGCGCGCTGGCGGGCCTGGCCGGCGTGGTGGAGGTGGCGGGGCGCACGAGCTATCTCACACTCGACATGTCGCCGGGCTACGGCTACGCGGGCGTGGTCATCGCCATGCTGGCCGGGCTCAACCCGCTCGGCGTGGTGGCAGCTTCGGTGTTCGTGGCCGGAGTCCTGGTCGGGGCCGATGGCATGAGCCGCGCGGTCGGGGTGCCCAACGCCATTGCCGACGTGATCGTGGCGGTGGCGCTGCTGGCCATGCTGGTCGCGACCATGCTGACGCGCTATCGCATCCGCCTGGACCGCGTGCGGGGAGTGGCCTGATGGACCTGCTCGACATCCTTGCCGCCGCGCCGTTCTGGGTCGCCGTCCTGCGCGTGGCCACGCCGCTGGTGTTCGGCACGCTGGGCGTGCTGCTGTGCGAACGGGCCGGTGTGCTGAACCTTGGCATCGAAGGGATCATGGTGGCCGGCGCGTTCTCCGGCTGGCTCGCGGTATACCACGGTGCGCCGCTGTGGGGAGGCGTGGCGGTGGCGGCAGGTGCGGGGCTGGTGTTCGGGCTGCTGCACGGCTGGCTGACCGTGACACTGGCGTTGTCACAGCACGTGGCAGGACTCGGTGTCACCATGCTGGCCACGAGCCTGTCCTATTACGCCTACCGGATCGGCTTTGCCTCGGTATCGTCGCCGCCGACCATCACGCCTTTCGCGCCGATGGGCTGGCTGGCGCAGGTGCCGGTCGCAGGGCCCTGGCTCGGTCCGGTGCTGGGCGCGCAGACAGCGCTGACGCTGCTGGCCTTGCTGCTCGCGCCGGTGATTGCGTGGCTGCTGTACCGCACGCCGCTCGGGCTTGCGGTGCGCATGGTGGGCGAAAACCCTGCGGCGGCCGAAGGGCAGGGCATCCGCGTGGGCGCCGTGCGCATCGGCGCGGTCATGGCAGGATCGGCACTGATGGCGGTGGGCGGCGCGTTCCTGACGCTGTCGGCGTTCAATGCCTTCTTCTTCAACATGATCAACGGGCGCGGCTGGATCTGCGTGGCGCTGGTGGTGTTCGCGTCATGGCGGCCCGGCCGGGCGCTGCTGGGCGCGCTGCTGTTCGCCGCGTTCGATGCGCTGCAGCTGCGCCTGCAGCAGGGCGGCGCCAGCCTGCCGGGGCTGCCGCCGCTGCCCTACCAGCTTTACCTGATGCTGCCCTACGTGCTGTCGATCGTCGCGCTGATCCTGGTGGCTAGACGCGCCACCTATCCGCAGGCGCTGATGAAGCCGTACCGCCGGGGCGAGCGCTGACCTGAACCATCCGATCCTGGAGCCGCCATGCTGGAACTGATCCTGCGCCACTGCACGCTGCCCGACGGGCGCACTGGCATCGATATCGGTATCGACAACGGCCGCATTGTTGCGGTGGAACCCGCGCTCGCCGCGCAGGCGGCCAGCGAGATCGACGCGGCGGGGCAATTGGTGACGCCGCCGTTCGTCGACGCGCATTTCCATATGGATTCCACGCTGTCGTACGGGCTGCCGCGCGTGAACCAGTCCGGCACGCTGCTCGAAGGCATTGCGCTGTGGGGCGAACTGAAGCCGCTGCTGACGCAGGATGCGCTGGTCGAGCGCGCGCTGGCGTACTGCGACTGGGCCGTGGCCAGGGGGCTGCTGGCGATCCGCTCGCACGTGGATGTGTGCGACCCGCGCCTGCTTGCGGTGGAGGCGCTGTTGCACGTGCGCGAGCGCGTGCGTCCCTACCTCGACCTTCAGCTCGTCGCGTTCCCGCAGGACGGCGTGCTGCGCGCGCCGGGCGCGCTCGACAATCTTTGCCGCGCGCTGGATATGGGCGTGGAGGTGGTCGGCGGCATTCCGCATTTCGAGCGCACCATGGCGGACGGCGCGGCGTCTGTGCGCCTGCTGTGCGAACTCGCCGCCGGGCGGGGCCTGCGCGTCGACATGCATTGCGACGAGAGCGACGATCCGATGTCGCGCCATATCGAAACCCTGGCCAGCGAGACCGTGCGGCTGGGCCTGCACGGACGCGTCGCCGGCTCGCATCTCACCTCGATGCATTCGATGGACAACTACTACGTGTCCAAGCTTCTGCCGCTGATGCGCGAGGCCGGCGTGGCCGCAATCGCCAACCCGCTGATCAACATCACCTTGCAGGGCCGCCACGATACCTACCCGAAGCGGCGCGGCATGACGCGTGTGCCCGAATTGCTCGCGGCAGGCGTGCCGGTTGCGTTTGGGCATGACTGCGTGATGGACCCGTGGTACAGCCTGGGCAGCGGCGACATGCTCGAGGTGGCCCACATGGGCCTGCACGTCGGCCAGATGACCGGGCAGGACGCGATGCGCAGCTGCTTTGCGGCCGTGACATCCACGCCCGCGCAGATTCTTGGTCTCGAGGGCTACGGCCTTGCGCCGGGCTGTCGCGCGGACCTGGTACTGCTGCAGGCGCGCGATCCCGTCGAGGCCATCCGCTTGCGCGCCGCGCGCCTGCTGGTATTGCGCGGGGGCAAGACCGTGGCCAGCATGCCGCCGGCCACGGCCGCGCTGCAGCTGCCGGGACGGCCGGCGCAGGTAGATTTCATGGCCAGGCGCGGGGAAGCCGTGCAGGGTCGCTGACGCGCAGAGATTTTTTGCGAAAGAGTGTTGACAAGGTTCATGCTGCCACGCATAATCTTGTTCTTCGCATCGCTGCAGAAATGCAGCGGAACGAAGCCCAGATGGCGGAATTGGTAGACGCACTAGGTTCAGGTCCTAGCGGTGGCAACACTGTGGAGGTTCGAGTCCTCTTCTGGGCACCAAATTCAGAAAAGGCCCGCAGCGATGCGGGCCTTTTTCCGTTTACGGTCACGACAATTACTGTCGCGACCTTGCCCGAGGCAACGGCTTGGGGCGGGCACCGCGCCGAACGGCGCGGCGTGCCGGTTCAATCGTCGACGGTCTCGGCGGGTTGATCGGCGCGCCGCACGCAATTGCGGCCGTCGGTCTTGGCGCGGTACATCGCGGCGTCGGCCTCGGCAAACAAGCGCGGCCAGTGGATCGCGCCGATGCGACCGGTCGCCACGCCAAAACTGGCGGTCACGGGCAGCCGGTTGCCGTCGGCCAGGCGGATGGGCTCGGCGCAGATCGCCGTGCGCAATGCCTGCGCGATGGACGCGGCTTCGTTGGTGCCGGCGCCCGGCACGAGCACCGCGAATTCCTCGCCGCCAAAGCGGGCCAGCGCGTAGCCGGGATTCACCAGGTCGCGCATCAGGTCAGCCACCACGCGCAGCACCTCGTCGCCGGTGGGGTGTCCATGCCGGTCGTTGATCTGCTTGAATCGATCGACGTCCATCAGGATCAGGCTCACGGTCGCGGGTCCGTCCGGATTGGCGGGTTGCACGGCAATATGCTCCAGCGCGCGCCGGTTCAGCAGTCCGGTCAGGCTGTCGGTACGGGCCTGGTGCTCGAGCTGCTCGGTGAGCGTTGCGCGCTCGCGCAGCTTGCGGCGCAGGATATCGAGCGCATCGAACAGGCGCCGCATCTCGCGGCTGGTTGCCGGCATGGCGAAGCCCGGGCGGCTGCGTCCCTCGGCCAGGGCGATGACGGCATCGCGCGCGTGCAGCAAAGGCAGGAATACCGAGCGCTGCGCGAACACCAGCAGGTAGCCGAGCACCAGCAGGATCAGCGCCGTGGCGCCGCCGGCGATTGCGAGCACGTGCAATGCGCGTTTGCGGTCGGCCTCGAAATGCGCGATGACCTCATCGAGGAATGCGCTGCGCAGTCGTTCCAGCGGCTCCAGTGTGGGCACATAGCGGTTGGTGAACTCCGTCGGCGTCATCGAGTAGCGCCCCGACTGGCGGCCTTGCATCACCATGCTGTCGACCATGGCCAACCCGTGGCCAAAGAACTGGTAGCTCGCGTCGGCGTACGCCTGCTGGAGCTGCGGGGTTTCGCCGTACATGTTGTAGGCGGGTCCGGCCAGTTCCCACAGTTCCACCAGGCGACCGCGCGAGCGTGATGTATCGGCAAGGGTGCGGATCGGGATCGGCTGGTGCGCGGCAACCGGCGCCATGATCTGCGAGGCCGCGCGCCCGCCGTACTCGCGCAGGTCGCCGAGCATCTTGCCGGTGAGTGCAGGCGCCGAGAGGCCGGGGTGGCATGCCGACAACTGCCGTACCTGCCAGCCGACCAGCGGCTGCAAGGCATCCACGGCTTCGAACATGGCTTCGATGGCGTGCTGGAGTTCATCCATCTGCCGGTCTTCGCGCTGGCGGCTTGCCAGCGCATCGATGTCCGCGCGCGCCCGGCGCAGCCGCTCGCGCACGCGCTCCACCATCAATGGCGGCATAGAGTGCTGGTGCAGGCCGGCTGGCGCGGGTGGCGGCGCCAGCAGCCGCGAGAGCGCGGCGTCGCTGCGCGCGCGGAATTCGCGCAGCCTCTCCCGCGCTGCGCTTCTTTCGGCCGGCGCCTCTCCCAGCACACTGTTGGCGGGGCCGCGTTCGGCCGACAGCACATTGGCCGCGTCCAGCAGGACACGGTATTCCGAGATGTCATACAGGTTCTGCCGCGCCGCGGCGAAATCGCCATACGCGCGGGCCATCACCAGGGCAGCCAGGCCAACCGTACACAGCGCGGCCACCGCGGTGGCGGCCGACAGCTTGCGCTTCAGGCTCCGGCTTCGGCCTGCTGCCGGATTGCTGGCGTGGGTATTGCCGACCGGGCGAAGTCTTCGCCGAAACGCCATGGTTGTCTCCTCCCGCGCCGCTTCGGCCAGGACAGGCATAGGAAATCGTTGAATTTCGACATTATTGATGAAAAGCACCAGGGCCCCGGGCAAAGCCGACGCCATTGCTCCACTAAACGGGACGTCACCGCGACTGTCCGGAACGCTGGCTCAGCGGCTGCGTGGCAACAGACATTCGCCGCTTACCAGTTGGCGGGCATTTGACCTATGCTCAAACAAATCGGGCAAGCGTTGATAACGTCCGAAGGTGGTTGCCATGACTGTGGTCTTGTCATCATCGAGAGAGAGGGAGGTTGGGGTGTACCCCGTGTGTCACGACGACTGTGCCGCGACACAGCATGGGGCGCGCCACCATCCCCTGCAATGCTGTTGCGTGCTGGCCATGCTGGTGTGTTCCGTGGCCAGGGCGGACGAGGGTGCTCCGGGCACGGATTCCATCCTCGGCTGGCAACATGTGCAGGCGAGCGACCTTGGCGGGATGACTGCCGGTGCGGCCTCCGCTGGCCGAGGTTCTGTCTCCTCCGTCGAACACAATGCGCCGCCACCCGGTTATTCCCCCCGCATCGAGGTATCGACAGGTGCGGGGCCTGATGACGACGCACCTGGCCTCGCGGACATCGATCGCGATACCGAACGCCTGCGCTACGGCCCGAGGCGGATCCTGGTTCATGTCGACGATATCACCACCGCCAGCGGATTCGTGGACAGCCGCGTGCGCACCATGGCGGTGGCACTCGATGCGGTCGTGCCCCATGCCGGCGGCCTCACCATTCAGCCTCGCGTGCAACTTGCCTATCAGCCGGGCAATGCCGCCACGGGGACACAGGCGCCCGACATGCTGGGCGATTCCAGTGCGACGGGTTTCGGCGTGCGCCTGTATGGCGCCCAGCCAACCCGGCTTGCGGGCGTCTACCCGTTTGTCGAAGCCGACTGGTGGCAGGACAGCCGCAAGCAGACCATCAACATCAACGGAACCAAGATCGACACGGACCTGCTGCGCGGACTGTTCTCGTTCAATATCGGCGCACATGGCAATACCGCGTCCGGCGTCAAGTTGTGGTTCAAGGTCAAGGCGGGACACAATGCAGGGGGCACTGTCGGCGCGCGTTATCGCTGGTAGCCGTAATTGATGCAAAGTTTTTTCCGGAAGGGGCTTGCACAAAAGCCAAAGTGCGATACAATCTATGTCTCGCGTGCGGCTGTAGCTCAGTTGGATAGAGTACTTGGCTACGAACCAAGGGGTCGTGGGTTCGAATCCTGCCAGCCGCGCCACCTATGCAGAAAGAAAAGGGCTTCCGGAAACGGAAGCCCTTTTTCATTCCGTCATTCCGTCATTCCGGCGTTGTCATCACGCTCGAATCAATCGCGTTCATACGCGACCGTGGCGTATGCGCCCTGCACGGCGCGTCATTTGGCACTACAGTGAATGAGCTTCGGCGATTCAGCCGGGTTTCCTGTTCATCCCGTGACGCAAACCGTGCTCAGATGCCCGCACCCATACCATTGCCGTTTACGCCAACCCGCCTGACCTTGCGGGATGGCCGCCAGATCCTGCTGCGCGAAATCTGTGAGCAGGACCGCGCCGGATTGCTTGCCGCGTTTGCCCGGTTGTCGGACGACGCCCGCTACACGCGCTTCATGGCCCCCATGCGGGAACTGCCGGAAGCCATGGTGGAACAGGCCACGCACCCGCAACCAGACCATGAATGCGCGCTCGTCGCCATCAGTGAGGCCGAGGGCAAGGACCGCGGCGGCAGGCTGGTGGGCGGCGCGCGGTTCGTGGCGGCGCCTGGCAGCGATGTCTGCGAGTTCGCCATCACGCTCGATGATGACTGGCATGGCGCAGGCCTGGCGCGCATGCTGATGTCGGCGCTGATCGACACGGCGCGTGCGCGGGGCTATGCGCGCATGGAGGGATTCGTGCTGGCCATGAATACTCCCATGCGTCGCCTGGCGCGTCGCCTTGGTTTTTCCGACGTTGCCTGCCCCGACGATGCGACCGTGCGCATCGTCACATTGCCGCTTGGCACACAGGGCGATGTCGACTGCGCCCGATGAAACGCAGGGAATGACGGCGACGTGGCGAACGGAGGGAGGCCACCATGTCTGTACTGCTGCTCGGCAATATCGAGCCCGGCACGACCGATGACGAGATCCGCGAGTTCCTGGTGAAGTACGGCTTGCCGGAATTCGACGCTGCCGAGCATGTGCCCGGCGATGGCAGCAATCCGGCGGTCATGCTGACCTTCAGCGCGCTGGACCCGGCGACGCTGCGCAAGCTGCTCACGCGCATCCACGGCATGTTCTGGAAGCGCCGCCGCCTCAGCGCGCTGGTCATGACCGAACGCTATATCTGAGCGATGCGCGGCGCGAGCCGCCCATCCTCATCGCCGCGTCGTCAGAGTTGTCCGGCGTGGTGCCGGATATGGTCCGCTACGAAGGTGCTGATGAAGTAGTAGCCATGATCGTAGCCGGCATGCCGGCGCAGCGTCAGCGGCTGGCCTGCCGCGACGCAGGCGGCCTCGAACGCTTCGGGATGGAGCTGGTTCGGCAGGAACTGGTCCGCCAGCCCCTGGTCGACGAGGATGCCGGCCGGGAAGGGCGCCGCGGTTTGGGCGGCCATCAGCGCGCTGGCATCATGCCCGGCCCAGCGGCTGCGGTCCGTCCCCAGATAGCCGGTAAAGGCCTTCTCGCCCCACGGACACTGCATCGGCGCGGCGATGGGCGCGAACGCCGACACCGAGCGGAAGCGCTGTGGATGCCGCTGTGCCAGCACCAGCGCGCCGTGTCCGCCCATCGAGTGCCCGAAGATGCCGACCCGGTCCGGGTCGACCGGCAACTCGCGGCTCACCAGGTTGAACAGTTCCTGCGTGACGTAGCTTTCCATGCGCCAGTGCGTGTTCCACGGCGCCTCGGTTGCATCGACATAGAAGCCCGCGCCAACCCCGAAGTCCCATGCATCCGCCTCGCCCGGCACGCCTGCGCCGCGCGGGCTGGTGTCGGGTGCGACCAGCACCAGGCCGTGCTCGGCGGCAAAGCGCTGCGCGCCGGCCTTGATCATGAAGGTTTCCTCGGTGCAGGTCAGCCCGGCCAGGTAGAACAGGGCCGGCAGCTTGCCGCCGGCCCGCGCTTGCGGCGGCAGGTACACCGAGAAACGCATCGGCAGGCCGATGGCGGCTGATGCGTGCCGGTAGAAGCGCTGCACGCCGCCATGGCACCCGTGTTCTGACAGCAGTTCCAGGGTCACGGCGCGCTCCTCAGTACAGCACCACGGAACGGATCGACTCGCCGCGCTTCATCAGGTCGAAGCCTTCATTGATACGCTCCAGCGGCAGCGTGTGCGTGATCAGGTCGTCGATATTGAGCTTGCCGTCCATATACCAGTCAACGATCTTCGGCACGTCGGTGCGGCCGCGCGCGCCGCCGAAGGCCGAGCCCTTCCATTCGCGCCCGGTCACGAGCTGGAACGGGCGCGTGGAGATTTCCGCGCCGGCCTCGGCCACGCCGATGATGATCGACTTGCCCCAGCCCTTGTGGCAGCACTCCAGCGCCTGGCGCATGATCTGCGTGTTGCCGATGCACTCGAACGAGTAGTCCGCGCCGCCGTCGGTGAGCTGGATGATGTGGTCGACGACATTGCCCACGTCCTTGGGGTTGACGAAATCCGTCATGCCGAACTTGCGCGCCATGGCTTCGCGCGCGGGGTTGATGTCCACGCCGATGATCTTGTCCGCGCCCACCATCTTCGCGCCCTGGATCACGTTCAGGCCGATGCCGCCCAGGCCGAACACCACCACGTTGGCACCGGCTTCCACCTTGGCGGTGAAGATGACCGCGCCCACGCCGGTGGTCACGCCGCAGCCGATGTAGCAGACCTTGTCGAACGGCGCGTCGGGACGGATCTTCGCCAGCGCGATCTCCGGCACCACGATGTGGTTGGCGAAGGTCGACGTACCCATGTAGTGGAAGATCGGCTTGCCGTCGATCGAGAAGCGCGAGGTGCCGTCCGGCATCAGGCCCTTGCCTTGCGTTGCGCGGATGGCCTGGCACAGGTTGGTCTTGCGCGACAAGCAGAATTTGCACTGGCGGCATTCCGGCGTGTACAGCGGGATCACGTGGTCGCCGGGCCTGAGCGAGGTCACGCCCGGGCCGACGTCGGTGACGATGCCCGCGCCCTCGTGGCCCAGGATCGCCGGGAAGATGCCTTCCGGATCGGCGCCGGAGAGCGTGTAGTAGTCGGTGTGGCAGATGCCGGTGGCCTTGATTTCCACCAGCACTTCACCGGCGCGCGGGCCTTCCAGGTCCACGTCTTCGATGGTCAGCGGGGCGCCGGCTTTCCAGGCGATGGCGGCTTTGGTCTTCATGGGATCCTCCGGGGGAAAGGGGAACAGACGGCCTGCGTGGGCCAAAGGCATGACTATACGGCCTTGCGGGGAGACACAGGCATCACTTCTTCGACGCGCGTGGCCGCTGATCGGACGCATTGCATCGCGTACCCCTCGAAAGTGGGGTGAGCAATGGTTGGTTTGTTCCGTTGCTTGCAGGCTGGAGCCATTGGCGTTCAGGGTTGCATCCCGTCCCAATGGCTCGTTCGTCGTCCCCACATCGTAAATGGAATGAAGACTCTGACCCTCAACCAACGGCTCTGGATCCCCTTTGGCCTGATCTGGATCGCCATGCTCGGCATCTGCACGTACGAGGCGTTCGTCACGCGCGCGGAGATGTTCGTCGGACGCCAACGCGAGATGCAGAGCGTCGCCGAGGCCTCGGTCAGCCTGATCGCGGCCATCGAGAAAGACGCCGCGAGCCAGGGTATGTCCGTTGAAGAGGCGCAGAAGCTGGCCAAGGATCGCCTGCGCCCGCTGCGCTTCGGCACGGACGGCTACGTCTCGATCACGGATTTCTCGGGCCGCTCGCTGATGCACCCGTTCAAGCCCGAGAACGAGGGCAAGAACCTGACCGCGATGAAGGATCCGAACGGCGTGGCCATCTACGTGGAAATCGCGAAGATCGCGAGCGGCCAGGGTGCGGGCTTTCTGAACTACATGTGGCCGAAGCCGGGCGCGAGCGAGCCGCTGCCCAAGGTCAGTTATATCAAGGCCTTCAAGACGTGGGAGTGGGCTGTCACCACCGGCGCCTACGTCGATGACATCGAGGCTGCATTCCGTCAGGCGCTGATCCACTCCATCCTGATGCTGGTGATCCTGGGCGGCGCAGCGACCCTGCTGGCCGCGTGGCTGCTGCGCGGCGTGCGCCGCGACCTCGGAGGCGAGCCGGCCTATGCCGCGTCGATTGCCAACAGCATCGCGGACGGCGACTTCACGCGCGAGATCGAGCTGCGTCACGGCGACACGGCGAGCCTGCTCTTCGCGATGCAGCGCATGCAGGGCAAGCTGGCCGGCACGGTGAGCGGCATCCGCGCCTCCGTCGAATCGGTGGCCACGGCCACCGCGCAGATTGCCGCGGGCAATTCGGACCTGTCGTCGCGTACCGAGCAGCAGGCGGCCTCGCTGCAAGAGACCGCCGCAAGCATGGAAGAGCTGACGACCACCGTGCAACACAATGCCGACAGCGCGCGCCAGGCGAGCGGACTGGCCGACAATGCGTCGGAGATCGCCAATCGCGGCGGCGAGGTGATGGAGCAGGTCATCACCACCATGACGCAGATTGCGGACAGCTCCGGGCAGATCGCCGACATCATCGGCGTGATCGAGGGCATTGCGTTCCAGACCAATATCCTGGCGCTCAATGCCGCGGTGGAAGCGGCGCGCGCGGGCGAGCAGGGGCGCGGCTTTGCCGTGGTGGCGGGCGAGGTGCGCAGCCTTGCGCAACGCTCGGCCGGGGCCGCCAAGGAAATCCGCACGCTGATCGGCACCTCGGTCGATCGCGTGCGCAGCGGTTCGGACCTGGTCACGCGCGCCGGCGCGACCATGACGGAGATCACGCAATCGATCCGCCGCGTGACGGACATCATGGGCGAGATTGCGGCGGCGTCCGTGGAGCAACGCACGGGCATCGAGCAGGTCAACCAGTCGGTGGCGCAGATGGACCAGGTGACGCAGCAAAATGCCGCGCTGGTCGAGGAAGCCTCCGCGGCGGCCCATTCGCTGGAAGAACAGGCGGCGGCACTGCGGCAGGCCGTCGCTGCGTTCCGGATTGCGCAGGCACACTAACGCGCTTGCGTCGCCGATGACGGCGCGGTGTTACGCGCCGAGGCGGGGGCCGGCTGCGCGAGCTGGTGTTCATGCCGGCGCCCCAGCCACCACCCCAGGAAGGCCCACAGCAGGGCCAGCGCGGCGCCGGTCAGCGCCACGGTGGCGGCATGGCCCGAAATCGCGTCGATAGCCGTCTTGACCCACGCGCTTACCGCGTCGCCGGCGCGGTACACCGCGGTATCGATAACGTTCTTGGCCTTGTACTTGGTTTCGGGGTCGACCACGGTGAACAGCATCTCCCGTCCCGGGCGCAGCAGCGCGTACTCGCCCACGCGGCGCAGGATCATCACGCTCGCGAGCACGCTGAAGGTCGGGAACATCGCCAGCAGCAGGAAGCCGGCGACCACCGCGAGCGGCACCATGGTCAGCAGCGCGGAAACCCCATAGCGGCGCGCCACGCGCCCCGAGAAGAACAACTGGATGATGATCGTCAGCGCCTGCACGGCGGCGTCGAGCGCACTGAATACCTGCGTCTGCCGCGCGCGCTCCGGAAACGCCTCCGCCACCAGGCGGGCCTGCTCGAAATACAGGAAGGTGCTTGCCGTGGCCAGCAGGATGACGAACAGGCTGATGCCCAGCAGGTACCGCGACCGCATCACCAGCGACAGGCCGGCCCACAGTCCGCCGCCGACGGGATGGGCCGGATCTGCGGCCACGGCGTCGCCAGGCTTCACAACGCCGGCGCCGGCGCGGCGGCGCCAGCCGAACAGCCAGCCCACGCCGGGCAGCGTGGCGGCCAGCAGGGCCGCGGACAGCAGCATCAGGCCGGTCAGCCCGATATGCGATACCAGCCAGCCGCCCATCACCGGGCCGGCCAGCCCGCCCGCGCTGGCGCCGGCCGCCAGCATCGCGAACAGCCGCCGGGCCTGCTCGGGGCGGAACACATCGGCCATCAGGCTCCATGCCACGGACACCACGAACAGGTTGAAGACCGAGAGCCAGACATAGAACACGCGTGCCAGCCAGACATTGTCCGGCACCGCATGCGTGGCCAGGGCAAAGCCGACCAGATTGGCGATGAAAAACGCGTAGACCCACGGCACGAAGCGCCGGCGCGGCAAACGCGCGCAGCACGCGCCATAGAGCGGAATCGCGGCCAGCATGACGACGAAGGTGGCCGTGAACAGCCATTGCAGGTTCTTCACGCCGCCGGCAATGCCCATGGTCTCGCGCACCGGGCGCAGCATGAAGTAGCTGGCGAACAGGCAGAAGAAGAACAGGAAGCCCGCGACAACGGCGCGCGTTTCGCCGGGGTGGATGCCCAAGCCATGGCGCAGCCGGGCAAGCGGGCCAGTGCGGGGCTGGGGCGGATGCTTGTCCATCGGCTACGCGAGCAGCGCCGCGATCCGCTCGCGCTGGCCGGCATCCGGCATGCGTCCGAGTCCGGCGCCGAGGTTGTCCGCCATGTTCCTGGGCTTGGACGTGGCGGGAATGGCCGCGGTCACGGCCGGATGGCTGACCACGAACTTCAGGAAGAGCTGGCCCCACGAACTGCAGTCGATCTCCCCCGCCCAGGGAGGCAGTGGCCTGTCCTTGACCGCGCGGAACAGGCGCCCGTCCTGGAACGGCCGGTTGACCAGGACCGCCACGCCGCGCGACTGGCACAGCGGCAGCAGCGTACGCTCGGCGCCGCGCTCCGCAATCGAATAATTGATCTGCACGAAATCGACGCGCTCGCTGCGCACGATCTGCGCGACGGTCTCCTGGGCGTCGTCGCGATAGTGGGTGATGCCGAGGTAGCGGATCTTGCCCTGTTCCCGGAGTCCGCGCATCCAGCGCAGGTTGTCGCGCCAGTCGATGAGGTTGTGGACCTGCAGCAGGTCCACCTTGTCGGTGTGCAGGTCGGCCAGCGAGCGTGCCCACTGCGCCTGGGCCGGTGCGCCGGCGGGGGCGGACACCTTGGTGGCCAGGAAGACCTTGCCGCGCGCGCCGCCGCTGCGCAGCAGGTCGCCGGTCACGGCTTCCGCGCTGCCGTAGCTCGGTGCGGTGTCGATGACCGAGCCCTGGTTCTGCAGCAACAGGCCCATGACCTCGGCCAGTGGCGCGCGTTCATCCGCACCGGTGCCGACGTTGAAGGTGTCGGCCGTGCCCATGCCGATCACGGGCAGGGCCTCGGTGGTGCCAGGGATGGTCCGCCGCATGGGTGCCGCTACCGTGGCTGCCGCGGCGATGCCGGCGGCAGCCACGAAGCGGGGTGCGGCGGCGAGTCCGGCGGCAATCGCAAGAAATGAGCGGCGGTCGATCGACATGGGCGGATTTCCAGGCACGGGTTGACCTTAGTCCCCTGCGATTGCCTTGTAAAGCATTCGGCCGGATTGGCCGGATTCCTGCCCGCACCCCGCCGCGGGTGGGGCCGGATTGCAAAAAGTGCGCACAGCCGCAACAATCCGCCCGATAAAGTGCTGCTGCCGCAACGGCGGCAGCTTGGTTGGGATTGACTCCGTCATCCTCGAAGCTGTACCCAGGCGCATGCCGAAGCGGGCCTCCGTGCCCGGGGTGCCGGAGCCAGGCCAGGGCCTTTCCTTGAATGCAGCGTTCCCGCACCGGGAGTACCGACCACGATGACGCGTCTACTGGGCGTGCTGTTTGACGGCCTGGCCTACGGCAGCCTGCTGTTCCTGATCAGCGTCGGCCTGTCGGTCACCATGGGGCTGATGAACTTCGTCAACCTCGCGCATGGCGCCTTTGCCATGCTGGGGGGGTATGTCGCCGTGGTGCTGATGAGCCGGGCAGGCGTACCCTTTCTGCTGGCGCTGCCGGCGGCATTCGCGGGCGCGGCGGCGGTGGGGTGGGTGCTCGAACGCACGCTGTACCGTCGCCTCTACCAGGCCAGCCACCTGGACCAGGTGCTGTTTTCCATCGGCCTTACCTTCATGGCAATGGCTGGCGCCAACTACCTGTTCGGCCCGGGCCAGCAGCCCGTGGAACTGCCCGGGACGCTGCGCGGCCAGGTGCGCGTGGGCGGACTGGAGCTGGGCGCGTACCGGCTGTTCCTGATCGGCGTGGTGGTGGTCGTGACGGCAGCGCTTGGCTGGCTGGTGGCGCGCACGCGTTTTGGCGCGCAGGTCCGGGCCGCGGTGGACAACCAGCAGGCCGCGCGCGGCCTCGGCATCAACGTAGGGCGCGTGTTCAGTCTGACGTTCGCGCTCGGCTCCGGCCTGGCAGGACTGGGCGGCGGGCTTGGCGTGGATGTCCTGGGACTGGACCCGGCGTTCCCGCTCAAGTACATGGTGTACTTCCTGCTCGTGGTCGCCGTGGGCGGGGCGGGGTCGATCCGGGGCCCGCTGCTCGCGGCGATGGTGCTCGGTGTCGTGGACGTGGCCGGCAAGTACTACGTGCCGGCGGTCGGCGCCTTTGTCATCTACGCGATGATGGTGCTGCTGCTGGTCCTGTTTCCCGCCGGACTGTACGGGAGGCGCGCATGAAGCTGCTGATGCGGCTGATGCGTGCGCTGCGCCCGGCCGCAGCTTCCCGCGAGACCGCTGGCTCCCCGGCGCCTGCGCGGCGAAAGCTGCCAGACGGGCACTGGCACCCGGCCGAGTTCATATTCTGGCTGCTGCCCGTGGTGGCCTTCTTTGCCTTGTCCGACTATCTTATCCTCGGCAGCCAGATCCTGATTACCGGGCTCTTCGCGTTGTCGCTGGACCTGATCCTCGGTTATGCGGGCATCGTCTCGCTGGGCCACGCGGCATTCTTCGGCCTTGGCGCCTATACCGCGGGGCTGCTCGCGGCGCATGGCTGGGGCGAGCCGTTCAGCGGCCTGCTCGCCGCCGCGGCGATTGCGGGCGTGGCTGGCTGGCTCTGCAGTTTCCTGGTGGTGCGCGGCGGTGACCTGACGCGCCTGATGGTGACGCTGGGCATCGGCCTGATGCTGTTCGAGGCGGCCAACAAGGCCGCTTTCGTGACGGGCGGCGTGCACGGCCTGTCCGGCGTGGTCATGGACCGCCTGTTCGGTGTCTTCGAGTTCGACCTGTCCGGCAGGACTGCCTACGTGTACAGCCTGGCGGTGATGTTCGTGCTGTTCCTGCTGCTGCGGCGCCTGACGCAATCGCCCTTTGGCCTGTCGCTGCGCGGCGTGCGCGAAGGCGTGCGGCGCATGCCGGCGCTGGGCGCGGATGTGCCGCGACGGCTACGTACCGTGTTCACGCTGTCGGCGGCGATTGCCGGTGTGGCCGGGGCGCTGCTGACCCAGACCACGCAGTTTGTCGGCATGGATATGCTGGGCTTTCCGCGTTCGGCCGAGTTGCTGGTCATGCTGGTGCTCGGCGGCGCCGGGCGGCTGTATGGCGCGCTGGCTGGCGCGGCGCTGTTCATGATTGCCCAGGATGTGCTCGCCGGCATCAACCCGGTGTACTGGCAGTTCTGGATTGGCCTGATGCTGGTGGTGATGGTGCTGTTCGCGAAAGGAGGCCTCATGGGGGCGGTCGATGCGGCGCGCGCCTGGCTGGCCGCGCGTGCGGGGCGGCAGCCCGAAGGCGGTGCGCCATGACTGGCTTGTTGCGGACCGAAGGCCTGTCGCGCCATTGGGGCGCGTTCGTGGCGAACAGCGAACTCTCGCTCAGCTTCGCGCCCGGCGCCCGCCATGCGCTGATCGGCCCGAACGGCGCGGGCAAGACCACGTTCATCAACCTGCTGACGGGAGCCCTGGCGCCCACCTCGGGGCGTATCTGGCTTGGCGGGCAGGACATCACGCGGCTGCCCCAGCATGCGCGCGTGCACCTTGGCATGACGCGGACATTCCAGATCAATACGCTGTTCCCGGGGCTGACGGTGCTCGAATCGGTAGTGCTGGCCGTGGCCGAGCGCACCGGGGAGGCGCACATGTGGTCGCGTACGGTGGCGTCGCAGCGCGCGCTGGTGGACGAAGCGATGGCGGTGCTGTCCAGCCTGGGGCTGGACGGCGAGGCGGATGTGGAGACGCGCCGGCTGCCGTATGGCAAGCAGCGCCTGCTGGAAATCGCGCTGGCGCTGGCGGCGCGGCCGTCGATCCTGCTGCTGGACGAACCCGCGGCGGGCATTCCGTCGGCGCAAAGCGCCGAGCTCTTTGAAGTCATTGCCGCGTTGCCGCGCGAGATGACGATCGTGTTCATCGAGCATGACATGGACCTGGTGTTCCGCTTTGCCGAACGCATCACGGTGCTGGTCGGCGGCAAGGTGCTCACCGAAGGCACGCCGGCCGAGATCGCCGCCGATCCGCGCGTGCAAGAGGTCTACCTTGGGGAGGCGGCGCATGGCTGAGTTGCTGCGCGTGGAAGCGCTGAGCGCGGGCTATGGCGACGCCGTGGTCATCGACGGCATCGACCTGGCGCTGGAAAGCGGGGACAGCCTGGCGCTGCTGGGCCGCAATGGCGTGGGCAAGACCACGCTGCTCGCCACGCTGATGGGTTTCACGCGCGTGCACCGGGGCACGCTGCGCTGGCAAGGGCGCGACCTGGCGTGCCTCCCGCCTCACCAGCGCGCCCAGGCCGGCATTGGCTGGGTGCCGCAGGAGCGATGGGTGTTTCCGTCGCTGACGGTGGAAGAGAACCTGAGCGCCGTGTCCCGGCCGGGGCACTGGACGCTCGCGCGCGTCTACGCGCTGTTTCCCCGCCTGCAGGAGCGGCGGCGCAACCTCGGCAACCAGCTGTCGGGCGGCGAGCAGCAGATGCTGGCCATTGCGCGCGCGCTGATGCTCAATCCCGCCTTGCTGCTGCTGGATGAACCCATGGAGGGCCTGGCCCCGATCATCGTGCAGGAACTCCAGCGCGTGATCGGCAAGCTGATCGGGCAGGGCGGGATGGCGGTGATCGTGGTCGAGCAGCACGCGCGGCTGGCGCTGGCCATGACACGGCGGGCCATGGTGCTCGACCGGGGCCGGGTGGCCCATGCATCCGACAGCGCGGGCCTGCTGGCGGACAAAGGGTGCCTGGATCGCCTGATGGGCGTAGGGTAGGCACTTCCGGCGGGATGGCCCGGGCCGGCTGCCGGCATAAATGTATCGAGGCAGTCACGATGGTTTGCGGAAACCCGAACTCCCGCTATGCTCCGCAGTCTGTGCCGGCAAGCTCACGTTCAGCGCCCCTGCAAGTCCGTGACGCGCGGCAGATCACCCGAGACCGAACATGACGCTTTACCAGATCAAACCGAAGTTCCAGGCCTTGCTGCGGCCCACCGTGGAGCGGCTTGCGGCGTCGGGCGTGACCGCCAACCAGGTCACCCTGGCGGCGGCGGCCGGTTCGTTCGTCGTCGGCGCGCTGACGGGCGGGCTGGCCTGGCTGCCCGGCGTGTTCCTGCTGATGCCGCTGTGGCTGTTCGCGCGGATGGCGCTGAACGCGATCGACGGCATGCTCGCGCGCGAACACGGGCAGCAAAGCGTGCTGGGCGCGTACCTGAACGAGCTGGGCGACATCGTATCGGACCTGGCGCTGACCATCCCCTTCGCCTGGGCCATGCCGTCGTCGGGCGGCGAGGTCATCCTGTTCGCCATCCTGGCCGTGGTGGCCGAATGCGCCGGGCTGATCGGGCCGCTGGCGGGCGCCAGCCGGCGCTATGACGGCCCGCTCGGCAAGAGCGACCGTGCGCTGGTCCTTGGCGCGCTTGGATTATGGGTGGGCTGCGGCCTGGGCCTCGGTCCCTACGGGCACTGGTTCTGGATCCTGCTGTCGCTGCTGTCCGTGGCGACCATCATCAATCGCGTACGTCACGGCGTGCAGGAGGCTCGCGAGAGCCAGGCCCGCCGCCCGGCGGTCTAACCTGTGGAGACGCACCGCGTGGAACGAACTCCGATCGAATCGCGCTTTGCCACCCATGACGGGCAGGAACTGTTCTACCGGCACTGGCCGGCCGCGAGCGGCGCGCCGCGCGGGGCCGTGCTCCTGTTCCATCGCGGGCACGAGCATTCCGGCCGCGTCGCGCACCTGGTGGATGAACTGAACCTGCCGGACCATGACTTCTTTGCCTGGGACGCGCGTGGCCACGGACGATCGCCGGGCGAGCGCGGCTACAGCCCCGGGCTGGCCTGTTCGGTGCGCGACATCCAGACCTTTGTCGAGCACATCGAGGCCGCGCACGGCATTGGCGTGGAGCACATGGCCGTGGTGGCGCAGAGCGTCGGCGCGGTACTGGTGGCGACCTGGGTGCACGACTACGCGCCACGCATCCGGTGCCTGGTAGCGGCTTCTCCGGCGTTCAAGGTCAAGCTCTATGTGCCGTTCGCGCGGCCGGGCCTGAAGCTGATGCAGCGGCTGCGCGGCAAGTTCTTCGTCAACAGCTACGTCAAGGCGAAGTTCCTCACGCACGATCCGCAGCGCGTGGCCAGCTACGACGCCGATCCGCTGATCACGCGGCCGATCGCCGTCAACATGCTGCTCGACCTCTACGACGCCGGCGAGCGCGTCGTGGCCGATGCCGGCGCCATCACCGTACCCACGCAGCTGCTGATTTCCGGCGCGGACTGGGTCGTGCATCGCGGCCCGCAGGATGCGTTCTTCGACCGCCTGGGCTCGCGCGTGAAGGAGCGCATCGTCCTCGACGGCTTCTACCACGATACGCTCGGCGAGCGTGACCGCGCATCCGCCGTGGCGGCGGCGCGGAACTTCATCGTTCGCGAATTCGACGCACCGTCCGAGCCCGTGTCATGGCTTGAGGCTGACCGCCGCGGGCCCTTCAAGGAAGAGTCCGACCGGCTGGCCGCGCCGCTGGCGGCGGCAAGCCCGGCCGGCATCTACTGGGGGACCGTGCGCGCCGGCTTGCGGTTGGGCGGCATGCTGTCCGAAGGCGTGCGCCTGGGTCACCAGACCGGCTTCGACTCCGGCTCGACGCTGGACTATGTCTATCGCAACCAGGCGACGGGCCGCTTCGGCATTGGCCAGGTTGTGGACCGCAACTACCTGGACGCCATCGGCTGGCGCGGCATCCGGCAGCGCAAGCTGCATGTGGAAGAACTGATTGGCGAGGCGATTCACCGCCTGCAGGCCGCGGGTGCCCCGGTGCACATCGTCGACATCGCCGCCGGCCACGGGCGCTACGTGCTGGAGGCCCTGACTTCGCAGCGCGGCAGCATCGACGGCAACGCCGTGGAGAGCATCCTGCTGCGCGACTACAGCGACATCAATGTCGAGCAGGGACGAAACCTGATCCGCCGCAAGGGGCTCGATCCGATTGCGCGCTTCGAGAAGGGCGATGCGTTCGATGCCGACAGTCTCGCCGCGCTGGACCCGGCGCCAACGCTGGCCATCGTCTCCGGCCTGTACGAGCTGTTCGGCGACAACGAGATGGTCGGCAGGTCGCTGCGCGGGCTGGCGCAGGCCGTGCGGCCGGGCGGTTATCTCGTCTATACGGGGCAGCCGTGGCATCCCCAGCTCGAGTTCATCGCGCGGGCGCTGACCAGCCACCGTGCGGGTTCGGCGTGGGTGATGCGCCGCCGCTCGCAGGCCGAGATGGACGAACTTGTCCGCCATGCCGGCTTTGAAAAGCTCGCCCAGCGCATCGATCCGTGGGGCATCTTCACGGTCAGCCTGGCACGAAGGAAAGGCGAGGGGCGCTGATGCAGCGCGACAGCGCATCGTATGGTCCCGCCGCGCTGGATCGGAACCCGGTGCCGGCGCCGGGCCGGCCGTGGCGCCTGGCAGCGGGTTTGCTCGCCGGCATGGGGGTGCTGTTCTTCTCTAGCTACGGCCTGGCCAACTGGCTGGCCAGCCAGCGCGCCGAGGTACCGTATTTCCACTTCGGCTGGGAGCGCGGGATTCCGTTCGTGCCGTGGACCATCGTGCCGTACTGGTCGATCGACTTGCTCTATGGCATTTCGTTCTTCCTCTGGCCGACGCGCGCCGACCTGCTGAGCCACGCGAAGCGCCTGCTCGCGGCCCAACTCGTCTCGGTGGCATGCTTTGTCGCGTTTCCGCTGCGCTTTGCCTTTGCGCGCCCCGAAGCCGACGGGTTGCCAGGGCAGCTTTTCACGTTGCTCGGCGGCTTTGACAAGCCCTTCAATCAGGCGCCGTCGCTGCATATCAGCCTGCTCGTGATCCTCTGGGTTGCCTATGCCGCGCATCTGCGTGGCGGCTGGCGCTGGCTGCTGCATCTCTGGTTTGCGCTGATCGGCGTGTCGGTCCTGACGACCTACCAGCACCACTTCATCGACATCCCGACCGGTTGGCTGGCCGGGTGGCTATGCGTATTCGCGTTTCCGCGGGAGCCAGCCGCGGCGGCCGGCTCGCCTGACGCCGGGCTTGCGCGCCGCTATGGGCTGGCGGCGGCGCTGCTGGCGCTGGCCTCGGTGGCGGCATTGAGCGTGTCGGTTGTGGCAAGTTTCCTGCTTGTGTGGGCGGCCATCGCGCTGGGCTGCGTGGCCATGATCTACCGTGCCGGCAAGCCGGGGGCATTCCAGAAGCGCGCGGACGGTACCCTCCCCATGTCGGCCTGGTGGGTGCTGTGGCCCTACGTGCTGGGCGCCTTCGCCAACTCGCGCTGGTGGACCCGGCGCCAGCCTGCCGTCAGCCGGCTGGCCGATGGCGTGTGGATCGGCCGTCTGCCTGGCGAAGCGGAGCTGCGCGATTCGGGGGCCGATGCCGTGCTCGACCTGACTGCGGAACTGCCGCGGCTGGTGACGGGCGTCGCTTACCGCTGCGTGCCCGTGCTGGACCTGACCGTGCCATCGCAGGCGCAATTGCAGGCCGGCGTCGAGATCATCGAGCGCTGGCGGCTGCAAGGGTGCACGGTGCTGGTCAGCTGCGCCCTTGGCTACTCGCGCAGTGCGCTGGTCGCGGCGGCCTGGCTGGGCGCGCACGCGCGCCTGCGTGATCCGCAGCAAGTGCTGGCCCGGTTGCGCCAAAGCCGTCCCGCCGTGGTGCTGGGCCCGCAGAGCGTTGCGGCATTGGCGCATTTCCTGCAAACCAACTCAGCCGATCCGCGGGATCCCGATACGCAAGGAGCCGCCCATGGTGACTGAAGCCGATCCCCGTCCCGCGTCCGGCAGCGAGGCCTGGGTGGCGCGTATTACTGCTGCCGCCATGCACGCAGCCTCCCGGCTGAATGGCGCGGGCCTGGTCCTGGCCATGGCCAACCTGCTGCTTGCCGGACTGTTCGCGCCCGCTGCGCTGGTCTACCTGGTTCTCGGGCTGGTGGCGGCCCTCATTGGCGTGGCCCAGCTCTGGCTGCTGGTCCGTATCGAGCTGGACCGTCGCTTGTTCGAGGCGCTTGCGGTCGCGGCGGATGCCGCTGATCTGGACGCACTCGACCAAGGGCTGGCCGCCCTCGGCTGGCAGGCGCCCGGGCGTGCGGGCCGCTCGCTGGCGGAGCGCTCGCGCGCGACGCTGCGCTTCCTGAAATTTGCGGGTGCACTGACAGCGGCGCAGTTGCTGCTCGCGCTTCTTTTGCTGCTACTGAGATGAGTTCGCCATGACCTGGCCTTCACGACTGGCGGCGCGCGCCATCATCCTGTTCGCGCAGGCGCTGACCGGCATGCAGGCGCGCTGGAACGGCTGCCTGCCCGCCGCGGTGCAGCGTGTCTACTTTGCCAACCACAGCAGCCATGGCGACTTCGTGCTGATCTGGGGCTGCCTGCCGCCGGACCTGCGCGCGGCGACGCGGCCCGTGGCCGGCGCGGACTATTGGGAAGCGTCGCCGGTGCGGCGCTTCATCGGGCGCGATGTCTTTCGTGCGCTGCTGATCGACCGCACCGGCGGGCGCGACGGCACCGCCCCTGACCCGGTGGCCCAGATGGAGCAGGCGCTGCGTGCCGGCGCCTCGCTGATCATCTTCCCTGAAGGCACGCGCAATACCACTGACGAGCGGCTGCTGCCGTTCAAGAGCGGCGTGTTCCATCTGGCGCGGGCGTGCCCGGACATCGAGTTCGTGCCGGTGTGGATCGACAATCTCAACCGTGTGATGCCGAAGGGCGAGGTCATCCCCGTGCCGCTGCTGTGCACCGTAACCTTTGGCACGCCGCTGCGGCTGCAGCCCGAAGAAGCGAAAGAATCGTTCTTGTCCCGCTGCCGGCAGCAACTGCTCGCGCTGGCGCCGGCGCTGGAGTAAAGCCATGTCTAGTATCCAGGTTATCCACGAAACCCGCGTGCTGTTTGGCGGCGTGCTGTGCGTGCTGTTGCTGGCCTCGCTCGTGACCGCGCTGCTGCGCCGGCGCGTGGCGGGCGGCGCGCCCCACGCGGTTATCGACAACCTCGCGGCCCGGGTGTCGGCATGGTGGTGGATGGTGGCCATCCTCGGCATTGCCTTCGCCATGGGGCGCACGGCGATCATCGTCCTGTTCTGCCTGCTTTCGTTCTACGCGCTGCGAGAGTTCATTACGATCACCACGACCCGGCGCGGCGACCATCGCGCCATCGTGGCCGCATTCTTCGTCTTCCTGCCGTGCCAGTACCTGCTCGTCTACATCAGCTGGTACGGGCTGTTCTCGATCTTCATCCCGGTCTATGCGTTCCTGATCCTGCCGATCCTCTCGGCGCTGTCTTCGGAAACCACGCGCTTTCTCGAACGCTGCGCGGGCGTGCAGTGGGCGGTGATGATCTGCGTGTTCTGCATCTCGCACGTCCCGGCGCTGCTCACGCTGCCGATTCCGGGCTACGAGGATCGCAACCTGCTGCTGATCGCATTCCTGGTGATCGTCGTGCAGGGCAGCGACGTGCTCCAGTATGTATGGGGCAAGCTGCTCGGCAAGCGCAAGATCGCGCCGTTGCTGTCGCCGTCGAAGACGGTCGAGGGCTTTGTGGGCGGCGTCGCCAGCGCGACGGCGCTGGGGGCATCGCTTTGGTGGATCACGCCTTACGGTTCACCCTGGAAGGCCGGTGCGATCGCGCTGGTCATCGCCCTGATGGGGTTCCTGGGCGGCCTGGTCATGTCGGCGATCAAGCGCGACCGCGGCATCAAGGACTGGGGCCACATGATCGAGGGCCACGGCGGCATGCTGGACCGCCTGGACTCGGTGGTATTCGCCGCCCCGGTTTTCTTTCATCTCACGCGCTACTGGTGGGTGCCCTGAGCGGCGCGAACGCGGAAGCAGGGCGGCGAGGGCCTTACTTGCCTGAGTCCTTCACGTCGGCAAACTTGTCGAACTCGATGTTGTACAGCTCGCTGCCACGCTTCTCCACCTTGCGGATGTAGACGGTCTGGACGACGTCCCGCGTGGCCGGGTCGATCATGATCGGCCCGCGCGGGCTCATGATCTTCATGCCCTTGAGCGCGCCCAGGATCTTGTCGCCATCGGTCGCGCCGTTGGTCTGCTTCAGTGCCTCGTAGATGGCAGCCATGCCGTCATAGGCCGCGACAGCCATGAAGTTCGGGCGGCCCGCGCCGGGATTCGCAGCGGAATAGGCGCTCAGGAAAGCCTTGTTCTCGCGCGAGTCGTGCGCCATCGAATAGTGGAACGAGGTGATCACGCCTAGCGTCGCGTCGCCCATGGCGGGCAGCACGTGGTCATCGGTCAGGTCGCCGGTGGCGATCACGCGGATGCCGGCCTCGGCCAGCCCGCGCTCGCGGAAGCCCTTCATGAAGGCCACGCCCAGTTCGCCGGCGGGCAGGAACAGGAATACCGCCTCAGGCTTCGCGTCCTTGATGCGCTGGATGAACGGTGCGAACTCCGGGTTGCGCAGCGGCACGCGGATGGACTCGATCACCTGTCCGCCGCCACCGATGAAGTTGGTCTTGAACGCGGTCTCCGCATCGATGCCGGGCGCGTAATCGGCGACCAGCGTGACCACCTTGCGCACATTGTTCTTCACGGCCCAGGTGGCCATGGGCGCGGAAATCTGCGGCAGCGTCATCGACACGCGCGCAATATAGTTCGACTTGGTGGTGATGACCGACGAGGCCGCGTTGAAGATCACCATCGGCTTCTTCGCCTGTTCCGCAACCGGCGCGACCGCCAGGGCCTCCGGCGTCAGGCCGAAGCCGGCCAGGATGTCGACCTTGTCGCGTACCACCAGCTCCTGCGCCAGGCGCTTGGCGACGTCGGGCACCGGTCCCGTGGTGTCCTTCATGATGACCTGCACCTTGCGGCCCGCCACGGTATCGCCATGCAGCGACTGGTAGGCCTTCACGCCGGCTTCCATCTGCTTGCCGTAATCGGCGAAGCTGCCGGAAAAGGGCGCGATCAGGCCGATCCTGACGGGGTCGGCGGCCTGCGCCGCGGTCGACAGCAGGGCGAGGGCGCCGCAGGCCAGGATGGCGCGCTGCAACAGCGTGAAGGTCATGGAGGGTCTCCTCGATAGGACGTGTGCGGCACTCGCGGCCGCATCGAGGAGGGAGTGTAGGAGGGCGCCCGGACCAAGGCAATCCCGATTGACACGGGTGCCCTGGCCCGGTTCAGACGGTCAGACGACGGTGGCGAGCGCCAGGGTCAGCAGCAGGGCGACCACCGAGATGAGGGTCTCGCAGACCGACCAGGTCTTGAAGGTCTGGGTCACGGTCATGTTGAAGTACTCCTTGACCAGCCAGAAGCCGCCGTCGTTCACGTGCGACAGGATCAGCGAGCCGGCGCCGGTGGTCAGCACCAGCAGTTCGGGGCGAGTTCCCGGCACGTTGGCGGCGATCGGGGCGACGATGCCGGCGGCGGTGGTCATGGCCACGGTGGCCGAACCGGTGGCGATGCGGATCATCACGGCCACCAGCCAGCCCAGCAGCAGCACCGAAACGTGGGCGTTGGTGGCCACGTCGACGATGGCATTGGACACGCCCGAGTCGCGCAGGATGCGGCCGAAGCCACCACCCGCGCCAACCACCAGCGTGATGATGGCCGTAGGCGCCACGCACTCGTTGGTGAACTTGAGAATCGCCTCGCGGTTGAAGCCGCGTGCCTTGCCGAAGGTGTAGAAGCTCACCAGAGCGGCGATCAACAGCGCTATCACCGAGTTGCCGATCAGCTTGAGGAAATCGTTGGCGAAGGTCTTGGGCGTGGTGAACAGGTCGGCCCAGCTGCCGATCAGCATCAGGATCACGGGCAGCAGGATGGTGAACACCGTAATGCCGAAGCCGGGCAGCTGGTGCGAGGCCTTGACGCCTTCGTCTTCCTCGGTGAACTGCGTGGCCAGCGGGTTGACGTCGGGCAGCTTGACGTAGCGGTCCATCAGCTTGGCGAACAGCGGGCCGGCAATGGCCGCGGTCGGGATGCCCACGATCAGCGCGTACATGATGGTCTTGCCGATATCCGCGCCGTATGCCGTCACGGCCAGGAGAGCGGCCGGGTGCGGCGGGATCAGGCCGTGGACGACCGACAGGCCGGCCACCATCGGGATGCCGACCAGCACCATCGACGTGCCGGTGCGCTTGGCGACGTTGAAGGCAATCGGGATCAGCAGCACGAAGCCGACTTCGAAGAAGACCGGCAGGCCGACGATAAAGGCGATGGTGACCATCGCCCAGTGCACGTTTTTCTCGCCGAAGAAATCGATCAGCGTGGTCGCGATGCGCTCGGCGCCGCCGGACTCGGCCATCATCTTGCCGAGCATGGTGCCGAGGCCGATCACCAGCGCGATATGGCCGAGGGTGCCGCCAACGCCGGCTTCGAACGACTTGATGATGTCGCCCATCGGCATGCCCACGGCAAAGCCGAGCAGGACCGAGACGACTACCAGGGTGATGAAGGGGTTGAGCTTGAAGCGCGCGATCAGCACGACCAGGGCGATCACGGCGATCAGCGCGTACACCAACAGTGTGGTTCCGGTGACGGCACCCATGTTGTCTCCTCTTGTGGAAAAAAAGCCGCTTTTGACGGCAAGGTTTGTAGTTCAGTTCATGTCCCGCCCGGGTCGCGGGCGGGGGATAATACAGTCAGGCAATCCGCTGACAGTCGGCTGACAAGCAGCAGGCGATCGGCTCAGGCCGCCGGCCTCTTGTAGGCAATGCAGTCCACTTCGACCTTGCAGTCCACCACCATGCTGGACTGCACGCAGGCACGGGCGGGCGGGTTGGCGCCGAAGTATTCCTTGAAGATCTTGTTGAACGAGGCGAAGTCGCGCGCATCGTCCAGCCAGACGCCGCAGCGCACCACGTGCTCGGGACCGTAGCCGGCCTCGGCCAGGATGGCCAGCACGTTCTTGATGGCCTGGTGGGTCTGCACGACGATGCCGCCGTCGACCAGTTCGCCGTTGACCATCGGCACCTGGCCGGAAACGTAGAGCCAGCCGTCGGCCGCCACCGCGCGGGCAAACGGCATGTGCTGGCCGCCCTGGCCGGTGCCGCCTTCTACGCCGAATCGCTTGATATCCATGAATACTCCTGAAATCGGGTGAAACAAAGAGGGAAGTCAGGCCGCGGGGCGGGCGCCGCGCGGCAGGAACCGGCCGGCGCGCACGCCGGTGGGCTGGCGCTGCTGCCAGGACAGCTCGCCGTTGACCCAGACCGCGGCAATGCCTTCGGCCGGTTGCATCGGATCGGTAAAGCTGGCCGCGTCACGGATGGTGTTGGCGTCGAACAGCACCAGGTCGGCGCAATAGCCTTCACGCACGAAGCCGCGGCCGGCCAGGCCGAAGCGCTCGGCCGACATGCCGGTCATCTTGTTGACGGCGACGGCGAGCGGGAACAGCTCGCGATCGCGCGCATAGTGGCCGAGCACGCGCGGAAACGCGCCCCACAGGCGCGGATGCGGCAGCGGATCGTTGGGCAGGCCGTCCGAACCCACTACGGTGGCCGGGTGGCTCAGGATGCGGTCGACGTCGGCGTCTTCCATGCAGTGGTAGACGGCCCCGGCCGGCATCAGGCGGCGCGCGGCCTCATGCAGGTCGACCTGCCATTCGGCCGCGATCTCGGCCAGCAGGCGGCCGCCCATCTCGGGCGCGCCTTCGGACCAGGTCACCATGATGTCGAAGTCTCCGGTGACCTGCTTGAGGTCCAGCGTCGACGAACTGGCGGTGTAGGGATAGCAGTCGCAGCCGACGGGCTGCCAGCGCTGCGCGCCATCGAGCGCATCGAGCACTTCGGTGCTGCGGCCCCAGTTGGGCACGCCGGCGCATTTCAGGTGCGAGATCACCACGGGCACGCGCGCGTGGCGGCCAATGCGGAACGCTTCGTCCATCGCGTCGAGGATCTCGGCGAACTCGCTGCGCAGGTGCGTGGCGTAGAGCGCCCCGGCATTGGCGAGCGGCTCGGCCAGGGCCAGTACTTCTTCAGTCGGGGCGCAAAAAGCGTTGGCATAGGCGAGGCCGGTTGAGAGCCCCAGCGCGCCATGCTGCAGCGCCTCTTCGAGTTGCGCGCGCATGGCGGCGATCTCCTCCGGCGTGGCGGCGCGGTCCAGGCGGTCCATCTGGTTGCTGCGCAGCGCGGTATGGCCGACCAGTGCCGCGACGTTGACGGCCGGCTGTGCGGCGTCGACGGCTTCCACATACGAGCGGAAGTCCGGGTAGCGGAAGGCATCCGCATGCCCGAGCAGGTTCATCGGGTCGGGCGGATCGCCCGACAGCGTGACGGGCGCCGCGCTGATGCCGCAGTTGCCGACGATCACGGTAGTGACGCCTTGCGAGAGCTTGGGCGTCATTTCAGGTTGGCGGACCACGTTGGTGTCGTCGTGCGTATGCACGTCGATGAAGCCAGGCGACAACACCAGGCCGTGGCCTTCCACCACGTGGGCGGCGGAGTCGGGATCGATGGCGCCGGCTTCGTCGATGCGCGCAATCAGGCCATCGCGCAGCGCCACGTCGGCCATGCGGGCCGCGGCGCCCGAGCCGTCGAGCAGCGTCACGCAGCGGATCAGGGTATCGAACAGGTGTGGCATAGGTTCAGTCTCCCAGCGGCTGGCGGCCGTCCGGGCCGGCGCCGTCGTCGTGCCCGTTCTCGCCGCCGGGGCCGCGGTGGGCGTCGAGCACGTATTTCAGGCGGCGCAGCCGTTCCTTGCTCTGGTCCTGGCGCAGCAGCGCGCACTGCGTGGCCAGCACGTCCAGCACCAGCAGCATGGCGTAGCGCGAGGCCGACGGCTTGAAGATGAAGTCGGTCTCGAGCGTGCGCACGGGCAGCAGCACGTCGGCGCGCGCGGCCAGCGGCGACCCGAGCGCGGTCACGGCCACGAGCGTGGCGCCGTATTCGCGCGCGATATCGCAGCTCGCCAGCATCTCCGGCACGCTGCCGCTCGCCGAAAACGCGAGCACCACGTCGTCGCGGCTGAGCGTTGCCGCCACCATCTTCTGCAGCAGCGCGTCCTGGTAGCTGGCCACGGGCTGGCCCAGCCGCGCCAGGCGGTGGCGCGCCTCGTCAGCCATGAAGGACGAGCCGCCGCCCATGCCAAAAGCGTAGACCATGCGTGCGCCCAGCAACAGGCGCGCGGCCTGCTCGACACGGTCGGCATCGATCAGCTTGCGGTTGACTTCGAGCGCGGCGAGCACGTCGGCATGGATGCGGTCGGCCAGCGTCGCCGGGGTGTCGGCAGGCGCCGGCATGCCGTCCGGCTGCAGGAAGCGCATGCCCACCGCGGTGGCCTGCGCCAGCCGCAGCTTCAGGTCGCGCACATCGCGGCAGCCGATGGCCTTGGCAAAGCGCGTCACGCTGGCTTCGCTCACGCCGGCCTTGCGCGCCAGTTCGTTGATGCTGGCGGCCGCCGCGCCGGCAAGGTCTTCCAGAACGACTTGCGCCACCTTCTGCTCGGCCAGGCGCAGCGCGGGGCCGCGCTCGGCGATGCGGGTCAGGATATCGAAGGGCGCGGTCATGGCTCGTGAAGGTCCTGGGCTGGCGAAGGGCTATAACTGGTAGTGCCAACCCGGTTGCGAGGCGGCGGCACTGACTCCAGTCAAGCCGCCAGTCCGGGAACGGCGTGTTACTTTATAACAAGGATGAAATATCGTAATTTCGGGGATATCATTACGTCAATCAGATTTTTTCAGGGTGATGACAGGCATGCGTGAAACAAAGTATCAGGCCGGTGTGATCGATCCGCTCAACAAGGCACTGGGCAGGCTGGAAGCCCCGCTTGCCCCCGAAGACGCCGGCCAGACCGGCTGGAGCCTGCTGCAGGAGGAGCTCAGCCTGCCAGCCGCGGTGCTTTACGAGGAGCGCCTGTCTCACAACCTGGAATGGATGCGCCGCTTCATGCGTGAGTACGGCGTGCAGCTTGCGCCGCATGGCAAGACGACCATGGCGCCCAAGCTGTTTGCGCGCCAGCTTGGCGCGGGCGCCTGGGGCATTACGCTGGCGACCGCGCACCAGACTGCCGCGGCCTACGCCCACGGGGTGCGCCGTGTGCTGATGGCCAACCAGCTGGTGGGCCGCCGCAATATGGAAATCATTGCCGACCTGCTGCGCGATCCTGGCTTCGAGTTCTTCTCGCTGGTCGATTCCGCGGACCTGGTGGACCAGCTCGGCGCGTATTTCCGCAAGCGCGGCCAGACGCTGCAGGTGCTGCTGGAGCTGGGTGTGGAGGGCGGACGCACCGGCGTGCGCGACGCCGTGCAGCAGGCAGATGTGCTGGCGGCGCTGGCGCGCTGGCCGGACGCGCTGTCGCTGGCGGGCGTGGAGATCTATGAAGGGGTATTGAAGGAAGAGGCCGATATCCGCCGTTTCCTGCAACGCACCGTGGCGGTCACCCGCGAGATCGCGCAGCAGGGCCGCTTTGGCCGCAGCCCGGTGATCATGTCGGGTGCCGGCTCGGCCTGGTACGACGTAGTGGCGGAAGAATTTGCCCGCACCGATATCGGCATGCCGATCGAGGTGGTGCTGCGCCCCGGCTGCTACCTGACGCATGATGTGGGCATCTACAAGGCCGCGCAGGAGCGCATCCTGGCGAGCAACCCGGTGGCACAGAAGATGCGCGAAGGCTTGCTGCCCGCGCTGCAGCTGTGGGCCTATGTGCAATCCGTGCCCGAGCCTGACCGGGCCATCATCGGCATGGGCAAGCGCGACGCGGCGTTCGACGCCGGCATGCCGATTCCGGCGGTGATCTACCGCCCGGGCAGCGCCGCGCCGGTGGCGGTGCCCGCGCACTGGGAAGTCACGGGCATGATGGACCAGCATGCATACCTGCAGATCCACGCGGGTGACGATATACGGGTCGGCGACATGATCGCCTTCGACATCTCGCACCCGTGCCTGACCTTCGACAAGTGGCGGCATATTCCCGTACTGAACGGCGACATGCGCGTCATCGACATTGTCCAGACTTTCTTCTGAGACGAGCACGCCATGAGCATCGATATCCTGGCCTATGGCGAGCCGCTGGTGGAGTTCAACCAGCAGCCCGACGACCCGAGCCGCTACCTGCAGGGATTTGGCGGCGACACTTCGAACTTCTGCATCGCGGCCGCGCGGCAGGGCGCCACCACGGGCTACATCAGCGCGGTGGGTGCCGACAGCTTCGGCGAACGGCTGATGGCGCTGTGGACGAGCGAGCGCGTGGACACGCGCCACGTCCGCGTCGATCCCTCGGCGCCGACCGGCGTGTACTTCGTTAGCCATGACAACCATGGCCATCGCTTCGACTACCTGCGCGAAGGCTCCGCCGCGGCCCGCTACCATCACGAGCAGCTGCCGCTGGCCGCGATCGCGCAGGCCAGGTTCCTGCACCTGTCGGGCATCAGCCTGGCGATCAGCACAAGCGCCTGCGACGCTGGCCTGGCCGCTATGGAGCATGCGCGCAAGGCCGGCGTGAAGGTGTCGCTCGATACCAATCTGCGGCTGCGCCTGTGGTCGCTGGCGCGGGCGCGCGGCATCATGCGCGAGGCGTTCTCGCTCACGGATGTATGCCTGCCCAGCTGGGATGACATCACCGTGCTGACCGGACTCGATGACCGCGACGCGATCGCCGACTACCTGCTTGGCTGCGGCGTTGGCCTGGTGGCGCTCAAGCTCGGCGAAGAGGGCGCCTACGTGGCCACGGCCGAATCGCGCACGCTGGTGCCGCCGTTTGCCGTCACGCCTGTCGATGCCACGGGTGCTGGCGACTGCTTCGGTGGCAGCTTCGTCGCGCGGCTTGCCGCGGGCGCCGATCCGTTCGAGGCCGCGCGCTATGCGAACGTGGCCGCGGCGCTGTCCACCACGGGATATGGCGCGGTGGCGCCGATTCCTTCCGCGGAGACCGTGCTCGCCAGGCTGGCGCAGTCGGTGTCCGTGATTGCCTGACCGATTGATTTCCCGATCCAACTTCTAGTCCGCAACGATCCAGACTGCCATGCAAGTTCAAACTTCCCCGCTGCTCGCGCGACTGGCCAATGTGCCGGTCATTCCTGTCCTGGAGTTCGGTTCCGTCGACGAGGCCCTGCATGTCAGCGAAGCGCTGGTGGCCGGTGGCCTGCCGCTGCTGGAAATCACGCTGCGCACGCCGGTGGCGATGGACGCGATGCGCGCCGTGGCCGCGAAGGTTCCGGGCGCTTGCGTGGGCGCCGGCACGGTGCTGACCGTGGAGCAGCTCCATGCCGTGCGCGACGCCGGCGCTCAGTTTGCCGTATCGCCGGGGCTGACGCCCGCGCTGGCCGCAGGTGCGCAGGATGCCGGCATCTCGCTGCTGCCGGGCGTGGCGACGGCCAGCGAGGCCATGGCGGCGCTGGAGGCCGGCTTCACTTTCCTGAAGTTCTTCCCGGCGCAGGCCGCGGGGGGCGTGCCGATGCTCAAGTCGCTGTACGGGCCGCTGTCGCAGTTGCGTTTCTGCCCGACCGGCGGGATTGACGCCACGCTGGCGCCGACCTACCTTGCCTTGCCGAACGTGGTGTGCGTAGGCGGTTCCTGGGTCGTGCCCAAGGACGCCGTCGCCGCCGGCGACTGGGGCCGCATCCGCAAGCTGGCCGAAGAGGCTGCGGCACTGCGGCGGGGCTGAGCCGCCGGACGCTGTCGCGCATACGGCATGAACGGAAAAACGGCACGCATTGCGTGCCGTTTTTCCTTGGGGGCGCCGAGCCCCTACAAGAAGAGGGGCTTGCCGCTTACTTGTGGCGGTCTGCCGCGCCTTCCAGTTTCTGGCCGCCGCGCTGGATATCCTGGCCAAGTCCGGCCATGGTATTGCAGCCAGCCAGCAGGGTCGCGAACAGTACGCACCAGATCCAACCTTTCTTCACGCCGGGCTCCTTACAGGTCATGGACATTTTGGGCAGATTTTACCGCCAGTGCCGATTGGCATCACATTTCATGTGTCGCAATTTGTAAATGGCAGGCGCCTGCGCACCCGGGCCGCGTCGCGACGGGCGCACGGCTCAGGCATATCAAGTGGCCGGCCCGAGCAGTTCCCTGGCGCGCTGCTGGATTGCCCAATGAGTCTGCGCAAGCCAGGCTGCCGGAAATGGCTGGGCGAGCAGATAGCCCTGGATGCTGTGGCAGCCCCAGCCGTGCACCTGCTCCAGCTGCTTGCGTGTTTCCACTCCCCTGGCACAGACCACGGCCCCTGCCTTGCGTGCCACCGCGCAGGCCGCTTGCAAGCCGGCAGCCGCATTGGCGGGCTGGTGGGCGTGGCCGAGACTGCGCACGTCCAGCGTGACACGGTCGGGCCGCAGCCAGTCAAATGTCTCCAGGCATTCTGGCCGGCTATCGAAATCGCTGAGCGAAAGCTGGAGGCCGCGCCGGCGCAATGCCTCGAACCTGGCGAGCAGTTCTGCGTCGTCCGGCAGGTTGGTGCAGGGCACCTCGACGCAAAGCCGCTGTGGCGCGATGGCTCCGGCATCGAGGGTACGCGCGAGCGCGTCGATCATATCCAGTTGATGCAGTTGGGCGCTGGATGCCTGCAGGGTGAACTGCAGCGGACCGATATCCGCTGCCGCGCGCGCCAGCGGCGCCAGGCTCCCGAGCAGCCAGTTACCCACCGGTCCCATCAGTCCGAGGTTTTCCAGCGCCGGCAGGAAGTCCTGCGGCGCCACCCTGCCCAGAGCGGGATGGCGCCAGCGCAGCCGCACGGAGTAGCCGCTGATCCGCGCGCCCTCGAAATGAGCCATGGGCTGGAGGTGCAGGCTGAGTTCGCCGCGCTCCAGAGCATGGGGCAAGGCCGCGACCATCTGGTCCGCCGCAGGCGTGCCGGCGCGCATGGCACTGCCCAGCCCGTGGCCCCCCTGGCGGCAGATGCGAAGCATGGCGTCAAACGCCTGCTGCAGAATGCGCTCGGCTGCTATGTCGGGGTGGTCCAGGGCCACACCGATGCTGCAGGACAGGAACAGCTCAAAGCCATCGAGCGAGAAAGGGCGCGCCAGTTCATCGGCCATGCGCTGTCCCAGCCGCGCCGGATCCTGCGTCGCGGCCGACAGTGGGGTGACAACGGCCAGGTCGGCGGGCCCCAGCCAGTACATACGGGCTTCCGGCAGCAGCCAGCGCGCCAGGCGCGCCTGTACGAGCTGGCGCAGGCGCGCCGCCCCTTTGGGTCCCACGGATTCGCAGGCGCTGGCAAAGCGATCCAGTCGAATGACGAGAATGACCAGTTGCGTGCCGCCTGAGGAGGCGCGGCAATTCGCCAGCGCAGCCACGAAGGCGGCGGGCTGGACCATGTCGTACGCATTTCCGGCACTCTGACCAGCGCTGTCGCTGGCGTCGTCTTGGTGCATGCGATCCATTTTGCGGACCAGGCCGGCAAGTCGCCAGCCACTGTCCGCGCTTTCCCGTTCTGCAGTGATTCTCGAATTCTGCCACCGCGATCACACAATTGCCGCGCAGGCATATCGCGATGACTGGTGTGTTGCAGATTCGATCATACGGCAGCGAGGGCGCCAGGAGCGTGCCGCCGGGTCGTCAACGCAGATTTGGCCGGCACTTGCCACGCCGGCCTTGACAGGCCGCCCGGTCTGGTTGTTGGTCAGGAGGCTGCGACGACGGAGGGAGGGCGCAGGCGTCAGCCGGTGGTTTCCTCTTCGGGACCTTCGGACGGCACGACGCGCGAGGCCAGCACCTTGTCGATGCGCTTGCCGTCCATGTCCAGGATCTCGAAGCGCCAGTCTTGCCACTGGACGCTGTCCGCGGTTTGCGGCAGCCGGCCAAGCAGCAGCAGGAGCATCCCGGAGAGCGTGTGGTAGCGCTCTTTTTCTTCCTCGGGCACCTGGCGCAGGCCGATGCGGTCCTTCAACTCGGGTATGGGGATCAGGCCATCGAGCAGCCAGGAGCCGTCTTCACGCTGGATCGCCCATTCCTCGTCCACGCTGTCCGGCTTGAACTCGCCGGTGATGGCTTCGATCAGGTCCTGCAGCGTGACCAGGCCAAGAACCTCCCCGTACTCGTCGATCACGAACGCGATCTGGCCGCCGGAGCCGCGGAAGTTTTCCAGCAGTTCCATGCCCGTGACGCTCTCTGGCACGAATACCGCCGGCTGCACCACGGTCATGAGGTCGGCTTCCTCGCCGCGCAGGCGGCGGGCCAGCAACTGGCGCGCGCTGAGCACGCCGACAATGTCATGCATGCCGCCGCGCACGACCGGAAAGCGGGAGTGGTCCGACTCCTCGATGCGCTTGAGGTTTTCTTCCAGCGGGACTTCGATATCGAGATACACCACGTCGCCGCGCGGCACCATCAGAGAGGCCAGCTGACGGTCATCAAGGCGAAACACGTTGCGCACCATGGTGTGCTCGTGATGCTCGATGACGCCGGCCTCCGAGCCTTCCACCAGCAGTGCGTGGATTTCCTCCTCGGTCACTCCGGGACCGCGGTCGGTCTTGACGCCCAGCACGCGCAGGACCAGGCGCGTCGACCCGGACAGCAGCTTGACGAACGGCGTGCTGGCCACGGCAAGCCAGCCGATCGGGCGGGCCACCTGCCGTGCAATGGCCTCGGGAGCCAGCTGGCCCAGGCGCTTGGGCACCAGTTCGCCCAGCACGATCGAGAAATAGGTCAGGCCAGCCACGACAATGGCCGTAGCCACGTAGCCAGCCGTCGTCGGCGGCAGCCCGAAGCCCTGCAGCCACACGCCAAGCGGCTGTGCCAGCGTGGATTCGCCCACCACGCCGTTGAGCACGCCAATCGACGTAATGCCGATCTGCACGGTCGACAGGAACCGGGTCGGGTCTTCGCCAAGCTTGACAGCCTCGATCGCTCCCCGGTCGCCGTCCTCAATCTGGCGCTGCAGGCGCGCCTTGCGGGCGGTGACCAGCGCAATTTCGGACATGGCGAACAGACCGTTGAGCAGAATCAGCGCCAGCAGTATGGCAATTTCCATCAGGATGCGCGCCCTTTGCGCGCGGGAATCAAAAGATCAAGCATACCATTCGCCTGTTACACCTAGTCACGGTGTGGCGTAGGCCGCGCTTGTTCGATCTACCTCCAGGCGACAGCTGAATGGCAATGTTGCTACTACAAGATACTGGCCAAAGCTGCGTGCAGGTATCGTATAAAAGTGGACAAATTGCGAATAGTTACTGCCGGGCACAAGCCGGTCCGTTATGCTTCGCCTGACAACAATCCCTACGACAGGAAAAACAATGCTCCGAGGATTCGCCCTGCTGATTGCGAGTACGGCCCTGCTGGCCGGCTGCGTAGTGGCTCCATATGACGATGGTTATCGTGCAGAGCAAGGCGGCCCCGGCTGCCCGCCAGGCCAGGCCAAGAAGGGAAACTGCAGGGTGGATCAGTACGGCAACCAGAGCTTCTGCCCTCCAGGCCAAGCCAAGAAAGGCAACTGCTGACGAGTGGTTCTTTTCCCCTCGGCTGAAGGCGTGGCCGAGGGCCGGCGGGTATGCAATACAGATTCGGGGTTCCCGTTCATGAGGTTGCACCACATTGGCATCGGGGTCCATGAATCGTCCTGATTACCTGTAAAGTAATCGCCGGGCGGCATGCCTCATGGTGTAATACGTCACATGGAAACCCTGACACCTGGTTCCGAGACGGCGCTTGAATTTCCCGCCCTGTTGCGATACTGGCGTGGCAGGCGCGGCTACAGCCAGCTGGCGCTGTCGCTTGCGGCCGGAGTATCGCAGCGCCACATCAGCTTTCTCGAGTCCGGCCGTTCCCGGCCCAGCCGCGAGATGGTGCTGGCGCTGGCCGAACGGCTCGGTGTGCCGCTGCGCCAGCGCAACCGCATGTTGCTGGCGGGCGGTTTTGCACCGGGCTATAGCGAGCACACTCTCGTCTCGCCGCCGTTGCAGATGGTCCAGCAGGCCATTTCGCTGATCCTTGCCAAGCAGGAGCCGTTCCCGGCGGTGGTGCTCGACCGCTTCTGGAACCTTGTCGACGCCAATCCCGCTTATCGCCGCATGCTGGATGTGTTGCTGGCCGGCCGCGCGCCCGCAGCGCTGGACGATGGCGGCGGTCGCGTCAACCTGATGCTGACCGTGTTCGATCCGCATGGCTTGTGGCCGGTGATCGAGAACGCCCGGCAGGTCGGCCGCTACCTGCTGCGGCGCGTCTGGCAGGAACTCCAGGTCCAGGCAAACGACCAGGCCGCGCGCGAAATCTTTGCGCGCATCGCGGTCTGGCATCCAGACATGGTGGGGCCGGGCGGCGCGCTGTTGCCTGACGACGAAGCGGCCGATGGTCCGCCGCCGCCGGTGCTGCCGGTGACGCTGCGCGCAGGCGCGTTCCGCGCTTCGCTGTTTTCCACGATCACCACGCTCGGCATTCCGCAGGACGTCACGCTGCAGGAAATGCGCATCGAGTGCTTCTTTCCGGCCGACGAGGCCACGCGCGCGGTGTTCGAGACGCTGGCGCAAGATTTTGCCCCGCAGCCTCAGAAGCGGTAGCGCAGATACACCGTGCTGAAGCCTGTGCCGGGATTGGGCTGCTTGATCCCGGCATTCGAGATGTGCTGGTAGCGGTAGCCGACCGCGAATTGCTGCTCCTTTCCGAACGCCACGCCGACACCCGCGTATTCCGAGAATTGGAAGGCGGTGGAATAGACGTGATCGTCGGAAGTTCGGGTTTCGGTCAAAAGGCGCAGGCCAAGCGACAGTTCCAGGAACGGCACCCAGCTATAGCGCTTCCAGGCCAGCCTGGCCACCGGCGAGAAGCCGAATTCCCAGGGATTGCGGGGATTGTTATCGCTGGTGCTATGCCAGCGCGCAACGTTTACCTCCCAAAGCAGGTCGAGGAGCAGGCCCTGCGGGTTGCCCCAGGCAATGCCGGAGTCCCACAGGAAGGCGGCTTCCACCTTCTGGACGTCGTGGCTGGTGTCGATTCCATAGCCGATCTGGACGGCGGGTACTGGCGGGGCGGCCTGCACCGGGCCACTCCCAAGGGCCGCGCCTGACAGGACCGCGACCAATGCTGCCTGTCGGATACATCGCGTCCGGGATAGCGTTCGGCGCAGGGTGGCAGGAGTGGAACAGCCAGGCCGGGCATCGGGCAGCGGTCGCATAGATAGGCTCGTTGTTGTCGGGAGACCCGGATCCGCGCCGCGCGTCCGGGGTCGGGTGGTGACGCGCATAGTCCCTTTTTCATCACACCTCAGTTAGTTGTAGTACACGGTGGAGCACCTTGCACCCCAAGAAAAACGAACAGTCGTGCTAACATCCGCCGGCCGGCACGTTTCGCGCCTTGCCTCCAAGGTTTGGCGCGGCATGCCGGCACCGTTACGTCTTCAGGGCGGGGTGCAAGTCCCCACCGGCGGTATGGCGCAGCGTACGTCCAGTGCGATGCGGCGAGCCCGCGAGCGCCTGCACATGCCGTGCAGGGTCAGCAGACCTGGTGCGAAGCCAGGGCCGACGGTCATAGTCCGGATGAAAGAAGATGGGCGGGAGCCTGCCTGGCTGCCTCGCGCGCAGGGCATGGATGGTCACGCTTGCCGCGGCAGGACGCATTTGTCCGCGCACGCACGCGTACCGTCATGTCAGGCGCCCGCCGTGCTTGCCTGCGCGCTGCCGTTGATCCTCCCCTGAAACGCCCACTGATCAGCTAGCAAGGAGCGTTTCATGCCAACCTTTTCCAACGAATCCGATTCCATCACGCTCGTAGCCGATGCCGACGAGCGCCCATTGGCCTTGCGCATTGCGCAGGCGCTGGACGCCATGCGCGAAGGGCGCCCCGTTGTGCTGCTCGACGACGACGACCGCGAGAACGAGGCCGATCTCATCCTGGCCGCCGAATGCCTCACGCCGTCGAACATGGCAATGATGATCCGCGAATGCAGCGGCATCGTTTGCCTCTGCCTGACGGCTGCCAAGGTGCGCGAGCTTGGCTTGCGCCCCATGGTGGAGAACAATCGCAGCCAATACGGAACGGCGTTCACCGTATCGATCGAGGCGCGCGAGGGCGTGACCACCGGCGTGAGCGCGGCGGATCGCATCACCACGATTCGCGCGGCGATCGCCAAGGATGCCGGGCTCGATGCCGTGGTCAGCCCGGGCCACGTGTTTCCGCTGGTAGCGGTGGACGGCGGCGTACTGGTGCGTCGCGGACATACCGAAGGCTCCGTCGAACTGGCCCGGATGGCCGGCCTGTCGCCGGCCGCAGTGCTGTGCGAGCTGATGAATCCCGACGGCACGATGGCGCGCCGTCCCGAGGCGCTGGCATTTGCCGAAATGTACCGGCTGCCGGTGCTGACCATTGCCGATCTGGTCGCCTGGCGAGAATTGCACGGCTGACATACGGTGGAGCTTGCGCTGCGCGGGTCGGCAAGCGCGGCGGCATGTGCGACAATGCGGATCGTTTTTTCCCGTCATTTCGAGGGCGATGCAATGTTTTTCCGCAGGTTTCGAAGCGCCGCCGTGCTGTTCGGCTGCGCCGTGAGCGCGGCGGCCTACGCGCAATCCAGCACTGGGTACGATAGCCGCCCAGCCGCTGCCGCAGGTCTGTACCAATGCCAGCAGCCGTCCGGAGGCACTGTTTTCCGGTCTGCGCCGGGACAGGGCTGTGTCGTCGTTGCCGCACCGGAGTCCAGCGCGCCGGACCCGCAGCGCTGGCTTCCGCTGATGGGCGCCAACGGCGTGATCTCGTACTTCGATCAGCTTGCGGTCAAGCGGGCAGGGCCGGAGGTTGGCGTGGTGGTCATGCGCAACGCGCCCGCCGGGGTGATTCGTACAACGAGCGGCGAACCGATCCGGTCATCACTGAAGCGCATGGTGCTCGACTGCGCCTCGTCGATGGTGGCCGTGGTGGAACAGACGCTATACAGCAAACGCTTCGCGCGCGGCGAGGCGCTCTACACGATCCGCTCGCCGCAATCTTCGCGCTTCCAGCCGGCGGCTTCCGGGTCAGTGGCCTCGGAACTGATGCGCCGGCTGTGCCGCTAAGGTCAGCCTCTATTCAGCGACCTGACGTGACTTCCACTGACCGTCCTTCTGCTTGCAGAACCAGCCGCTCCAGTGCTCTTCAGCGGTGCCGCGCTTGAGGTCGGTCTTGAGACGCCGGCACGACTGGCCCCGGTCGGTCTTGCTCGTGACCGGCGTCAGCGTGCCTTCCACGGGCAAACGCTTGCCGGTGGCCGGAAACTGCCACGAAATCGACTGACCGTCCGCAGTGTCGTTCAAGGCCTTGCCGATCGACTTGGAGAGCGACGCCGCCTCATCCTTGCTCAGCTTGCCGATGATGGTGCCGGACAGGTAGTTGTCGAAGTACGCCTGCGCGGGAGCCGCGACGGCGAGCATCAGCGTGGCACCGAGTGCGCTGGCGAGGGCAACGGAGGGGAGGCGTCGGGTTTGCCGAGACAGCATGGTGGTTCCTTTTTTTTGTGCGTTGGCGCGGCTTGCCGTCGCGCGGGCCAGTGCATTGTAAGCCCAATGTTCGTGCAAATGACCCTGGCGGCGCCTCTCGCGCCGCTTGCGCGGTGGCGTGGTTGACAGCCGATTTTCGCTGGCCTAGCGTTGATTGTTGCCACTGATGCTTGCCGCGACGCCATCCGCATCGACAGGCAGCGGGCACAACGCGAAATCACCGCGAGAGGAGTCCCCCATGAAGCTGCGCCACCTCACCCTCGGCCTGGCGCTCGCCGCTGCGTTCGGCGTCGTACATGCCCAGTCCCCGGCCGCCAAGAGCGGAAAGTTCGACCCATACACGGACGGCGCCAAGGCTGGCAAGTATGACCCATACACCGACGGCGCCAAGACCGGAAAATTCGACGTCTATACCGAAGGCGCCAAGTCCGACAATGTGACGTCGCTGGCCCCCGGTGCGCGTACTGACCAACTCGAGCCGGTCCAGGGCGCACAGCGGGTCGGCAAGTCCGACCCGTACACGGACGGTGCGAAGGCCGGCAAGTTCGATACCTATACCGACGGCGCCAAGAGCGGCAAATTCGACACCTACACGGACGGGGCGAAACAGTAGCGTTTTGGTAGCGGGCCGGACCCCGTCGCCGCGCCGCAGCTGGTGGTGCCGGCGCAGTGTGACGCAGAAGTCCGTAGCGCAGGCGCGATGCGCCTTTGCCGCGGCTGGGGTTTCATTTTGTTGCAAACCTTGCGTGATCGAAACGTGACTTCTTCGTCTCGAATTGTTAAGGTTCATTGCATTTCGCACCCAAAGCGAGACCGGGCCGGCTGGCTCGTTTTTTTTCGCGCCCGGGCAGCCTTGACCGTCGTGTCGGGTCTGTCTCTTGCTTGCTTGGTGGGTCATTGAGCCGCCCCCCAGCTCGTCCGCCATTCCGGCCGCAAGAGCCGGTTGCACCGTCCACGCTTCCAATCTGGGCATTCATGTCACCAAACGCCACGCTACGCCTGTCCGAAATCTTGCCTGCACATCCTTCCGATTGCGCCCGCCGCCGCGGGGCATCGGCCAGCATGCGAGTACGGATGGCCCGGTGGCTGGGTGGCAGCGCGCTCGCCATGCTTGCCGCGGCGGCGCATGCCTTCGATTTCGATACGGTCGCGGCGCGGGCGCGCCAGCTGGCCGCCTCGCCCTACAAGGCACCGGCGCAGGACCTGCCGCGTGAACTGCGCGAACTGTCATACGAGCAGTACCGCGAGATCGCGTACAAGCCCGAGCGCTTTGCCTGGCGCAATGCGCGCCTGCCGTTCGAGCTGTCGTTCTTTCATGAGGGCATGGTCTTCGACCAGCCCGTGCGCATCCACGAGGTGGTCAGCGGCAGCGTGCGCGAGTTCCGGTTCGATCCGGCCGCGTTCAACTACGGCCCGCACAAGGTCGATGCGGCGAGCCTCAAGGGCCTGGGCTTCGCCGGGTTCCGCGTGCTGTATCCGCTCAACCAGGGCAAGCGCAAGGATGAGCTGGCTTCGTTCCTCGGCGCGAGTTACTTCCGCGCGCTGGGCAAGGACCAATGGTACGGGCTGTCCGCACGCGGACTGGCCGTGGACACTGGGCTCAATTCGGGCGAGGAGTTCCCCCGTTTCGTCGAATACTGGATCGAGCGGCCCTCGGCATCGGACAAGCAGCTGACGATCTATGCGCTAATGGATTCGCGTCGCGTGAGCGGTGCCTATCGCTTCGTCATCAAGCCCGGCGACGAGACGTCGATGGAGGTCAAGTCCCGCTTGTTCCTGCGCGAGAACGTGACCAAGCTCGGCCTGGCGCCGCTGACCAGCATGTACCTGTTCGGCGAGAACCAGCCTTCGGCGCAGTCCGACTTCCGCCCGGAAGTGCACGATTCCGACGGGCTTTCGATTCACCTCGGTACCGGGGAATGGGTCTGGCGGCCATTGGTCAATCCGAAGCGCCTCCTGGTGACGTCGTTTGCCGCTACCAATCCTCAGGGCTTCGGGCTCATGCAGCGCGACCGCAGCTTCGCCAGCTACCAGGAAATTGGCGCATGGTATGAGCGACGGCCGAGTGGCTGGGTGGAGCCGCGCGGGAACTGGGGCTCGGGCCGGGTGGAACTGGTCCAGATTCCGACGCCCGACGAGACCAACGACAACGTCGTGGCGTACTGGGTGCCCGACAACCCGCCCAAGCCCAGGCAGCCGTTCGACTACGAATACCGCCTGATGTGGCAGAAAGACGGCGAGCAGATGCCGCCGCTGTCGTGGGTCACGCAGACGCGCCTGGGGCAGGGCCTCACGCGCAAGCAGGACGACACCAGCTTTTCGCTGTTGGTGGATTTCGAAGGCCCGGCCTTCCGCAAGCTGCCGGCCGATGTGCGCATCGACCCGGTGGTGTCGGCCGACGCCAATGCCGAACTGATCAAGACGTCAGTGCAGCGCAACGACGCCACTGGCGGCTGGCGCATGACCATGGTGATGCGCCGCAAGGATGTCAACAAGCCGGTTGAGTTGCGCGGCTATCTTCGCAACGGCAATACAACCTTATCCGAGACGTGGAGCTACATCTTACCCCCAGGCTAAAGCAGCGACCGGCCCAGGCGGCGGCATGCGAGCGCTATCTCGACCGCCTGCCCGTATCCCCTGAAATGCGCACGGAACTGCTGGCCGATCCGCCTGCGCCCGGTACTGCCGACATCGCCATCGATCCGCGCGATGCCCAGGCTGCGATCGAACACCTGCAGTCCAGGCTGTCGGCGCGCGAAGCAGCCAAGGGTGAACCTCCTGCGCCAGGCGGACCGACCTACGCCTCGGTCGCGCGGCGTTTCTCGCTGGCCTACGGCAATCCGCAAGCCGCCGGCGAACCCTTGCTCAAGCGCAGGCCCGATGGCACCGTCCACGTGGACACCGGCCCCGAGCCCGAGCGCAGTTCCATGGTGCCGCGCCAGTGGCCACCGCATATCGTCACCGGCTGGCTGCGCAATACGTGGCGCCGCATGCTGGGGCGCCCCCCGGTCCCGGAAACCTGGGACACCTTGCACGATGGTCCCGATGCCGAAGGCAAGTGGCACCCCGCTGGCTCGCACCGGCGCTGGTTCCTGCTGGGGCTGGTGGTCGCGCAGACCGCGCTGGCCACATATTTCATGACCAAGGTGCTGCCATACCATGGCGCCGATCCGCTCGAGATCGCAATCCTGGTCCTGTTCGCGGTGCTGTTTTCGTGGGTATCGGCCGGCTTCTGGACCGCCATGATGGGCTTCCTGGTACTGGCGAAAGGCGGCGACCGGCACCTGATCTCGCGCTCCGCGGCGCCGGATGCGCCGCTGGCGCCCGACGCGCGCACCGCGGTCATCATGCCGATCTGCAATGAGGACGTGACCCGCGTCTTCGCCGGCCTGCGCGCGACCTACGAATCGCTCGCTCGCACGGGCCAACTTGCCAACTTCGATTTCATCGTCCTGTCCGATAGCGGCAACCCGGACTTGCGCACGGCGGAGGTCGATGCATGGATGGAAGTGTGCCGCGCCGTAGGTGGCTTCGGGCGGATCTTCTACCGCTGGCGCCGTCACCGGGTCAAGCGCAAGACCGGCAACGTGGCCGACTTTTGCCGCCGCTGGGGCAGCAAGTACCGCTATATGGTGGTGCTCGATGCGGACAGCGTCATGAGCGGCGATTGCCTTGCCACGCTGGTGCGGCTCATGGAGGCGAATCCGGGGGCGGGCATCATCCAGTCCGCGCCGCTGGCAGTGGGGCGCGAAACCCTCTACGCGCGCGTCCAGCAGTTCTCCACGCGCGTGTATGGCCCGCTGTTCACGGCGGGCCTGCATTACTGGCAACTGGGCGAGTCGCACTACTGGGGCCACAACGCGATCATCCGCGTCAAGCCCTTCATGGAACACTGTGCGCTGGCACCGCTGCCTGGCCGCGGGCCGCTGTCGGGCGAGATCCTGTCGCACGATTTTGTCGAGGCCGCGCTGATGCGCCGCGCAGGCTGGGGCGTGTGGATTGCGTACGACCTGCCGGGCTCGTACGAAGAGCTGCCGCCGAACCTGCTGGACGAGGTCAAGCGCGATCGCCGCTGGTGCCAGGGCAACCTGATGAATTTCCGGCTGTGGCTGAAGCAGGGCTTCCATGTGGTGCACCGCGCCGTGTTCCTGACCGGGATCATGGCCTACCTGTCGGCGCCGCTGTGGTTCCTGTTCCTGCTGTTGTCGACGGCGATGCTGGCCCGCCATGCGCTGGTGCCGCCCGAGTATTTCTCGCAGCCCTACCAGTTGTTCCCGACCTGGCCCGAATGGCATCCGGAAAAGGCCCTCGCGCTGTTCTCGGCCACGGCGACGCTATTGTTCCTGCCCAAGGTGGCCAGTGTGCTGCTGCTGGTGCGGCAGGCGCGCCAGTATGGCGGCTTGCCGCGCCTGGTGCTTAGCATGCTGATCGAGGTCGTGCTGTCCGCCTTGCTGGCGCCGACCCGGATGCTGTTTCACACCAAGTTCGTGGTGGCGGCCTACAGCGGCTGGGGGATTTCCTGGAAATCGCCGCCGCGCGAAGACGCCGAGACAAGCTGGGGCGAGGCGCTGCGCCGGCATGGTTCGCACACGCTGCTGGGGCTCGCCTGGGGTGCGCTGGTGTACTGGCTGAATCCGTCCTTTGTGTTGTGGCTGCTGCCCATCGTGGGTTCGCTGGCATTGTCGATCCCGCTGTCGGTGATGTTGTCGCGGGTCTCGTTCGGCCGCGCATCGCGCGAGGCCGGGCTGTTCATGATTCCCGAGGAAGTCATGCCGCCACGGGAAATCGTCGAAACGCAGCAGCATGTGGAGCAAGCGGCCGAGACGCCGGACTTCGTGGACGCCGTGGTCGATCCGGTGACCAACGCGCTGATGTGCGCAACCGCGTCGGCACGAGTCAACCAGCCGCAATCCGCGAAGGAGCGCCACGCGGCGCTGGTCCAGCACGCGCTGACGGGTGGCCCGCGCGCGCTGACGGCGTCGCAGCGGCATATCCTGCTGGGCGATCCGTTCGCGCTGTCAAGGCTGCATGAACTCGTCTGGGGATCGCCGCTGGCCGATGCGGGATGGAAGGATATCCGCCTGCTGGTCCGGCGCGCGCCGAACGTACTGCCGCTGCGTCCGCGCGTCGCCTGAAACCGGCCAGGGCGCGGTGCCGCCGTACCCTGGCGCGATTGGCCCGCACCTCAGCGCAAGGCCGAGGTGCAGATCGGTGCGTTGATGTAGACGTCGCCGACGCGGCGTTCGCCGCGGTCGTTCCGTGTCATGTAGCGGAACATCATGCTGACGCCCAGCTTGGTCAGGATTTCCACGTCGCGATTGGCGCAGATATTGCGCTGCAGCGGCGCCGCGTAATTGACCTCGAAACTGGCAAGATCGAGCATGGGCCCGCGATAGTTGGTCAGCTCGAGCTGGAACAGCACGTGTTTGCCCGGTGTCGACTGACAGCGCCGCAAGCGGGTTTCCCCATCGATCTCTATCGGCAGTGCATCGTTGAGCTGGCGGCAGGCGCGCGCCAGCACGCCGTCGGGCCGATTGGTGTTGCGCAGCAGTTCGGGCACGCCCGCGGCGCCGGTATTCTGTCCGGTCGCGGCGCCCTTGAGCATGCGGGACAGTGCGTCGGCTTCATCGAGTACGGGTGCGGGCGCGGTTGCCGAGGCGGGTGGCGGGCGTAGCGGTGTCGGAGCGCTTTGCGCCGGCCATGGCCGCAGCAGTGCAGCCGCGAGAGCGGCAGAGCCTAGCGTAGCGGTGAGCGGCGTGTGTCGTATTCTCATGCAGGATAACGTTGCCGGGGCAAACCTGTCGCCCATCTCTGCGCGGCCGCCGGTCAGTCGCGTAGACAGGGCCGACAGGCTCGCATTGTACCCTCCACCCCCATTCGCGTGAAAGCGGCGCCACACGTTAACACGCGCGCAGCGCCACGGCACGATCGCTTGCGCGCCTGCGCCGCGCAAAATTGCCAGTCAAGCCAATACTGCCAAGATTAGGATATTTGTCGAACCCGACGTTGGCGGGGCACGCAACCGTTGCACGCTCGGGAGGCAAAGGTGGCGGGCCTCGACTCTGGATGCCAGCCAGATTTGTCATGCTGTGCAACAATTCGCGGTCTGGCGGCCAGCCGTACCGCGCGCCGCCGCTGGCACGGACTTCCCGGAACTGACACTGATGCCCCAATCCTCCCGCAGCCAGGAGGCTGCCCGCTTTCCCGTCTGGCTGCTGATCTGCGCTTCGCTGACGGCCATTGCGCCGCTGTCGATCGACATGTACCTGCCCAGCTTTCCGGCGCTGTCCGCGGACCTGCATGTGGATATCGGGCAGGTGCAGTTGACGCTGGGCACGTTCCTGGTTGGGCTGGCGCTGGGACAGGCCTTCTACGGACCGATCAGCGACCGCTTCGGGCGCAAGCCGCCGCTGTATGTCGGCCTGGGCCTGTACGCGCTGGCAGCAGCGGGCTGCGCCATGGCGCGCAGCGTCGAGTCGCTGATGCTCTGGCGTTTCCTGCAGGCGCTGGGCGGCTGTGCCGGCATGGTGATGGCCCGTGCGGTGATCCGCGACCGGCTCGAGGCCCACGAATCGGCCCGGGCCTTCTCGTCGATGATGCTGGTGATGGGGCTGGCGCCGATCCTGGCGCCGATCATCGGCGGCGCCATCCTGAGTACCCTGGGCTGGCGTGCCATCTTCTGGTTGCTGACGCTTGCGGGCGTGCTGATCCTCGCGCTGGTGCACTTCCGCATGGAAGAATCGCTGCCGCGTGAACGCGCCGCGCGCCTGCATCCCGGCGCGGTGACGGCAAGCTATACCGAACTGTTGCGTGACCGCGAGTTCCTGGGCTACTCGCTGTCAGCCGGGTTCGGGCAAGCCGGCATGTTCGCCTATATCTCGGGGTCGCCGTTCGTGCTGATCGAACTCCATGGCATCGATCCCTCTCACTATGGCTTCGTGTTCGGTGCCAATGCGCTCGGACTGATCGTCATGTCGCAACTGAATGCACGCCTGGTGCAGGGGCGCACGCTGGACCGTGTGCTCGGGCGCGCGGTGCTTGCGCCATGCGCGGCGGGCCTGGTGCTGGCGGTTGCGGCGCTGGCCGGCGTGCTGGTACTGCCCGTGCTGCTGGCCGGCTTCTTTGTCTTTATCGGTGCACTGGGTTGCATTACGCCCAATGCTTCAGCGTTGGCACTGACGCACCAGGGGCATCGTGCCGGTACGGCCTCGGCGCTGATGGGGACGCTGCAGTTTTCACTGGGCACCGTGGCCGGCGCCGCTGTCAGCCTGTGGCACGATGGCACGGCCCTGCCGCTGGCAGTGGTGATGGCCGTGTGCGGCGTCGGGGCGGTGGCGTTACGCGCCTGGGGTTCGGCGGCTGCGCAGGCTTGAGCGTCAGGCGGCGGCGTTCTTCACGACCACCATATGCGCCGGCATGGGCGCGGCATAGCCCGCCTGGCCAAAGCTCTCGCGGATGATGCGATTGGTGTCGAAATACACCTGCCAGTAGTGATCGTTATGGCAATACGGACGTACCGCCAGGACCGGACCGACCAGCGTGAATTCCAGTATCTCGATGTCGACGGGGGGATCGGCCAGGACATTCGGAATCGCGCCGATACGCTCCTTGAGCAATGCGACCGCGGCGGCTGCGTCGGTGCTGCCCGCAAGCTGGGCCTTCAGTTCGACGCGGCGGAACGGATTGGCGCTGAAATTCTGGATCGTGTCCGAGAAGATCTTGTTATTGCCGATCACCGTCAGGATGTTGTCCGGCGTGTCGAGCGTCGTGGCGAACAGGCCGATCTCGCGCACCGTGCCGCTGACCCCGCCGATGGTCACGAAATCTCCGACCTTGAACGGCCGCAGCACCACCAGGAAGGCGCCGGCCGCGAAGTTGGCCATCAGGCCCGACCAGGCCATGCCGATGGCCACGCCGGCCGCGGCGATCAGGGCCGCGAAGGTCGTGGTCTGGATGCCGAAGTAACCGAGGATGCCGATCACCAGGACTACGTTCAGCGCCACCGTCACGATCGAGCCGACGTAGCGCAGCAGGGTCGGATCCACCTGCTGCTTGCCCAGCGCATTCTGGACCATGCGTACCACCACATGGATCAGCCAGCGGCCGATGATCCAGAAGGCCAGCGCGGCCAGGATCTTGACGCCGAACTCCGTGGCATAGGCCACGACCACGGTCTGGAGCTTCTCCAACGTTGACGCATCCATCGGCATTCCCCTGGTCTGTTGGCCGGCCTGGTCTGTTGCCCGAAAAGGGCCGGCAAAAAAACGAAGAACTGCGAACGAAGAACTGCGAAGACTGTCCGGCAAATCTTGCACGCTGATGCGGCTCGAGAAGGCGGGCACGGCAATTATTGCCATGCCGTTCGGGGAAGTTCAAGAAAAGAATTGTCAGGAACGGCGCGAGCGCGCGCGTTCCTGCGGCGGACTTACCAGTTCGTTTCGCGTTCGGGCGTGGCCGAGATGCGATGCAGGGTCAGGTCGGCGCCGTTGTATTCGGCTTCCGCGTCGAGGCGGATGCCCACCAGCTTCTTGAGCGTGCCATATACGATCGTGCCACCCGTGACGGCGATCACGATGCCGAGCAGGGTCCCGATCAGCTGCGCACCCAGCGATACGCCGCCGATCCCGCCAAGCGCGTGCGAGCCGAAGATGCCGGCCGCAATGCCGCCCCAGGCGCCGCACAGCCCATGCAGCGGCCACACACCGAGTACATCGTCGATGTGCCATTTGTTCTGCGCGAGCGTGAACAGGTGGACGAACAGCACGCCAGCCACGGCGCCGGTGACCAGCGCGCCGAGCGGGTGCATCAGGTCGGACCCGGCGCAGACGGCGACCAGGCCTGCCAGCGGGCCGTTGTAGGCGAAGCCCGGATCGTTACGGCCAGCCCACCAGGCGGCCAGCGTGCCCCCGGCCATGGCCATCAGCGAATTGATGGCGACCAGGCCGCTGATCTTGTCCACGGTCTGGGCGCTCATGACATTGAAGCCGAACCAGCCGACCGCCAGTACCCATGCGCCCAGTGCCAGGAACGGAATGTTCGACGGCGGGTGCGCGCTGATGCGGCCATCCTTCTGGTAGCGGCCGCGGCGGGCGCCGAGCAGCAGCACCGCGGGCAGGGCAATCCAGCCGCCTACCGCGTGGACCACGACCGAACCGGCGAAATCATGGAATGGAGCGCCGGTCAGGCTCGTGATCCAGTCCTGGATGCCAAAGCGTTGATTCCAGGCAATGCCCTCGAAGAACGGGTAGACAAAGCCGACCAGGACGAATGTCGCCAGCAGTTGCGGATTGAAACGCGAACGTTCGGCAATGCCGCCCGAGATGATCGCGGGAATCGCGGCGGCAAATGTCGCCAGGAAAAAGAACTTGACCAGCTCATAACCGCTCTTTTGTGCGAGGGTGTCGGCGCCGGCCATGAATTGCACGCCATAGGCGACCGTATAGCCGATAAAGAAGTACGCGATGGTGGAAACCGCGAAGTCCACCAGAATCTTCACCAGTGCATTGACCTGGTTTTTCTTGCGTACCGTGCCCAGTTCCAGGAAGGCGAAGCCGGCGTGCATGGCCAGCACCATGATTGCGCCAAGCAGGATAAACATGGCGTCGGTGCCAGTCTTCCAATTGTCCATAGGTTCCTCATGCTCAAAATGGGAGCGTGGGTATGCAAAAAGCATTCCAGAATTGGCTGCATGCTGGTGCTAATTGCACCGTCATGGTGGAAATCGCACTGGATTGCCCTCAGGCGGCCCAAAGGTGAGGCGGCGGCTTTGGTGCCGTTGGCGCAAATCGGGGGCATTGGGCCGGTCGGCGCGCGCCATAATGACGCAACATGGCGTGTGGCATGAACCGTGACGGTGCATTGCACCATAGCGGTGAATGGCGGTTGGGGCGCCGCCGGGGTGCCAAATTCATCCGGCGGGCGGGCGCCACCGGCTTACGCGCTATGCAGAAATGTCGCGGGCAAAACGGGCGGAATAGAGGGTGAAATCTCCCGCTAACCGGCCTCAAGCAAGGATTTCCGGGTTTTTTCGTTGCATCGGTGCCACTGGGGATTGCCCAAGGCGCGAAGGGCAGATTAGACTGCGCCGATCGATGCAATGCCTGCTGGCAGATACATCGGTGACGACGACCAACAAGGGAAATCAGCCATGAATAAAGGTGAACTGGTATCGGCCATCGCCGCGGAAGCAGAACTGAGCAACGCCGCAGCCGAGCGTGCGCTCAACGCAGCGCTGGACAGTATCAAGAAGGCAGTGGCCAAGGGTGATTCGGTAACGCTGGTGGGGTTTGGCAGCTTCAGCTCGGGCAAACGCGCCGCGCGCACGGGTCGCAACCCGCGCACGGGCGAAACGATCAAGATTCCGGCCGCGAAGACCGTGAAGTTTTCCGCCGGGCAAGGTTTCAAGGACGCCGTGAACAAGAAGAAGTAAGCTGTCTGCGTCCGGATCAGCGAGAGAGCGGCCTGTCGGGCCGCTTTTTTATTGGTGCGCCGTTTGTCCGGTGCCGCCCGCGTGGCGCTGCGGCCATATCGTGGCGCAGACGGTGCCGCGGCAACGCCGGCGCGCCCCCCGCGCACCGGTTTACGGGTTACACTGCCGCGCCTCGGCCCCCGCAACCTGCATCACCATCATGAACGACCAGTCCCACCAGCTTTCCATGACCGTGCTGATGACGCCGGACATGGCCAACTTCTCCGGCAATGTGCACGGCGGCACCATCCTCAAGTACCTGGATATGGTTGCCTACGCCTGCGCGAGCCGCTATGCCGGCCGCTACGTGGTCACGCTGTCGGTGGACCAGGTGGTGTTCCGCCAGCCGATCCACGTCGGTGAGCTGGTGACCTTCCTGGCCTCGGTGAACTTCACCGGGCGCAGCTCCATGGAAATTGGCATCAAGGTGGTGACCGAGAATATCCGCAGCAAGCTGGTGCGCCACACCAACAGCTGCTATTTCACCATGGTGGCGGTCGACGACAACGGCGCGCCGGCCGAGGTGCCGCCGCTGGAGCCGCGCGACGAAGTCGAGCGCCAGCGCTTTGCCGCGGCCCAGCAGCGCCGCGCACTGCGCCAGGAAATGGAAAAGCGGCACGACGCCATCAAGGTGACGGGGAGCTGACCGGCCATGGCTCGCACGCTTTGCCTGCTTGCCGGCGCCTGCCTGGCGGTGGCCGGCGTCCCGGCGCCGGCCGAGGAAATCGGCAGCGTCAACACCAATTTCCGCATGACCGGCTCGGACAAGGTGGTCATCGAAGCGTATGACGACCCGATGGTGCAGGGCGTGACCTGCTACGTGTCACGCGCCCGTACAGGCGGTATCAAGGGGTCGCTGGGCATGGCGGAAGACCCGCCGGAGGCGTCGATCGCGTGCCGGCAGGTGGGGCCGATCTCGTTCAAGGGGCCCCTGCGGCAACAGGATGACGTGTTCTCGGAACGCATGTCGATCCTGTTCAAGACCTTGCATGTGATCCGCGCCGTCGACCGCAAGCGTAATACGCTGGTCTACCTGACATACTCCGACCGCATTGTCAGCGGCAGTCCGCAGAACAGTGTGACGGCCGTGCCGGTGCCGGGCGGCACCGCCATTCCGGTCAAATAAGCGGTCGGCCGCCCGGCTCGGGTCATGTGCCCGGCCCGAACAGCTTGCGCAGGTTTGACTTCAGGATCTTGCCATTCGCGTTGCGCGGCAGCAGGTCGGGCAGCACGATGATCCGTACCGGCACCTTGAACGCCGCCAGCCGCTGCGCGACAAAACCGCGCAGTTCGTCTTCGGTGGCCTGCATGCCGGGCTTGAGGCTGACCACGGCGCCCGGTTCCTCGCCCAGCACCTTGTGCGGGATGCCGACCAGGGCGGCATCCATCACCGCCGGATGCTCGTAGAGCGTGCTTTCCACCTCGATGCAATAGATATTCTCGCCGCCGCGGATCAGCATGTCCTTCATGCGATCGACGATATAGAGGAAGCCCTCTTCATCGAGCCTCGCGATATCGCCGGTGCGCAGCCAGCCATCGGCAAACGTCTGCGCGGTCGCCTCGGGCTTGTTCCAGTAGCCGCGAACCACATTCGCGCCGCGCACCATCAGCTCGCCGGCTTCGCCGGGCGGCAGCGCCTGGCCGCGGCCATCCACGACCTTCATCTCGCCGATCGGCAGGGCCGGACCGCTGCTGTCCGGCCGCAGCACGTATTCTTCCGCACTGTGGCTCGTGAACGTGGCGGACGTTTCCGTCATGCCCCAGCCTATGCCCGGCGCCGACTGCGGCGTGGTTTCGCCGATGCGGCGCACGAGTTCGGGCGAAGCCGGCGCGCCGCCGTAGCTGATACTCTCCAGCGACGAAAGATCGAAGCGCCCGCGCTCCGGATGCTCCAGCAGCTGCCAGGCGATGGTGGGCACGCCGCCGGCCGTGGTGCAACGCTCACGCTCGATGAGTTCGAGCGCGCGCAAGGCATCCCAGCGGTGCATCAGCACAATCTTGCCGCCCGTTGCCAGTGCGCTGTTCAGCACGGCCATGCAGCCTGTCACGTGGAAGAACGGTACGGACAGCAATGCAGCCTTCTGCGGCGCTGCAGGGTCCGGCGCGGGAATCGGCTCGCCGCGCCGCAGCAGGTTGCGCAGCGGGCTGAACAGGCTGGCCACGGCAACGCTGGTGGCATTGCGGTGCGTGCCCAGCGCCCCCTTGGGTTTGCCGGTGGTGCCGGACGTATAGAAGATCGTCGCGTCATCCTCTGGTGCGATGTCCAAGTCGGGGAGCGGCAGTTCCGGCAGCGTTGCCCATGCCGCGGTGGGGCCGGTCACGCTTTCGAGCGGTACGATCTTCTGGTCGTTGCCGAGTGCGCTTGCCCGCGACACGTAGACGCGTTCCAGCGCGGGGCAGCTGGGCAGATGGCCAGTGAGTCGATCCAGCCGTTCGGCGTCGACAATCGCGACGCGGCTGCCTGAATCGACCAGTCCGTATTCGAGCTCGGCCCCCGTCCACCATGCATTCAGCGGCGTGACGATGGCGCCGGCCAGCAAGGCGCCGTAGAAGGCCACGGGCCACTCGGGCAGGTTGCGCATGGCAATCGCCACGCGGTCACCCTGGCGGACGCCATCGCGCACCAGTGCCTGCGCGACATGCAGTGCCGCCCGGCGGAAGGCCGCATAGCTGACGCGCTCGTCTTCGTAGACCACGAAAGTACGTGCGCCAAAAGCTTGCGTGGCCTGGAACAGGTCGCGCAGCGTCGGCGGCGCGTTCTTCCAGACGGTGGTGGGAATGCTGCGAATGACGCGCGTTTCCGTCTCGAACGGAGCGCTTGGCGCCGTGAGGCGGGCGTGGGCCTCGGCCAATGACATGGCTGGCCAGTTGCCGGCCGGCTCGAACTTGCTCGACATGACTGCCTCCCGGACTGCAATGCAGGTGGGGGATGGCGCACCGCGCCATCCTTGAGGGAAATGCAGGAAACGCAGGAAATGCAGGGAACAGCGCGAACAGTGCGCAAGGCGGCAGCCGCCTTGCGTCAGGGCATCAGATCGTGACGCCGCCGTCGACGACCATGGCCTGGCCCGTCATGAAGGTGCTCGCGGCGGAGGCCAGGAACACGGCCGCGCCCGCGATCTCGACCGGTTCGCCGATGCGGCGCAGCGGCGCGCCCAGGGTGGATTGCTTGTAGCGCTCGGGGTCTTCCCACAGCGCGCGTGCGAAGTCGGTCTTGATCAGTCCGGGCGCGATGCAGTTCACGCGCACATTGTGCGGGCCAAACTCCACAGCGAGATTGCGCGCGAGCTGGAAATCGGCGGCCTTCGAGATGTTGTACACGCCGATGGTCGGCGAGCCGCGCAGGCCACCGATCGACGAGACGATGATGATCGAACCGTCCTTGCGCTCGATCATCTGCGGCGCCACCATCTGGATCAGCCAGTGGTTCGAGATGACGTTGTTGTCGAGCACCTTGCGGAACTGGTCGTCGGACACGCCGCTCATCGGGCCGTAGTACGGGTTCGATGCCGCATTGCAGACGAGGACATCGATCTTGCCGAAGGTGCGGTTGGTTTCATCGACGAGGCGCTGCAGGTCGTCCTTCGAAGAGATATTGGCCGGGACGGCAATCGCGGTGCCGGCGCCGTGGCGCGCGTTGATCGCGTCGACCACCTCCTGGCAGGCTTCGGCCTTGCGCGACGAGATAACCACTTTGGCGCCCTGAACCGCCATCTGCTCCGCAATGGCGCGGCCGATGCCGCGCGATGAGCCCGTCACGATCGCGACCTTGCCCGACAAATCGAACAATGACATGGAGTCTCCTGATATCGGCGCGGCCCTTGCGGGGCCTGCCTGTGTTCTGTTGGACAGCGCCACTTGGGGCCTGCCGGCACATTATGGTTGGGCCCCTTGACCCAGTCCACAGGCAAGCCGCCGCCAGCGGGGCCATATCAGTATTCTTTCTGCGGGCAATGCGCGGCGTGCATGGGCGCACGGCGGGGCAGCCGCCGGGATTCAGGCGTGCAGCAGCGTGGGCAGCACTCGCCCGAGGCCGTCGCGCAGGTCCGCGTCCAGTTCCACCTGGAAGCGGTTGACGACGGCGTCGATGACATCGTCGGCCGAAGTCAGCGTCTGCCGCCGCAAGGTGCCGTCGGCGCGGCGCTCGGCCAGTTCGCCGTTGGCAAGGGTCAGGCGCACGTCGCCGTCGGAACGGGCGAGCATGAGTCGCTGCGTGAAGATGCTGTCCGGATGCGTGCTGATGTACCAGTTGCGGGAGATGAAATCGATCCACGGCTGCGGCGACAGGTCGAAGCGGTAGACCTTGAGCCAGCCCTGTGCGCCACGCACTTCCAGATCCTGGCAATGAAAAGCGCCAGGCATGGCGCTATCCGGCGCCACGGTCAGGCGGTACGGGAACGACGAGGCGGCCGGCGCCGACATTGGCAGCGCCCGGAAAGGCGTGGGGCCGCCAAAGCCCACATCGGCCAGGTAGCTGCGATGTGCAACTTCCACGCGCAGCAGCATGTGCGATGCCGGCGTCTGGACCGAATCGGCCACGCCCCAGCGCACGCGTGCGGCAAGCGGCGTCACCGTGTAGCCCAGTGCCGTCAGCGCGGCGGCCAGCAGCGTGTTGAGCTCGAAGCAATAGCCGCCACGCCGGTGCGTAACGAGCTTGTCGAAGACCGCGTCGACGTCGATCCGTACCGGGCGGCCCAGCAGCGGGTCGATGTTCTCGAACGGGATGCGTGCGAGTTGCGCGGCGATCAGCGCGTCGAGCGCTTCCAGCGTCGGGGAGGGCGGGGCGTCGATGCCCAGGCGTGCCAGGTAGGCATCGAGGCGGGAGGAGTCGAGCGTGATCATGTCGCGTACCGTAATCAGTTGAGCGTTTCGAGCGCGACAAGGTCCAGCAGATCGACGCTGCCGTACCGCAGGCGCAGCAGGCCACGCGATTCAAGCTCGCGCAGTGCCTGGTTGACGGTCTGCCGCGACAGCCCGAGCATCTGCGCAAGCTGTTCCTGCGGAATCCGCACGGTCTGGACCGCGCGCGGGTGGGCGGGTGTCTCGCCCTCCGTGGAAGGCGGGTTGCCATAGCCGCGTGCGATGGCGGCTAGTCGTCTGGCAATGCGCGCGGCCGGCGGCAGCAGCTGCATTTCCTCGACAAAGTCGAAGACCATCCGCGTCTTCGCCGCGAGCAGCAGGCCGAACTCGCGCCACCATGACGGATGCTGCGCGAGCCTGCGTTCCAGGCTCGCGCGCGGGATATGCCACAACAGCGCGGCGTGCACGGCGCGCGCGTCATGGGTGCGCGGCAAGCCGTCGAACAGGCAGATTTCGCCGAACCAGGCGCCGGCTTCCAGCAGGCCGAGCAGAGCCGCCTTGCCGGACTCGCCGGCGGCATCGACCTGCATGGTGCCGCCGGCCACGCAATACAGGCCGTCGAATGCATCGCCGCGGGCAAACAAGGCTTCCCCGGCGGCCAGCTGGCGCCAGGCACCATCTTCGAGAAGCGCCTGTTGCAGCGCCTGCGGCAACTGGCAAAACCAGGCGCTCGCGCGCAGTGCGACCGCAGCGTCCGGGCGCGAAGTTTTCGGTCTGCCGCCGGGTGTGGCGCGAGGGATGCCTGACGGGCCGCGCGTGCCGCCGCTGGGGGGCTGAGCCATGCCCATGTTGTCTCCTGTCTTGTTCTGTCCGGGTTGATACGTACTGCGCGGCCTGCCTGACTGTCGAAAATCAGACAGACGCCAGGAAACCCGCCCACTACTATAAATCCACAAGACAGCGCCAGGCACGTGCCACAACCGCCCGGAGCCGCGCACAAGGAGACGCCCCATGAAAACGCTGGTCGAACATCTGGCCAACTACGCCGCCTATCACCGCGATCCCCGCAACGTCGCTACGCATTTCATCGGTATCCCGATGATCGTGCTCGCCGTCACCACGCTGCTGGGGCGGCCCGCCATACCGCTGGGCGAAGGCGCCGCCCATCTCACGCCCGCGATGGTGGTGTATGCGCTGTCGTGCCTGTTCTACCTGCGCCTGTCAGCGGGCTTCGGGCTGGCGATGGTGATGGTCCTGGCTCTGTTCCTGTATGCGGGCGCGCATCTGGCGGCGCTCCCCACGGGGGCATGGCTTGCCGCCGGTGTCGGCCTGTTTGTTGCCGGCTGGATCATCCAGTTCGTCGGCCATTACTATGAAGGCCGCAAGCCCGCCTTTGTCGACGACCTTGTCGGGCTGCTGGTCGGCCCGCTGTTCCTGGTGGCGGAAACCGCGTTCGCCTGCGGGCTGGCGGCGGATACCCGCGATGCGGTGAACGCACGGGCGTCCTGACACGACCGGCCGCGCGTTCCCGCTACGCCGGCATTGGCACTGCTGCGCGAGTGGTCGAGCGCCGATGCGAGCTTGTCGCTGATTGCGCTCGGCACCATGGCCGCCGGTCCGCCGATCGCGTCCTGGCTCGGCGAATAGTCCCTGAAAACAGGGGTAGTGAGCTTCGCCGGGGGATGCGCACCGCCGCGATTTTCTTCCCGCGGCAGATGCCTGACAACGCGAAAGTGGGGGGACGTAGGGCTCCTGCGCGTTCCTGCTGAGGTAAAGCTGCGACAAAACCCGGGGTTTTCACGGGGTTTTGGCCATTGCACGCATGAAAACCCTTTGACACACGGTTGTTTCCGCTATGATTCAGTGGCGCCGGCATGGGGTATGTGCAACGCGATGCGAAGCCATCGAACGGCCGGCTCTAATCTTCAACTCTCGTATATCGATATGGCGACCAAAGCGAAACCGACCGCGAAGACGACTGCAACCAAGCCCGCCGCCAAGAAGGCTGCGGCAACGAAGGCACCCGTGAAGGCTGCCGCCAAGAAGGCCGCGCCGGCCAAGAAGGCTGCTCCGGCTGCCGCGGTGACCCCGCGTCCGCTGAAGGACACCTTCAACAAGTCGAGCCTGGTCGCTCACCTGGTAGCCCAGACCCAGCTGGAAGCCAAGGCCGTGAAGACGGTGCTGGCCCACCTGGAAAACACCATCGTTGGCGCGCTGAACAAGAAGGGCGCTGGCGAATTCACGCTGCCGGGCCTGCTGAAGGTGACGGCGCAGCAAGTGCCGGCCAAGAAGAAGCGCTTCGGCAAGGATCCGTTCACCGGTGAAGAGCGTTGGTTCCCGGCCAAGCCGGCCAGCGTCAAGGTGAAGGTTCGCCCGCTGAAGAAGCTGAAGGACGCTGCAGCCTGATCGGCCAGTCGATCCGCATGAAGAAGGAGCCGCCAGTCGGCTCCTTTTTTATTGGAGCGGCCGGGCACTGCAGGCCGCGGGACAGGTCCGGGCGATGCTACGGCGTTCCCCCTGACTCGCCTGGACTTAACCAAGGTCAAACGGGAGGCCGGATCGGCCGTCTAGAATCCAAAACGTCATGGGTGCGGGGGCGCTCCCCATGGCAACCGGCTACCGGTGTCTTCCCGGAAGCCCTGCCCGCTGCCAGGGATGGCCGCGGGCTTTCTTTTTTGTGCGCCATGCCCCGGGCACGGTACGGCGTCAGCCGCCGACGATCTGCTTGGCGTAGCTGGCACGCTCCATTTCGCACACTTCGACGCTGATCTGCACGCTCTGTCCTTCGGCGGAGGCAGGGCGAACGGCCTCGGCAATGACATCGCAGATGGCCTGGCCCAGCGCACGCCTGACCGCGAGTTCGCGGCCATCCAGGATGGACAGGCGTGCATGCACGAAGGCGCGCTCGGCGGCCTGCACGCCCTGGCGGAACGTGGACAGGGTGATGCAGCGTGACTTGATATCGGGCTCGCCGAATTCGCCGGACGCCAGCAGCGCGGCGTTGGCCTCGTCGAGCAGTTCTTCGGGCGAACAGTTGAGGCGCGTGTTTTCGGTGATTTCGATGACGAGATGAGGCATGGCAGCGTAGGGTGAGGCGTTACAGGCCGGGCCGCTGAGGGCCGGGGGCGAGCCGCCATGATAAGGGCATTTGGCCACCATGCCCCGTTGGCTGAGGTAAGCTTGCGTCGGATCCTCCGGCGTCGGATTGGCCACAAGAACACATATGGAAACCATCAGCTTCGAAATCTTCCTGCGCCTGTTCTGCGGCTTGCTGGCGGGCGCAGTGATTGGCCTGGACCGCAACCTGCGCGGCAAGGCCGCCGGCATGCGCACACTGGGACTGGTATCTCTGGGGGCGGCAACGGCGGTATGTCTGGTGACGCAGTCCGGACATCCGATGGATGCTGTCTCGCGCGTGCTGCAGGGACTGCTGACGGGCATCGGCTTCCTGGGCGTGGGCGTGATCGCCCGCCATGGCGTGCACCAGCGCCCGCAGGGGCTGACCACGGCGGCGGCAATCTGGCTGGCAGCCATCCTGGGCGCGGCGGCGGGCGCGGGCTACTACGTGGTTGGCGGCCTGGCGCTCGTGCTTGGCATGGCGCTGCTATGGATGGGGGGGCGGCTGGAAACTCGGCTGCACCGCGTGCTGGATCCCATCAACGGTGACAAGCATGACCGTCGCAACAATGGCGACGAGGGAAAGCAGGCGAGAGGCGGCGACCGGGACGACCGCGATCACGACGACGACATTTTTCCGTAAGGCTTGGTCATCAATGCCCGGCACAGGAGGCCCCTATGAAGCCGATTACGCTGTTTGGAGCGCCGACGGATGTCGGGGCAAGCACCAGGGGCTGCACCATGGGGCCGGAGGCGCTGCGCATTGCGGACATTGTTCCGGCTCTCGTCAGGATGCAGTCGGATGTGCGTGATGCCGGAAATATCGCGGGGCCGGTCAATCCGCTGGCGCCGCCCGTGCAGGGCATGCGCCATCTCGACGAGGTGGTGGCATGGAACCGGGCCGTATTCGACACCAGCACGCGCATTCTCGAAGCGGGCAGGATGCCAGTTCTGCTGGGCGGCGACCACTGCCTGGCGGTCGGGTCGGTAAGCGCAGTGGCCCGGCACTGCCGCCTGGCTGGCCGGAAGCTTGTGGTGCTCTGGCTCGATGCGCATGCCGACGCGAATATTGGATCCAGCACGCCGACCGGCAACATGCACGGCATGCCGGTGGCCTGTCTGTGCGGCGACGGTCCCGTGCAGCTGACCATGCTCAGCGGCCAGACTCCGGCAGTGTTGCCGCAGGAAATCCGCCAGGTCGGCATCCGCAGCGTCGATGCGCAGGAGAAGCTGAGACTGCATGCGCTTGGCTTGAAGGTGTTCGATATGCGCTATATCGATGAGTACGGCATGCGCCAGACCATGGAGCAGGCGCTGACCGGCGTGGACGACGACACCCACCTGCATGTGAGCTTCGACGTGGATTTCATTGACTCCGCCATAGCGCCGGGCGTCGGCACGACGGTCCTGGGCGGGCCGACCTATCGCGAGACCCAGCTCTGCATGGAGATGATCGCCGACACGGGCAGGCTGTCGTCGCTGGACGTGATGGAACTCAATCCGGCCTGCGATGTGCGCAATGAAACGGCAAGACTTGTGGTGGACTTCCTGGAAAGCCTGTTCGGCAAGTCCACGCTGCTGCGGGCGCGCTGACGGCGCGCTGTGGGCCAAGACAAAGGAAAGGGGCGCCATGGCGCCCCTGGTACCTGGTGCGGTCGACTCTGCTCAGGCGTGCAGTGCCACGGCGGCGGCCGATTCCGCAGGCGTATCGAAGCGTGCCGGCTCTTCGCGCGCAAGCCGCTGCAGCTGGGCCAGCTTGGCCCGGAGGCCGGCGTCGAGCCGCGGAGGGGGCATCAGCGTGGATGGGCAGGCCACACCAAGAATATCCAGCGCCTGCCGGAAGTTCGCGACGGTGAGACCCTCGGCCGGATCGACGCTGACCAGGTGTTCACGCTGCGCCTCGGTCATCGACGCTGCCGGTGCGCAGGACACGATCACATACGAGGACGGCATGGGCCGGCTGTCAAAGTAAGCGGCAATCTCCGCGCCGTGGCCGCCTGCTACAGGCGGCGTCATGCCTTCCACCTGCAGGTCGAGCTGTTGGAAGATGGCTGCCGGTGTGCCGCGCCGCCAGGCGTCCGACACCACCACGCGTGCCCCGGCCAGGCCGAAGAGCCGGCGGATATAGCCGAGCGCGATGGGGTCGAAGAAGTGGACATCGCGCAAGGTGCCCGAATCGGGAACCCCGCCGAGCCGGGCCTGGGACCGGTCGGAATACAGTACGCCGGGTACGTCCAGCATGATGAGTCGTTCGGACATGATTTCCTTGGGGTTACACATCGGGTTGGTGTGAGCAAAGATTACCCGGCAACCCGGGCGCCGCGCGTAACAGCGCCGCCCGCAAGTGAAACATATCTGTAACTTCCTCGCTGAACTCGTAAATGCCGGTTACCTCTCAATATCAAATGTTTCCGGCTGACACATCTGTACCCTTATCCGCGCCCGCAGGCTAGAAGCGGAAGCGAGCCACATCCTGCTCCAGCCCTGCCGCGAGGCTGTCCAGGCGCTCGGCCTGCGCCGCCACGGTATCCACCAGCTCGGCATTTTGCTGTGCGGTTTGCTCAAGCTGCCCGACAGAATGCCCGACAGCGCGGACGGCTTGAGCCTGTTCATCGGCCAGTCCGCAAAGCTCGCTGGCCAGATCGTGGCTGTGGCCCACGGCGGCGTCGATGCGATCCATGGCGTTGACCACTTCCGTGGTCAGGTGCGCACTGCGCTCGATCTCTCGCGTGGCGTTGCCGACGATGTCGCCGATTTCTCGGGCCGAACTCGCGCTGCGCTGCGCCAATGCGCGGACTTCCTGCGCCACCACGGCGAAGCCGCGCCCGGCCGGGCCGGCGCGTGCGGCTTCGACCGCTGCATTCAGGGCGAGAATATTGGTCTGGAACGCAATGCTCTCGATCAGTGTGACGACCTCGGCGATGTGCCGCGAATGCACGTGTACGGCTTCCATGGCGCCGCTCATCTCGCGCACGACTGCCGAGCCCGAATGCGCGGCTGTGCGCGCCTGCTGTGCGACGCTGCTGGATCCGGTGGCCTGGGTGTGGGACTGTCTGACCAGCTCGGCCAGGCGGCGCACGCTCTCGGCCGCGCCCGCCAGCGCGGCGGCCTGCTGGCTGGTGCGCGCGGCGAGGTCGTGATTGCCCGCGGCGATGCCGGCGCTGGCGGCGGTAATGTCCTGGGCGGAATCGCGGATGCGTGCCAGCACGCCGGCCAACTGGTCGCGCATGCGCGAAAGCAGGCCCAGCACGCTGTGCGTGCCGCCGCTGCGCAGGCGGATCGCGCCCGTGAGGTCGCCAGCCGCAATGCGCGTGGCCGCCCCCGCGGCGTCTGCCGGTTCGCCGCCAAGCTCGGTGGTGAGGCTGCGTGCGGCGAACCATGCCAGTGCGGCTGCGGCGGCCAGGCTGGCCGCCAGCAGGCCGATCATCAGCGCCTGGGCCATGGCCTGGCGCGAACCGACGCTTGCCATGGTGTCGGCGGCCTGACGCTCCTGGCGCGCGCGTGTTGCTTCCATCATGCCGCTCAGTCTCATGAGCTGTTCCGAGACGAAATGGCCGTCCACGGAAACCGCGCTGTCGAACTGCAGCGGGTCCAGCGGTTGCTGGCGTACCAGTGCGACATAGGCTTGCAGCAGCTTGCCGGCCTGGGCGCGCTCGGGTTGGAGGCGCTCGGCCTGGGCTGGCGCAGCGCGCCGGATTCCTTCGAGCGCAGTATCGAGCCGGCCCAGCGCCGCGTCGATGTCGGCGGCAGCTTCATCGCGCTCGCTGCCGCTCGTCGCCATGGTGATGGACAACTGCGCCCGTCCCAGCCGAGCCAGCGCCGATTGCGCCCGTTCGGCGGAAATCGCCCCGTGCATGTCCTGGCGATAGAGTGCGTCGCTGCGCTGGCGCAGGTCAATGAGGTTGACAATGCCTGTCACGCCGACCGCGGCGCCGAACAGGTACACCAGCGCGAACGCGGCGCACAGTCGCGCCAGCAACGGCAGGCGCGCGAGGCGCGAGGTCCAGCGGGCCTGGCCTGGCTGGCCGGATAGCTTGAGTGTCTGCAACACGAATACGACTCCGGCGGACATGGTGCCCGCATGACGTGTCCGTCAGATCGTGCAGGCCGCAATGGGGCGACTGCGCAATCCCGGACGTTCTTGACCCGGCCGGGCGGTCGCGCTGGTTTGATGAATGGGGCGCGTGGGCCACAGCCGGCACGGATACTGGTGCAGAAATGTGACGATAGCGTGACAGGCATCAGGCGTGCTCGGTGTCACATGGGTGTCATATTGTTGTCATGAAATATGCGCCGGGCGCTTGCCCAGCAATTTTCCGGTTTTCCTCTTTATGCCAGGCTTGCCTGCCGCTATGCCTCCAGATGCCCGTCTCGAGGCAGCTATTTCCTTGCCGTCGCTGCCGCCCCTGCATGCCGTGTTCCAGCCCATCGTGCAAGCGGAGTCGGCGGAAATACTTGGCTATGAAGCGCTGATCCGCGGCCCGGCAAACTCGCCGCATGCCAGTCCGGAGGCGTTGTTCAGGCTGGCGCAGGGCTCCACGGGCACCATTGCGCTGGAGATGCATGCCGCGCGCACGGCGCTGGCGGCTTGGGGCGCGCTCGACCTGCCGGGCAAGCTCTTCCTCAATTTCAGCCCGCTTACGCTGCGGCATCTGCTTGCCGGGCGCGGCAGCGGCCTTTCCATGCTGCTTGGAGCCGGCATCGCGCCGGCGCGCCTGGTGATCGAGGTCACGGAGCAGACGCCGATCGGCGATGCGGCGAGCTTCGGTCAGGCCATGGCAGTCCTGCGCGAACTGGGCATGCAATACGCGCTCGATGACTTCGGCACCGGCCATGCGAACCTGGACCTGCTGGCCCACCTGTCGCCGCAGTTCGTGAAGATCGACAAGTCGCTGATCCGCGGCATCGCGTCGTGTTCGCGGCGGCTGGAGATCCTGCGCGGCGTGTTGCGCATGATGGAGGCGTTTGGCGGGCGTGTGATCGCCGAAGGCATTGAAGAGGAAGAAGAACTGGCCGTGATCCGCGACCTCGGCGTGGCCGGGGCGCAAGGCTACTACCTGGGGCGGCCGCAGGCCGAGCCGCCAGCGCAGGCCGGCATGCACGTCAGGCGGGTGCTGACCTCGCGCCAGATCGCGGTGTTTCCCCAGATGGTTCGTTCCGGCTGGTCGGGCATCACGGCCGGGCGGCTGCTGCGCGTGGCGCCGGCTGTCTTGCCGGGTACGGCCAATGATGACGTGCTGCAAGCGTTCCAGTCGCAGCCCGATCTGCAGGCCGTGGCGATCGTCAGCGAAGACCAGAAGCCGCTGGCCATCATCAACCGGCAGAGTTTCATGGACCGCTATGCGGCGCCGTTCCATCGCGAACTGTACGGCAAGAAGGCATGCATTACGCAGGCCAACCGCGAGCCCGCCTGCTTCGACCTGCATGCCGGGCTGGAAGCGATGACGCAGATCCTGGCTGGCGAGAATCCGCGCTCGCTGGCCGAAGGATTTGTCATCACCAGCCATGGACGCTACATGGGCCTGGGCAATGGGGCAGATCTGGTTCGCGCGATCACGGAGGTCCGCATGGAGGCTGCGCGCTATGCCAATCCGCTTACCTTCCTGCCTGGCAATATTCCGCTGAACCAGCATATCGATCGACTCATCGAGGCCGGCAATGCGTTTGTCGCATGCTATGTCGACCTGAACCACTTCAAGCCATACAACGACAAGTACGGCTATTGGGAAGGCGACGAGATGCTCAAGGGGGCCGCAGCCATCCTCACCGAGGCTTGCGACCCGGCACGCGATTTCCTTGGCCACGTCGGTGGTGACGACTTCCTGCTGCTATACCAGAGCGCGGACTGGGCAGCGCGCGTGGGTGAGGCCATTCGCCGCTTCAACGAGGCGGCGCGAGACATGTACACGCCGGCGGACCGCACCGCGGGCGGCATCCATGCCGAGGATCGCAACGGTCAGCCGGCTTTCTTCCCGCCAGTCTCGATGGCGGCAGGCGTGGTGCGAGTGGGGGCGGAGGCGGTGAATGGCATGCAGCGCGTCGGCAGCCAGCAGATCGGTGCCGCGGCCGCCGCCGCAAAGCATGCGGCCAAGCGGGCTGCGAACGGCCTTGCGGTCATCGACTTCAAGACGCTGGCAGACCGGCTGCCCGCCTAGCCAGGGTCATGGGTGAGCCAGTGCGAATGGCTTGCCGGCAAGCGGATTGGGCTGATGCATGGGGTCGTCGTCGTGGATATCCAGGCGATAGCCGTGCGCATAGACTACCGTGATCGAAATGCCGGTCTCCAGGCTGAGCCGCAAGGTCTTGCGCAGGCGCGACATCAGCCCGGCCAGGGCGCGCGACAAGGGTGGCAGTTCATGGTGCCAGATGGCCTGTTCAATGCGGCGGTTGGCCAGCACGCGGCCGGCATTGGAGAACAGCAGCATGGCAAGGTCGAATTCCTTGGGCGTCAGGGTGATGCGTTCGCCGTGCAGCAACGCGAAACGGCCCACGCTGTTGAGCTGGTACGGGCCTGCGCGCACCACCAGCCCCTGCCTCTGGCGGTCGCCCGTGGCGCGCCGGCGCAGGGCCCCGATGCGCGCAATCAGAACGCGCGCGCTGAGCGGACCGCACAGGTAGTCGTCGGCTCCGGCGTCCAGTGCTTCGACCAGTGCCTCCTCGTTGCTGCCGTCGCCAAGCATCATGATGGGCAGATCGCGCGAGCGCGCGCAGCGCACGGTGCGGATGACATCGACGGCGCTAGTGTCCGGCAGTTCGTCGTGGATCAGCAGCATGTCGTACGCAGCCTGGCTGACGCCCTGGATGAGCGCGCGCGGGGAGACAAAGACATTGCAGCGAAAGCCTGAGCGGGCCAGCAGGTCCGGTATGGTTTTGAGGTGTGCTGACTGACCGCTCAGCAGCGCGATGTTCATGGGGTCAGGCATACGATGGTGGCAGGAGTCAGGGAATCGGGTTTGCCGAAGGCATTGATCCGCAAGCGTATAAAGGCAAACGCCGCGTAACAATCGGACAAATCCGATTCCAGCCGGAACTTTGAGGTAGAGCAGAAGCGTGGCGAGATTGCGTTGGGCGGGCGCTTACCGGGTCGTAAGGGGCAATCGAGGTCGCGGAGCCGCGGCCGGCACTTCGCTGTGCCAAAATAGGACCTATCGTGATCCGGTTCCGCATGGCGCGAACCTGGGAAGCCTGCACATGCTGAGCGCGAGCGTTGTCGCGACGACCGTCCTGATCTTCCATATCATCGGCGTACTGGCCGCGTTGCACGCGGTTATGACGGTGCGCACGGCGCCGGGCGCGATCGCCTGGGCAGGATCGCTGGTGATGATGCCGTACATTGCGCTGGTGCCTTACCTGATCTTCGGCAGGAGCCGGTTTGCGGGCTATGTCAACGCGCGCCGGTTCAACGACGACCGGCTGCGGGAGATCCGCCACGGCATGACGCCCGAAGACCGCGAGGCGCGCAGCGCCTGCGTGGTGCACGCGCCGGAGCAGGTCTGCATGCGCGCGCTGCCGCGGCTGACGGGCATGCCTTGCCTGGCCAACAACGATGTGCGCCTGCTGGTCAATGGCACCGCAACTTTCGAGGCCATTTTCGAGGCGGTGGCCGCCGCCACGCGGGTGGTGATCGTCCAGTTCTTCATCGTCCACGACGACGTGCTCGGCCGGCGCCTCCAGTCGCTGTTATGCGAACGTGCACAGGCTGGCGTCAAGGTCTACTTCCTCTATGACAGCATCGGGTGCCACGCCTTGCCGCGCGGCTATGTGAAAACGCTGCTGGCGGCTGGCGTGGAGGCGCGGGCGTTTTCCACCCACCGCGGCTTTGTCAATCGATTCCAGCTCAATTTCCGCAACCATCGCAAGCTCGTCATCGTGGATGGCGCGCAGGCCTTTGTCGGCGGGCACAACGTCGGGGTCGAATATCTTGGCCAGCGGCCCCCGCTGGCGCCGTGGCGCGACACGCATATCAGGGTGCGCGGCAGTGCCGTGCTGGACCTGCAGATGGCGTTTGCCGAAGACTGGTACTGGGCCGCACGCGAAGTGCCTTACCTGTTGATGCCGCCGCCTGACGCGGGCGGCCGCATGACGTGCCAGGTGGTGCCCACCGGCCCGGCCGATGCGCAGGAGACTTGCTCGCTGTTCTTTGTCGAGGCAATCCAGGCGGCCAAGCACAGGGTCTGGATCACGTCGCCTTACTTCGTCCCGGACGAGGCGGTCTTCGCGGTGCTGCGCCTGGCGGTACTGCGCGGGGTGGACGTACGTATCCTGATCCCTGCCAGGCCGGACCATCTGGTGGTGTTTGCCGCGTCCACGCTTTATGCGCATCAGGCGGTAACCGCCGGCATCAAGCTGTACCGCTACCAGCCAGGCTTTCTCCACCAGAAAGTCATCCTGATCGACGACGAGGCGGCGGCAGTCGGTACCGCGAACCTGGACAATCGCTCGTTCCGGCTGAATTTCGAGCTGATGATCATGACGGCCGATCGGGAGTTCGCGGGGCAGGTCGCCGACATGCTGGAAAGCGATTTTGCGCAGGCGCGGCGCATCGGTGTCGAAGAGTTCCTCAGGGCACCGGCGCCGCTGCGCGTCGCCATGCACGTGGCGAAATTGTTCGCGCCGATCCTGTAGCCACAGCACCAGGGCTGCGCCGTCGCTTGCCATTGTGTACACTGTTCACTATTGGCTGTACAAGATAAGAACAGTGTGTGCTGGGGGAAAATCATGAGCCGGATCGCTTCACCTATGCCGGCCCGCGCGACGTATCGTCACGGCGACCTGCGCCGTGCGCTGCTGGAGGCTGGCATCGACCTGGCGCGCGAAGGAGGGCCGGACGCCGTCGTCTTGCGCGAAGCCACGCGCCGGGCTGGCGTGGTACCGAACGCGGCCTATCGGCACTTTTCCAGCCGGCAGGACCTGTTGCAGGCCGTGCGCGCGGCGGCACTGTCCGCGCTGGCGATCGCCATGGAGACCGAACTGGGCGGGATCCGGCCCGGCAGCAGCGCCGCGGCGCTGGCTCGCGCAAACCTGCGCGCCGTCGGCACCGGCTATCTGCGTTTTGCACTTGCCGAGCCGGGGTTGTTTCGTACGGCTTTTTCCGTGCCGGACGAGGTAGAGACCGATGCCGATCCGGCGAAGGCGGGCCATAGCGGGCTGAATCCTTTCCAATTGCTGTCGACGGCACTGGACAGGATGGCCGAGGCCGGAATCCTGCCGGCAGAGCGCCGTCCCGGCGCTGAGTACCTGGCCTGGTCCGCGGTACACGGATTGTCGATGTTGCTGCTCGACGGACCCCTGCGCGGCAGGGAGCCGGCGCAGGCCGAGGTGCTTGGGCAGCGTTTGATCGATATGGTGGAACAAGGACTACAGGCGCCAGGACGATAACCCAATCATTCACTGAAGGGCCCCGCCGGCCATGCCGGCGAAACAGCAGCGCCTGCCAAGCACGAAAAACCAACCCCTTCCAATTCCCACGATCCGGCGAAGCGAAAAAAATGCCACGATAGCGGGGACCATCGTGGCAGTGTAATGAACCAGGAAGGGGGTCCTGGCTCGTCGGGGCACCCGCGGGATGGGTGCACGGGCGAATCTATTCCGTTAGTTCTCATTAGAAAATCGGATAAGTCCTAAATTTGTCCATGAATTGTGTCTTTGGACACTAAGTCTGGCGATCCGGGGGCAGGATGCCCTCGGGATCAGTCCGGGGCACCGCGGGTCTAACGGATATAAGGTGGGCAATCCGGCCCACGCGCAGGCGTTGGATGGATCATGCGATACACGGTCGGTAGCATCTTCACGACGGCAGCGATGGCCACGCTATTGGCAGGTTGCGCGGTGTATCCGGATTATTACGGCGGCGACTATCTTGCCTACCCAGCCTATCCGGCCGGTTCTCCTTACTACAGCGGCTATCCGGTAACGCCTGGCTATCCTTACTACGGTCCGGGCTACGGTAGCTACTATGGCAGCTTTGCCATCTACAGCGGATGCTGCTGGTACGGTGGCCATGGAGGGTGGCATGGCCACGGTGGGGGCTGGCATGGCGGTTGGCGCGGGGGCGGGCGAGGTGGCTGGAGCGGTTCGCACGGCGGCCACGGGCACTAAGGCTGCGCGAGATCAATCCCGGGCGTCCGTCGATCGCTGACAGGCGCGCACAGGCCGCAAGCAGAGGAGTGTTGCCATGAGAAAACCGGTCACAGGGCATGCGCCGAAGCCAGGTCCGGCACAGGACAAGCCTGCGCCGGCAACGCCCGACGAGCAAATCGAGCGCGAGCTGGATGAGGCCCTGGAGGAAACGTTCCCCGCAAGCGATCCGGTTGCCGTCGATACCGAGGTGCTGCACCCGCGGAAACGGAAGGTGCGAAGCAAGGGCTAAGGCAACTGCCGCAATTGTCCGATCACGGACATCAGCCGCCCGTGTGCCACGATGACGCCGGATTCGTCCTGCAGGGCTTCCTGGTAGCGCTTGCGGAACGTGCCGTCTCCCTTGTCGCTGAACAGCCTTTCCGTGGCACGGGCGACGGCGCGGCAGGTTTCATCGTGATGTTCGGCGGACTCCAGTTCCTCGTCGATCTCGATGATGAGGCGCGACAGCGGGTCGAGCCAGCGGAAGAAATTGTCTTCCGTCACCAGTTGCACGAACAAGCCTGCGGGGATGGGACCATTCAGGCGCTCGTACTGCCCGCGGTCATAGCCGATGACTTCCTTGTGGACCTGCAGCAGCGCCGCGCGCAGGGCCTGCAGGCCGGAGCGGCGCGTTTCCTGGGTGGCTAGGAATTGTTCGTTGGGCATGCCCTTCTCCATGTTCATGGCCCGTGGGCAGGCAACCGGGGTCCATCCAGGGAGGGCCGCCGATGCCTGCTGAAGTATCTGGGCGCAAGCGGGCAGTTCCCTGTCGGTGCCCGGCGCCCCGCCAGTATAGGCAGGCCCGCCAGTGAGCCGCGCTAGCGATATACCCGTATTGCCGGTGGCCGGGCGCAGCATGCCGAGGCAGCCATGGATGTCACTGCCAAAGCCTCTTGTCATGACGGCCTTGGTCGCTACGGCGAAGGGTTGGTTGGAGGCGGGCCGGGCATCCTCCGGCGATCTTATGCCAGAGGCGCTGTCTAGCACCCCGCGCGCAGCAACCCGGCCCGCAGGCAGGATAGCGGTCCCTGGGAAGAGGCTTCAATGGCAGTTCGCGCGGGCGCTGCAGAGTACAGTGGGGTGAAAGAGGCAAGGCCCGGCGAGGCGTGCTAGCAGCAAGATCGCCCAGGTCCCGGCAAGGCCCAGCCGCGCGCTCGCGAGGATTGCAGGATTTCAGGGTTGAAAGCATGAATTTCGATGCTGAAAGTCCCGGTTGCCGATCAATGTAGAAATTCGCAATAAAAACAATGAGTTACGCTATTTCTGAGGCGTTGGTGCGCTTCTTGCGATGCCCATGTGCTTATGGGCACGAGGATCGTGTTCCGCATATCTCGTATCGAATGCGCCATAGAGTGGCGTCGAGGGTTATCAGGAGGAGTGCACGGTGACGTATTACGGACAGATCGATGCAGGCGCGAACCGCGAGCCTGCCGGCGAGGGGAGCAAGCTGCATGCTGGCCATGCGTGCAGGGAAAGCGGCAATTGCGCTGAGGCGCCTCCACGGCGTTCGCATTGGGCATGGGCAGTCGCAAAGGGACACCATGATTGGATGGATTCGCACACGCCGTTTGCCTGGCACGAATAGCAGTCTGTTCGCTCTGGCTCGCTAGCGGGGAGAGCTTCGCTATCCGACATCTAACCATGCCGTGCCTTTTGCGTATGGCGGACTCGTTTTCTATTGCCCCATGAACTACACCCCGATCAAGTCTCTGCTGATTGCCAACCGCTCCGAGATCGCGATTCGCGTGATGCGCGCCGCGGCCGAAATGAATATCCGGACGGTGGCGATCTATTCGAAAGAAGACCGCCTCGCGCTGCATCGCTTCAAAGCAGACGAAAGCTACCTGGTTGGCGAGGGCAAGAAGCCGCTGGCGGCCTATCTCGACATCGACGACATCCTGCGCATCGCCCGGAAGGCAAAGGTTGACGCCATCCACCCCGGCTATGGCTTTCTCTCGGAGAATCCCGATTTCGCACAAGCCGTGATCGACGCGGGGATCCGCTGGATCGGCCCGTCGCCAGAGGTCATGCGCAAGCTGGGGAACAAGGTAGCGGCTCGCAATGCGGCGATCGAGGCGGGCGTGCCGGTGATGCCGGCGACCGATCCGTTGCCCCACGACCTGGACGAGTGCAAGCGCCTGGCGGCCGGCATTGGCTATCCGCTGATGCTCAAGGCGAGCTGGGGCGGAGGCGGGCGCGGCATGCGCATGCTGGAGAACGAACAGGACCTGGAGACCGCGCTGCCGGCCGCACGCCGCGAGGCGCTGGCCGCGTTCGGCAACGACGAGGTCTATGTCGAGAAACTGGTGCGCAACGCGCGCCATGTCGAGGTGCAGGCGCTCGGCGATACGCACGGCAACCTGGTACACCTGTACGAGCGTGACTGTACCGTGCAGCGGCGCAACCAGAAGGTGGTGGAGCGCGCGCCGGCGCCTTACCTGGACGATGCCGGCCGGACGGCACTGTGCGATGCTGCCATGCGGCTGATGCGCGCAGTCGGGTACACGCATGCGGGCACGATCGAATTCCTGATGGATGCCGATTCCGGCCAGTTCTATTTCATCGAAGTCAACCCGCGCATCCAGGTCGAGCACACGGTGACCGAAATGGTGACCGGCGTCGATATCGTCAAGGCGCAGATCCGCATTACCGAGGGCGGCCATATCGGCATGACCGAGAACACGCGCGATGCCGACGGCAAGATCGTCGTGCGCGCTGCAGGCGTGCCGGAACAGTCGGGTATTTCGCTGAACGGGCATGCGCTGCAATGCCGGATCACGACCGAGGATCCCGAGAACGGCTTCCTGCCGGACTATGGCCGGCTCTCCGCCTACCGTAGCGCGGCGGGCTTCGGCGTGCGCCTGGATGCCGGTACGGCCTACGGTGGCGCCGTGATCACGCCGTACTATGACTCGCTGCTGGTCAAGGTCACCACGTGGGCACCGACTGCCCCCGAGTCGATCCGGCGCATGGACCGCGCGCTGCGCGAGTTCCGCATCCGCGGCGTCGCGTGCAACCTGCAGTTCCTCGAGAACGTCATCAACCATCCGGCCTTCCGCTCAGGCGACGTCACCACGCGCTTTATCGACAAGACGCCGGAACTGCTGGCCTTCACCAAGCGCCAGGACCGTGCGACCAAGCTGTTGCGCTATCTCGGCGATGTGTGCGTCAACGGGCATCCGGAAATGAGCGGCCGCTCGCTGCCGCCGCTGCCATTGCCGAGCCCGGTGTTGCCTGCGGTGGATACCGCAGGCCCGCTCCCCACTGGCACGCGCGACCTGCTGCGCGAACTCGGTGCGGAGAAGTTCTCGCGCTGGATGCTGGAGCAGAAGCGGGTACTGCTGACCGACACGACCATGCGCGACGCGCACCAGTCGCTGTTCGCCACGCGCATGCGTACCGCGGACATGCTGCCGATCGCGCCATTCTACGCGCGGGAACTGCCGCAGCTGTTCTCGATGGAGTGCTGGGGTGGAGCGACGTTCGACGTGGCGCTGCGCTTCCTCAAGGAAGACCCGTGGCAACGTCTTGAGCAACTGCGCGAGCGGGTGCCGAACATCCTGTTCCAGATGCTGCTGCGCGGCTCGAATGCGGTCGGCTATACGAACTATGCGGACAACGTGGTGAAATTCTTTGTCCGCCAGGCTGCCAGCGCCGGCGTGGACGTGTTCCGTGTCTTCGATTCGTTGAATTGGGTGCGCAATATGCGCGTCGCGATCGATGCCGTGTGCGAAAGCGGCGCGCTGTGCGAAGGCGCGATCTGCTATACCGGTGACATCTTCGACGGCTCCCGCCCGAAGTACGACCTGAAGTACTACGTCGGGATCGCGCGCGAACTGCAGGCTGCCGGCGTGCACGTGCTGGGCATCAAGGACATGGCGGGGATCTGCCGTCCGCAAGCCGCGGCAGCGCTCGTCAAGGCGCTCAAGGACGAGACTGGCCTGCCTGTGCACTTCCACACGCACGACACCAGCGGCATATCGGCCGCTTCCGTCCTGGCTGCCATTGGTGCGGGCTGCGATGCGGTGGATGGCGCGCTGGATGCGATGAGCGGGCTCACTTCGCAACCGAACCTGTCGAGCATCGCGGCGGCACTCGCCGGCGGCGAGCGCGACCCCGGGCTCGAGCTGGAGCGGCTGCACGAGGCGTCGATGTACTGGGAGGGCGTGCGCCGCTACTACGCACCGTTCGAATCGGAGATCCGCGCCGGCACGGCCGATGTCTACCGCCACGAGATGCCCGGCGGCCAGTACACGAACCTGCGCGAGCAGGCGCGCTCGCTCGGCATCGAGCATCGCTGGACCGAGGTGTCGCAGGCGTATGCCGAGGTCAACAAGATGTTCGGCGATATCGTCAAGGTGACGCCGACCTCCAAGGTGGTCGGCGACATGGCACTGATGATGGTGGCCAATGATATGAGTGCCGCCGATGTCTGCGATCCGGCCCGGGAGATCGCGTTTCCCGAGTCGGTGGTTTCCTTGTTCAAGGGCGAACTGGGCTTCCCGCCTGACGGATTCCCCGCGGAACTCTCGCGCAAGGTCCTGCGCGGCGAGCCGCCCGCGCCTTACCGGCCCGGCGACCAGATTCCGGCGGTGGACCTGGAGGCAGCACGCGCCGAAGCTGAAGCGGCGTGCGAACAGTCCCTCGATGACCGGCAGCTGGCGTCTTACCTGATGTACCCCAAGCAGGCGGTCGCGTACCACACGCACGTGCGGACCTACAGCGATACGTCGGTTGTGCCGACGCCGGCCTTCCTCTATGGCCTGCAGCCACAGGAGGAGGTCGCGGTCGACATCGCCCCGGGCAAGACCCTGCTCATCTCCCTGCAGGGCTCTCATCCGGACGCGGAGGAGGGCAACATCAAGGTCCAGTTCGAACTGAACGGGCAATCACGCACGGCGGTGATCGAACAGCGCCATGCCGCGCAAACCGGGCCGGCGCGTCAGGGCCGGACCGTTGCCGACCCTGGCAATCCGCTGCATATTGCCGCGCCGATGCCGGGCTCGATCGTGACCGTGGCAGTCCAGCCGGGCCAGAAGGTCGCGGCCGGCACGACACTCCTTGCGCTCGAGGCGATGAAGATGGAAACCCATATCCCGGCCGAGCGCGACTGCGAAATTGCCGCCGTGTACGTGAAGCAGGGAGACCGCGTGGCGGCGAAGGATCTGCTGATCGAACTGAAGGGAACGGATTGACAGCAGGCACAGCGCTAGCGTCCATGCTGGTCGCCAGCGCTTTGCATTGAGGACCCTGGGGCAATCACGCGATTGCCCCAGGGTTCTTTCGTTTCAGGCGTTGTCAGCGTTGGTGACACGGACGACTCGCTACTCGCTACGTCTCCCAATACCCTCATCCAGTCCTGATCACCAGGCACTTGTCTGCCCGCGCCGTGCGCACTTCTTCCTGGCCTTGAGTCCGAGGCTGCCCGATTCTCAAGCATTGTCTCCTCCGGTCTGCTGACGCTGCGGTGAGTTCAAGACGTGGTTTTTTGCCGACGCGTATCTGGCATTCACGGTTTCCAGGCTTGTCTTGTCTGGACACGGACTTGTCAATTCGTGACTTCCGGGAAGTCGCTGCGTCGCGCGACGGCAATGTTCCTTAGCATTGCCTCGCCATAGCGAGATGGCAGGACGATTCAAACAGAGAAAGGTGGAGGAGAGAACGGAATGAAGAAGACGATGATTGGCCTGGCGGCTGCTTGTGCCTGTGGAGCCGCCCAAGCGCAATCCAGCGTGACGTTGTACGGCGTGGTCGACGTGAACGTCGAATATGTCAATCACGTCGGAGCGGTGCCCTCGGCGAGTAATGGCTTCAACCCGGGCCAGGGCGGCAAGGTCATTCGCGAGGACGCTGGTGGATACTCCGGCTCTCGCTGGGGCCTTCGTGGCACGGAAGACCTGGGGGGAGGGCTGAAGTCGATCTTCGTCCTGGAGAGCGGCTTCAATTCCGATGCCGGCACCTCGCAACAGGGTGGCCGCCTGTTTGGCCGCCAGGCCTTCGTTGGTCTTGCTGCGCCATACGGCCAGCTTACCTTTGGCCGTCAGTACACTTCCATGTTCTCTACGCTGGCCAACTTTGTGCCGGCGCGATACGCCACGCAGTATGAGCCCGTTGGCGTGATCGCCGGCGGCAACTTCCGCGAAGACAACACCGCGAAATATACGGGCACGTTCGGGGGCCTCACCGTCAATGCAAACTGGTCGTTCGGCGTGGGGACGACGCTTCCGCAAGTCACCTCGACCGTGCCGGCTGCGGGCGGAAATGGCGAGGTGCCGGGACAGTTCCGTCGCGACTCCGCCTATGGCGCTGGTGCGAGCTATCTTGCCGGGCCTTTCGGGGTGGGCATCGCGTATGACCAGTGGAATCCGACCATCGGAACCGGCAACGGGGCTTTCAAGAAGGCTGCGGTCATGGCCAGCTTTGCTTTCAATGACACCGCAAGGGTAATGGGCGGCTACCGCTGGGGCCAGAACAAGAGCCAGAACGGTACGCTGATTCTGCGCGACGATTTCTACTGGATCGGCGGTCAATACCGCTTGTCTTCCGCAATCGACTTTACGCTCGAGTACGACTATCAGAATGTAAAAAATCTCGGCGGCAACACTGGCCTGGCCAATCCATGGCAGATCGCCCTGATTGCCGACTATGCGTTCTCGAAGCGTACGGACGTTTATCTGACCACGGCCTATTCCAGGAACGGCGGTCTGGCCATGGAATCGGCCGCGAGCAACTTTGCCACCAGCCTGACGCTGAACAGTTACGCCCTGCCGAATGGCAAGACGTCAATGTTCGGCGCTGCCGTGGGTATCCGTCACATTTTCTGAGCCTGACGGGAGCCGGAAGCAGGGCTCGCCCAGCACATACAAGCGCCAGCGCGCTCTGCCGCAGTCCCGGGCAGAGCGCGCTGGCGCTTGTGCCCGGCCTTTTCGCGCTGAGCGAGGCGTGGCATCGACGCCCGGATTGATGCTGCGGACAAGCCACGACACCGGCGCCGGGGTGTCACAAAAGGAAAAGACCAAGACGTGAACGGCAAAGCGGAAAGTTGCGCCAGGCCAGAAGATTCAGTTGTCCTTTGGCGAGCCCGAGCGGCAAGCCGCAGGTGAACAGTCAACTCTGAAAAAAAACAGGAGACGACATGGCGAAAGTCGTGAAGTTTTACGAGACAGGCGGCCCCGATGTCCTTCGCTTTGAGGACATCAGTGTTGGCGAGCCGGGGCCGGGCGAAGTCCGCCTCCGTCACGCGGCCGTAGGCCTGAATTTCGCCGACACTTACTTCCGCAGCGGTACTTACCAGGTTCCGCTGCCCAGCGGCCTTGGCAACGAAGCCGCCGGCGTTATTGAGGCAGTGGGTGCCGGCGTCAAGCATCTGGCAGTTGGCGATCGCGTGACTTATACGGGCTTTACCAACACGCTCGGCGCCTACAGCACTGAGCGGCTGATCTCTGCCGCACCGCTGATCAAGCTGCCGCAGTCAATCAGTTGCGAGGTCGCCGCGGCCATGACGATGCGGGGCTTGTCAGCGGCCTACCTGATGCGCCGCATCTACCCGTTCAAGTCGGGCGACACCATTCTGCTGCACGCCGCGGCGGGTGGTGCCGGGCTGATCATTTCGCAATGGGCCAAGCTGCTTGGGCTGACCGTGATCGGCACGGTATCCACCGATGCCAAGGCCGAAGTGGCGCGTGCGCATGGCTGCGATCACACGATCAATTACAGCCATGAGGACGTAGCGAAGCGCGTGCGGGAACTGACGGATGGCGTGGGCGTGTCCGTGGTGTTCGACAGCGTGGGCAAGGATACCTTCATGTCCTCGCTGGACTCGCTCAAGCGCCGTGGCCTGCTGGTATGCGTGGGTTTCGCCTCCGGCCCGGTCACGGGGTTCGATCCGGCGATCCTGGCCCGCAAAGGCTCGGCATACCTGACTCGCCCCGGCCTGGCGGACTATATCGCCGATCCTGCCGAAAAGGCGGAACTGGTCGACGAGTTGTTCGGCCACGTGGCGGCAAGCCGCATCCGCATCGAGATCAACCAGCGCTATGCGCTGGAGGACGCCGCGCAGGCACATCGGGATCTCGAATCCCGAAAGACCACCGGCTCATCCATTTTCATGATCTGACAGTTTCCCATCTGGTTCGACATTCTCAAGATTCACATCTCAACTGGAGATCCATCAACATGAACTTCCTCGACGGCCACCTGTATCCCGAGAACCAGCAACCGCTGATCATCACCGCCGCTCCCTACGCGCCGGGCTGGATTCCTTCGGACTTCCCGGAAGACATCCCCGTCACCATGGCGGATCAGATCCAGAAGGCGGTGGATTGCTACGAAGCCGGTGCGCGCGTGCTGCATCTGCACGTGCGCGAAGAAGATGGCAAGGGCAGCAAGCGCCTATCCAAGTTCAACGAACTGATCGCCGGGGTGCGCGCCGCCTGCCCGGAAATGGTCATCCAGGTGGGGGGCTCCATCAGCTTCGCGCCCGAAGAAGGGCAGGCCGCCAAATGGCTCAGCGATGACACGCGCCATATGCTGGCTGAACTCGATCCGAAGCCCGACCAGGTGACGGTGACCGTCAACACGTCGCAGATGAACGTGACGGAACATGCCGGTGTGGATGACTTCAAGGGCGTTTCGCGAGGATTCCCGCACCTCTACGATACCTACAAGGACATGGTCGTGCCCTCGAATCCGAGCTGGTACGAGGAGCACGTTCGACGCCTGACAGCCGCCGGAATTCAAAGCGAGTTCCAGTGCTACAACATCAACAGCTTTGAAACCATCGAGCGGATGATTCGCCGCGGCGTCTACAAGGGCCCGCTGGTGATGAACTGGGTGGCGATCAGCGGCGGCATGGACCAGGCGAACATCTACAACCTGGCAAACATCCTGCGTGCTGTGCCGGACGGCGCCGTGCTAACGGTGGAGAGTTCGGTGCTGAACGTGCTGCCCATCAACATGATCGGCATGGCTCTGGGCCTGCACGTGCGGTGTGGCATCGAGGATGTACTCTGGAACCAGACCCGCACGGGCAAGATGAGCACGGTCGAGCAGATCAAGCAACTGGTGCGTATCGCCGGCGAGTTTGGCCGCCCCATCGCGACAGCGCAGCAGACCCGCGAGATCCTGCAGCTTGGCGTGTTCTACGACACGGTAGAAGAAACGCTTCAGAAGAATGGCTTCGCCCCCAATCGTAACGGCGGCCACCAGGGCTTCCTGCGCAAGTTCGAATGCCAGTAAAGCGGCTTTGAGGGCGCTGACAGAAAATTACATGGAGGTAGACAATGGCATTCCGAATTCAACAGCGGGTTGCGGTCACGCTGGGCACGGGAGCGCTCCTGGCGCTGTGCGCTTCCGGCTGGGTCCAGGCGGAGGAGGCCTGGCCAGCACGCCCGATCCAGATGATCGTTGCGTCGTCGGCGGGATCAGGAACCGATGCCCTGGCACGCGTGATGGCGCAACGCCTGACGGCAGTCTTGAAGCAGCCAGTCGTGATTGAAAACCGGCCAGGCGGCAGTGGAGTCATCGGAACCAACGCTGTGGTCAAGGCGCCGGCCGACGGATACACGATTCTCTACACCACGGCATCGAACCAGGTCGTCGCCCCGGCCGTTCTGAAGACCATCCCATATGATCCGCAGAAGAGCCTTGTCCCGATCGCCGAGACGGCCGAGGGTGGCGTGATGTTGCTGGTGAGCATTGACCTGCCGGTCCACAACCTGCAGGAGCTTATCCAGCTGGTGAAGGCGAATCCGGATAAGTACAGCTACGCGAGCTGGGCCACGGGATCTTCAGGGCAGCTGACCATGGAGTGGCTCAAGAAGCAGACCGGCATGAAGACCGATCACGTCGCCTATCGGACCTCGAACCAGCTGTTGACCGACCTGTCCTCGGGTGTCGTGAAAATCGGTTGGACCGATCCGGCCGCGCCCGTTCCCTTCCTGCGTTCCGGGAAGGTCCGTGCCATTGCCATTACTGGCAATGTGCGCGCGCCGCAGCTTCCTGACGTCAAGACCATGGGTGAACAGGGCTACAAGTTCGATGCGGTGGGCTGGTTCGGCATGTTCGCGCCGGCGGGAACCAACCCGGCGATCGTGAAGAGGCTGGCCGATGAAGCCAACAAGGTCCAGGCGTCCCCCGAGCTGGCGGCCATGATGAAATCGATGAACTTTGGCCCGCCGCCGATGAAGACCTCGGTGCAGTTCGGCGAGACTGTCAGCCGCGATCTGCAAGTCTGGTCGAAGATCGCAACCGACGCAAAGATCCGCCTGGACGAATGAACGGTGCGGCGCACGGGGGCGTCGACAACAGGTCCCACCCGGCCACGCTCAGCGCGCTGTCGTCAATTGTCAAATGCAGGGCGCACAAGGCAAAGCGGGAAGCATCGCCAGGCAGGATGATACGGATCCGCTGCGCTCGCCAGCGGCCGGTCCGACTGAATGGAGACTGCATTGAACTGCTTCACACAGATAGTGCGCCAGGGCATGGCGCTTACGCTTGCCTTTGGCGCACTGATGCCGGCCATGGATGGCGCCCGCGCCGCCGAATGGCCCACCAAACCTGTGCGCATACTGGTAGGCGCGCCTCCGGGCGGTACCGCGGATATGGTGGCGCGCCTGGTTGCCCATGAGCTCGAGGCTCCGCTCGGCCAGGCGGTGATCGTCGATTACAAGCCTGGCGCGGGCGGCACCATCGCCGTTCAGAGCATGCTGTCTTCGCCGCGCGATGGCTACACGTTTCTCCTGATCCAGAAGGGGATCGCCTCGGAAGTCCCGCACGTCATCAAGGCGCCGTACGACCCGTTCAAGGATATTGTCCCGATTGCCCAGCTTGCGCGCTCCAGCCTCATTCTGGTCGGGAATCCCGGCCTGCGCGCGAAGAATCTCGGGGAGCTGGTCACGTACATCAAGGCGAACCCGGGCAAGGTCGACTATGCAAACTTCGGTGTCGGCACGCGTGGCCATACGATGGGCGTGCAATTCAATCGCCTCGCCGGGCTCGATGCGGGCACGGTGAACTACAAGGGTTCGCCGCCCGCTCTGCAGGATGTCATGGGCGGACAAGTACCCCTGATGTTCGACGGCCCGGCGACTTCGTTGCCCTTCATCAAGGCCGGGAAGCTCAGGGCCTATGCCGTGGCTTCGCCCAGGCGCATGGCGGCACTGCCCGGTGTTCCCACCTTTTCCGAGTTGGGATATCCCGACCTCAGCGACGTGAGCTGGATGGGACTCTGGTCGGCGTCTGGCGTACCGCCTGCCGTGATCGCCAGGATGCGCGAGGCTGTGTTCAAGGTAACGCAATCGCCCGCGCTGCGCCCAAGGCTCGAAGCGATGGGCATGGAGCCCGGCTCGCTGGCCACTACTGAAGAGCTCTTGAAGGATATGCGCGAATCCTACGAGCGCCAGGGCAAGCTGTTGCGCTCCATCAACTTCACTCCGGACTGACGGCGGCGGGGTTGTGGAAGTCGCGCTTGCGCGCCTTCGGACAACCCTTGCTCGTCCAATGGCCAGCGCCGTCAACGATCGCACCAGACCTCAATGACTCAAGCACTCACGATCGACTTTGTCTCCGATATCGCCTGCCCGTGGTGTGCCATCGGCTTGTCGTCGCTCAAGCAGGCGCTGGAGCAACTCGGAGACGAAGTGGATGCCGAGATCGTCGTGCATCCGTTCGAGTTGAATCCCGACATGCCGCCGGAAGGGCAGACCCTTCTCGACTACGCCAGCAAGAAAAACGGCAGCACGGCCGCGCAAGTCGCCGAGAGGCAGGCGCTGATCCGCGACCGCGGTGCCAGCGCGGGCTTCACCTTCGCCCCCAGGACGCACGTCTACAACACCTTCGATGGTCATCGGCTGCTGCACTGGGCGGGCGTGCAGGGCAAGAAGCTTGCGCTCAAGGAGGCGCTGCTGAAGGCCTATCACGGCAGCGGCAAGGACCCCAGCAATCACGAGGTGCTGCTGGAAGCGGCCCGATCGGTGGGGCTCGATGCCACGCAAGCGCAACGCGTGCTGGAGAGCGGCGAGTATGCCGACGAGGTGCGCGGCGAGGTGGCGCAATTCCAGTCGATGGGGATCAGCTCCGTTCCGTCGATCATTTTCGACAAGCGCTATCTCGTCTCGGGTGGACAGCCGGCCGAGGCCTTCCTGCGGATCATCCGCGAGGTGCTGGCGAAGCGCGAAGGCTGACGGCGGCGAGGGCGGTCGCCGCTCCGCGCTCCCACTCAGAGTTGCCAGTGCTCCGGCATGTGATCGCGAAAGCCGGGAGCAATCACGACCGTTGGCTGATGTTGGCTAACTTGCCGTATTGCACCGGACCACGACGGTGCCCAGCTTGGTGCCCGCCTCGACAGCCAGGTGAGCCTGCGCGGTGTCTCGCAAGTCGAAGATACTGTCGACAGCATGAATGGCATCGGGGACGTCACTCATCCAGCGCGACAATCCCTGCTGGATGATCCAGCGAATCTCATAGGGCAAAGCGGGCAGGTATAGCCCCTGCAGGCAGAGATTCTTGCGAATCAGAGCGACCAGGGGAAGTGCCTGGTGGGCGCCGCTGGCATACGAGACCCACTGCGCATGATGGGCGGCGACCTGCAGGCAAAGCCCTGCATTGTCGACCGCATTGACGTCGACAATATGATCGACACCATGTCCCTGAGTGGCAACGAGAATCTGCAGCGCGGCATCCGCAGCTGCGTAGTCGATCACGACATCGGCGCCACCGAGTGTGGCGTGGGCCGCCTTGCGCCCCGGGCTGGTGGTGGCCACGACATACGCGCCTCCCCACTTGGCGAGCTGCACCGCGTAGTGCCCGACGGCGCCGGCGCCGCCGGTCACGAGGATCCGCTTTCCCTTGATCGCGCCATGCTGAAACAGGCTCCAGTAGGCGGTCATGGCCGGAATGCCCAGGCATGCGCCCTGCGTGAAGTCCAGGTGCTCCGGCAGTGGCGATGTCAACTCATGTGGGAGGCAGATGTATTCCGCCGCCGTACCGAAAGGGCGCCCGCGCTGTCCGAAATGCAGCCAGACTCGCGACCCGAGCATCCTTGGGTCGACGCCGTCACCAAGCCTGTCGATCACGCCAGCACCGTCGCTATTGGGAATAATGCGCGGGAACTCCATGCCGCCATGCATGCGTCCCGCTCGCCGGTTGGCATCGGCCGGATTCACGCCCGACGCATGGAGCCGCACGCGTACTTCGCCGGGTGCCGGTCGCGGCGTGGGCAGGTCGCCGAATGCCAGTACCTCCTCGGCCTGCCCTTGCTTCTCGTACCAGATCGCTTTCATGATGCCCTGACCCACCTGCTGGCCCGCTTGCGCCTCAGTACGGGATATCGCCCACGATGCCGGCGCGCTCCAGCTTGCGCGGTGCCGGGAAGTAGTCGTTGACGGCGTAGTGCTGCGTGCAGCGGTTGTCCCAGACTGCTACGTCGCCCTCCTGCCAGGCCCATCGCACCTGGTATTCGGGAATGGTGGCGCGGCTGGTCAGGTAGTTGAGCAGCAGGGAGGCGCCTGGCGACTTGTCGATGCCATGGCGCACGTTGGCCGGCGTGCTGTAGTTGGTGAAGTGCGTTGTGAACGAGGCGCCGACGAACAGGATCTTCTCCCCGGTCTCCGGATGGGTCCGCACCACCGGATGCTCGACCGGCGGATGATCCTGCGCGAGCTTGGCGCGGTTTTCCGGCGTCATGACCGCGCCGAAGCTGTGCTCGATACTGGCCCGGGCGCGCAGGCCGTCGATCTTTGCCTTGATCTCCTCCGGCAGCTCCTCATACGCCTTCACCATGTTGACCCAGATGGTGTCGCCGCCGATCTCGGGACATTCGATGCAGCGCAGCACGGCACCCATGGCCGGATTGGGGCGCCAGAGGCCGTCGCAGTGATAGCTGTTCTCGTAGCTGTGCGGGTTGTCGCTCCGGTAGACCTTCACGAGGCCCGGATATTCGGGAACACTGCCGGCGACAGGATGGTCTTCCAGTTCGCCAAAGCAGCGCGCAAAGGCCACGTGATCGGCGCGCGTGATTTCCTGCTTGCGAAAGAAGAGGACCCGGTGCTTGAGCAGTGCCGCCTTGATTTCGGCGAAGAGCGCCGGATCGCGCGCCGCCTCGCCGAGGTTGACGCCAGTAATCTCGGCCCCGATGGCGGGGGTGATTTGCCTGATCTTCATTTCCATGTCTCCTGCAGTGTTGGTGAGTGCAAGGAAGCTTGCATCACGTTCGACCGATTCCCGAATAGCGTGCCCGGATGATCCTGCCTGGGGACATTTCACGCTTTGCCTTGTACGTCTTGCACTTGGCTTTTTGCGACAACTGTTGCTGACATGGGAAGCTCGATTCCTGGAGCGGAGGGCGTCGGGTTATCCTTGCTTGACAACACATGGCAGCTATCTATCATGGGCTGTCAAAGTTCAGTGTCGTCCCTGATGTCGTTACTTGTCCGCGCCGCGGCCCTCACCAACTACAGCGAGGTTGCTCGTGCCGCCGGGCTGAATCCGGTGCGGATGATGTTTGACGCCGGGATCAGTCCGAGCGTCCTTCACGAGCCCGACCTGATGATCCCGGTGGAGCGTTTCGGCCGCCTGCTACAGGCCTCCGCGACCTTGTCGGGCAATGAGAGTTTTGGCTTGTGCATGGCCGAATCCCGCCTGTTGTCCAATCTTGGGGCGGTGGGAATGCTGATCCGGGACCAGGCGACGCTACGCGACTCGCTTGGCATGCTGATCCGCTACCAGCGGATGCTCAATGGTGCTCAATCGCTGGCGGTCGAGGAATGTGGCGATCTGGTCATCATTCGCGAGGCCCTGATCGCGGGCAATGCGCATCAGCCGACTCGCCAACGGGTTGAGCTGGCGCTAGGGGTCATGGTGCGATTGATCCGCCAGCTCCTGAAGCCCGACTGGCAGCCGCAGCGCGTGTGCTTCGAGCACCCGGCGCCGCGCGATCTTAGTACGCATCATCGTTTCTTCGGTCCTTACGTCGAATTCGATTGTGATTTCAACGGCATCATCTGCGCGAAGGCAGATCTCGATGCCCGCAATCCGTGGGCCGATCCGGCCATGGTGCGCTATGCCCAGCGTCTGATAGACGAGTCCGCCATGCCGCAGCAGGCAAGCATGCTTGAGGACGTGCGGCGCACGATCCCGCTGCTGCTGCCCAGCGGGCGCTGCAGCATCGAGCAGGTGGCCGAACACATGGGCGTGGTATGCCGTACGGTGCAGAGACGGCTGGCCGAGCAGGGGCAGAGCTTCTCGTCGATCGTTAACGAAATCCGCACGGAGCTCGCGACGCGCCATGTCATCGAGAGCGATCGTCCGCTGACCGAGGTGGCGACCTTGCTCGGTTTTTCCGCGCCAAGCGGATTCTCGCGCTGGTATCACGCGCAATTCGGCTGCAGTCCCAAGGAAAGCCGTGCGGCGCACGGCGCTGCGCGGCGACAGGCGGCGTCTTCGCCGGCCAGCACGGCATCATCCTGAGCAGCCCATCCATCCCGCCGGGGATCCGCCGGCACCATGCCTTCCTTCAGGCCTTCAGGCCTTCAGGCCTTCAGGCCTTCAGGCCTTCAGGCCTTCAGCCAGCCGCCGCAAACCATCCGGCGCATGGCGCGGGGTGCGGAATTGCAGGCCGCCCAGCTGCCGCAACTGACCGGTGTGCGTGCTATCCCGAAGCATCCCGCATTCCGCTTGCGCTCCCGCCCGCGGGACGGCAGGGCTACTGCACTACTGCCCGTCTCCGTCGGCGCCGTGCCGCGCGAACATCGACATATACCGGGTGATGTGATCCAGCAGTTCGAGCGCTGCCGCCGGTAGCGGCCTGCCGGACTTCACCAGCAGCCGGGCATGTGTGCGCAGGAACAAGGGGTGATCGATCGGCACGACGACGAGCGTTCCCGCCGCGATCTCGCGATATGCAGCGAATTCCCCGATCAACGTCATGTAATGATCGTAGGCAACGAACTGCTTGAGCGCCGTCAGCGAGTTGCTAACCAGCGTCGCGCGGATCGAGATGTTCTCGGCGAACTCGACCATGCTCAGTGCATGCCCGACGCCAAACGACGCAGGCATCATTGCAAGCGGATAGGCCAGCAGGTCCTGGATGCTGGCCGGGCCGCCGCGCTGGGCCAGCGGATGGCCGGGGCGGACCAGCAGGACCACCGGTTGCGGAGCGCTTGCGCGGTACTCGATGCGCGGATGCGGCGGCGGATTGTAGGCCAGGCCGATATGCGCGCGGCTTTCCGCGACTTCCTCCAGCACGCTATCCACCGCCAGGATGTCCATGCGGATATCGAGTCTGGGGTAGCGCGCGCAGAACTGCGCCAGAACTTCGTTGACCAGCAGATCCACATAGCCCTCGCTTAGTACCAGGCGGATCTCGTCCTGCTGCAGTCCCTTGAGCGAGTGCAACTGGTCCTCGAGCTTCTCCTGATGCGAACGATAGCCTCGCCAGAACTCGAGCAGGTGCGTGGCTGCCACGGTCGGCTTGAGGCCCCGTGGTTCGCGCTCGAACAATGTCGCGCCGAGCTCTTCCTCGAGCAGGCGGATCTGCCGGGTGATCACCGATGGCGATGTATTGAGGCCTTCGGCAGCGCCGCGGATGGTCCCTCGCGCCAACACCTCACGGAAATACCGCAACCGCTGCTGATTGATCTCTCGCATGTTGAACCGCCTGCTCAATGTGTAATTGGCCGGGGCAACAACGATACCCGAACCCGGCATCGCTTGCCTGTCATGTGCGGCGCGGGACACGACACGACATCGGGTGCGGCGTTGGCGCCGCCCCCGGGGCTTCTGTTGCCCAAAAGGGAACGGATCGTGGACTTAGTTGCTCTTTACCCACCTCGCCGCCGCTGCCAATATCAACGCCATAAAAGATGCATTGACACACCCCACCCGGAGACAGGCAGCATGCTGGCAATCCCAACCCCGAGCACCGTCGACGACGCCTCAGCCCTCTACAGCAAGATCAACTGGCGCCTGCTGCCATTCCTGCTGATCTGTTATCTGTTTGCCTACTTGGACCGCGTCAACATCGGCTTCGCCAAGCTGCAGATGCAAGGCGACCTGGCGTTCTCGGACGCAGCATATGGCGTCGGAGCCGGCATTTTCTTCCTGGGCTATGTCCTGTTCGAAATCCCGAGCAATCTGCTGTTGCCGCGGGTCGGGGCACGCAAGACGTTCAGCCGCATCCTGGTGCTGTGGGGGATCACGTCCGCCTGCATGCTGTTCGTGCGCAATGTGCCGATGTTCTATGCCATGCGCTTCCTGCTCGGCATCTTCGAGGCCGGCTTCGCACCGGGGATGATCTACTACCTGTCATGCTGGTACGGGCCGCAGCGCATGGCCCGCGCCATTGCCATCGTGTTCCTGGCGGGTCCGATCGGCGGCATTGTCGGTGGCCCGGCCTCGGCATGGCTGATGACTGTGCTTGCCGGCCATGCCGGCCTGGCCGGCTGGCAGTGGATGTTCCTGGTCGAGGGGCTGCCCTGTGTGGCGCTGGGCATCCTCGCGCTGCGGCTGGTGCCGGATCGCCCGGCGCAAGCGGCCTGGCTCAGCGAACAGGAGCGGCGCCTGCTCGAAGCGGAACTCGGCCATGCGGCGGCGCACAAGCATTCGTTCAAGGCGGTCGCAAAGGATGCCAGGGTCTACGTGCTCGCACTGGCCTACTTCTGCATCATCGCCACCATCTACGCCATCAGCTTCTGGCTGCCGACCATCATCAAGGCGCAGGGCGTGGCCGATACGGTGACACTGGGCTGGTATTCCGCCTTGCCTTACGTGGCCGCCGCATTCGGCATGTACTACATGGGCCGCAAGTCCGACCGCTCGGGCGAACGGCGCTACCACAGCGCGCTGCCGGCGCTGGCAGCCGGTGCGCTGCTGGCCGCGTCGATCCTGGCCGATGGCAACCTGGCCGTGTCGCTGGTGCTGCTCACCCTCGCCACCATGGGGCTCTGGATGGCGTACACGGTGTTCTGGGCCATGCCCGCCGAATACATCAAGGGGCCGGCGGCGGCCGGAGGCATTGCGCTGATCAACACCATCGGGCTGTCGGGCGGCTTCTGGGGGCCCGCCATCATCGGCTGGGCCAAGACGGCAACCGGCAACCTCCATCTCGGCGTGCTGCTGATGGCCTGCCTGCCGCTGCTGGCCGCCCTGATCATCCTCGCCAACAAGCTTCCTGCGAAACAGTGATCTCGCGCTGCGGGACACAACGCCATCCATGACGTCCGGCGCACGGACCAAGACAGGAGTACCTATGCGACTGCATCTTTCAACCTGGGCCGAGATCGAGCAATACCTTGCGCGCAGCCGCACCATCGTGGTCCCGATCGGCTCGAACGAGCAGCATGGTCCGACCGGGCTGCTCGGTACCGACTGGCTGTGCCCGGAGATCATTGCGAATGAAGCGGAGAAGAGCGCGGAGATCTTGGTGGCGCCGACGTTCAATATCGGCATGGCCCAGCATCATCTCGCCTTCCCGGGCACCATCTCGCTGCGCCCGTCCACCTTTATCGCCGCGATCGGCGACTGGGTCCGTTCGCTCGCGGGGCACGGGTTCGAGAAGATCCTGTTCCTGAACGGCCACGGCGGCAACGTAGCTTCGATCGATGCCGCGTTCTCCGAGCTCTATGCCGAAGCCAGCTTTGCCAGGCGCCGCGCGGGATTCGCGCTGAAGCTCTGCAACTGGTGGGATCTGGAGGGCGTCGGCGAGCTGGCGCGCGAGCAGTTCCCGCAGGGCCATGGCGCGCATGCCACGCCGTCGGAGATCGCGATCACCCAGTGGGCCTTTCCCGATGCCGCAAAACATGCGGACTATGCGCCGAAGATCGCGCCCTCGGGCCCGATTCGCGAAGCGCTGGACTTCCGCGCGCGCTATCCCGACGGCCGCATTGGTTCCGACCCGGGACTGGCGAATCCGGCGAAGGGCGCTGCGCTGGTCAGGCTGGCGGCGCAGAGCCTCGCCCGCGAGTTGGATGCATTCAGCCGCGAGCCGCTGGCCGAGTGATTGCCGCCTCCCGCACCGGCAGGTCCGGAGCAAGTCGCGGCGTCGAGATGGTCCTGCAGCAGGCGCAGGACTAGCGTATGAGCGCGGCGTTCCGTGCCACTATTGAGACTTGCATAAATGCTGACATCACCACAACTCGGCCTGCTTCCAGCACGCGGCAATGATGTTGGCGCGTTGCTGTGCGCTGCGCAGCCGATTGCGGGCGATCGTTTTGAGTTCGGCGAGCGAGTGTGGGCAGAAGTTGGCCAGGGCATGGCGCTTGAGCCAGGCCCAGAGATACTCCACTGGATTCAGGTCCGGGCTGTAGGGTGGGACAAAGGCCATCTGCACTGCACCACCAGTGCTATCGAGGTAGTCGCGCACGATGCGACTCTTGTGCTGCGCGGCGCCGTCCCAGATGATCATCAGGCGGCGTTTGAGGTGCGCGCGCAGTGCCTTGAGAAACTCCACGATCTGTGCGCTCTTGATCGCGCCGTCGTAAAGGCGGAACAGGCAGTTGTGATAACTCATTCCCGCGATGGCCGAGACATGCTTCCAGTTGAAATGAAACTGGATGACTGGCGTTTGACCTTTCGGAGCCCAGGTGCGCACGCGCGTGGGGCGCTCCGAGAGCCCAGACTCGTCAATGAAGACGATCAGCCGTTGCTCCCGCGTACACTTTTTTTGAGCGCGGGCCAAGTCTTGCGCTTCCACGCCAGAACGGCGTCCTCGTCGCGCTCGATAGCGCGTCGATCTGGGCGTTGGGGCGAGAAGCCGAGCGAATCCAGAATGCGCCAGACATGGGCCTCGTTGTATGACACACCGAAGCGTTGCTCGATGAGTAGACGCACCCGTTTGAGCGTCCACAGTTCGGTGCCAAAGCCATGCTCGGTGGGGCGCTGCAGCAAGGCACGACACAACTGCTCGCGCTGGGCATCGTCGAGCAACGACGGCCGTCCACGGGCCATGGTGCGCAGCGCATCGATGCCGCCTTCGTCCAGGCGCGCCTTCCACGTGTACACCGTCTGCCGTGCCACGCCCACCGCAGCCGCAACCTCCGCGACCGGCTTGTTCGCTAACAGCATCCGTCCAGCGCGAACCCGCTTTCTGGTCGCTTCGTCCATCTTCCCAGCCATGCAATCGACTCCCGATCAACGCCTTGATCAGATAACGCGTCAGACTCGAATCGGTTGTCATGATTTATACAAGTCTCAATAAGCCGAGCAGATCCCGCTGGCGATGCTGCGTCCACATAAGCGATTCCCTAGCGCTGCAGTTTGCCGTCAAGGCGCCAGGCGTGGCGCTGCTCGCAGTCGGGGCGCAGCGAGGCGGGAAGCAGGTCCGCGGGCATGTCCTGATAGCTGACCGGCCGCACAAAGCGCGCGATGGCGAGGCTGCCGACCGAAGTCGAGCGGCCATCCGACGTGGCCGGCCAGGGGCCGCCGTGGACCATGGCGTGCCCGACTTCGACGCCGGTGCCGAAGCCATTGACGAGGATGCGACCAGCCAGGCGCTCCAGTGCGGGCAGCAGCGTGCGCGCGGCATCGTGGTCGGCTGGGTCGATATGCAGAGCCGCAGTAAGCTGGCCCTCCAGCGATTCGACCACGCGTCGCATTTCTGCTGCGTCGCGGCAGCGCACCACCAGCGACGACGCGCCAAAGACTTCGTGGCGCAGCGTCTCGTCACCCAGGAAAGCTTCGGCGCTGGTGCTGAACAGCGCGGCTTGTCCTTGCAGTGCATTGCCTGCCTTGCCGCGCGTCACCAACTGTACCTGCGGATGCTGCGCGAGCGCGCTGACGCCGTTGCAGTAGGCATGCAGGATGCCGGCGGTCAGCATGCTCTGTGCGCCGATTTCCGCCAGGCTTGCGGCCGCCGCATCCAGGAACCGGTCGAGGCCCTCGCTTTCCACCGCCAGCACGAGTCCGGGGTTGGTGCAGAACTGTCCGGCGCCCAGCGTCAGCGAACCGGCAAAGGCCATGCCGATGGCTGGCGCGCGGTTGGCCAGCGCATGCGGGAACAGCAGCACCGGGTTGATACTGCTCATCTCGGCATACACGGGAATCGGTACCGGGCGCGCTGCGGCGATTGCCATCAGTGCCTGTCCGCCTGCACGCGAGCCGGTGAAGCCGACCGCCCTGATGCGCTGGTCCGCCACTAGCCCCTGACTGATTTCCAGCCCCGTATCAAAGAGCAGGGAGAAGGTGCCTTCGGGCAGGTCCAGGTCCGCGACCGCTTTCTGGATGGCGCGGCCGACCAGTTCAGAGGTGCCGGGGTGCGCGGGATGCGCCTTGACGATGACGGGGCAGCCCGCGGCCAGTGCGGACGCGGTATCGCCACCCGCGACCGAGAATGCCAGCGGGAAGTTGCTGGCGCCGAACACCGCGACCGGGCCCAGGGGGATATGGCGCATGCGCAGGTCGGGGCGCGGCAACGGCTGGCGTTCGGGCTGGGCCGGGTCGACGCGCAGCTCCAGGAAATCGCCCTGGCGCAGCATGCCGGCGAACAGCCGCAGCTGGCCCACGGTGCGGCCGCGCTCGCCTTCGATGCGGGCGCGCGGCAGGCCCGATTCGCTGGCGCAGCGCTCGATGAGCGCATCGCCTAGCGCCAGGATGTTGCCGGCGATGGTTTCGAGGAAATCGGCGCGCCGCGCGGGCGCGATCTCGCGGTAGGTGTCGAAGGCCTGCCATGCCAGCGCGCAGGCTTCGTCGAGCTGTGCCGGCGTGGCCCCGCCGAATGCCGGTTCGAGCGTGGCGCCGGTGGCGGCGTCTATGGCGTGCAGCGTGCCGTGGGTGCCGCGAACCGCGCGGTGGCCGATCAGGAGTTCACCAGAGAGCGTCATGTCTTATCCTTCCTTGAGGTTCAACGGGCCCAGCGCAGCACCAGCGGATCCAGCCGCCGCGCAATCCTCAGCAGCCCCTCGCGCGTGGCCGGATGCATCGGTTGCAGCGGATGGCGTACGGCGTCCGAGGCAATCACCCCACCTTCCTTCATCAACGCCTTGCTGGTCGCCAGCCAACCCTGCCGGTTCTCATAGTTGATCAGCGGCAGCCACTGCTGGTAGCGCTGCGCCGCCAGTTCAGCGTCGCCGGACTGCCATGCGTCCAGGATCTGGCGGATGCCGTCCGGAAAGCCCGCCCCGGTCATCGCGCCGGTGGCGCCCGCTTCCAGGTCTGCCATCAGCGTGATGGCTTCCTCGCCGTCCCACGGACCGACAATGGTGTCGCCGCCCAGTTCGATCAGTTCGCGCAGCTTGGCCGCGGCCTGCGGCACTTCGATCTTGAAGTACGAAACATTGGCCAGCTCGCGTGCCATGCGGGCCAGGAAGGGCGCGGACAACGTGGTGCCGCTGACCGGTGCATCCTGGATCATGATGGGGATATCGATAGCATCGGAGACCATGGCGAAGAAGTCATAGATACTGCGCTCGGGCACTCGGATGGTGGCGCCGTGGTAGGGCGGCATCACCATCACCATCGCGGCGCCGGCGTCCTGGGCGGCGCGGCTGCGCTCGGCGCAGATGCGCGAGCTGAAATGGGTGGTGGTGACGATCACCGGCACGCGGCCGTCCACGTGCTCCAGCACGGTCTTCATCAGCACGTTGCGCTCGTCGTCGGTCAGCACGAACTGCTCGGAGAAGTTGGCCAGGATGCAGATGCCGTGCGAGCCTGCATCGATCATGAAGTCGATGCAGCGGCGCTGGCCGTCAAGATCGAGGCGGCCCTGCTCGTCGAAGATGGTCGGCGCGACCGGGAATACGCCGCGGTAGACGGGCGTGTGGGATCGGGGCATGGTCTTCTCCTTGCGGCCGGCACGTGGCCGGCTCGGATAGTAGGCAGTTTGCAGGTCGGGCCAATATACGAGCGGGGAGAGGGCCTGTATATTGAAATCTTTCCATCTTGTGATCGCTTTTACGACTCACTTGGCTACAACATGAAATCCACCCTGGACACCCTCACCGGCCGCCTGCGCATGAAGCAACTGCAGCTGTTGATCGCACTGGACGAGCATCACTCACTGCACCAGGCTGCCGCCGCGATGGCGATGACCCAGTCCGCTGCCAGCAAGTCGTTGCAGGAACTGGAGGGGATGCTGGAAGCGCCACTGTTCGAGCGCAGCAAACGCGGCATGCGCACCAACGCCTTTGGTCATTGCGTGATCCGCCACGCCCGGCAGCTGGTTGCGGACCTGAGCGCGATGTGCGAGGAAGTGGCCGACATCCGCGCCGGCAGCGGCGGGCGCGTTGCCGTCGGCGTGATCATGGGCGCAGTGCCGGATGTACTGGTGCCGGCGCTTGAGCAGTTGCGGCAAGCGCATCCGAACCTGGCGCTCGAAATTGTCGAAGACACCAGCCTGCGCCTGCTCGGGCAGCTCGACGATGGCCACCTCGACCTCGTTCTCGGCCGCTCTCTAGTCAGTGATGAACCCGGCAAATATCACTACCATCCGCTTGGCGATGAGCAGGTGTCCGTGGTGGTCGGTCACGCTCATCCCGCGCCCCGCGTACGCGCCATGGGCTTTGCCGACCTCGCCGGCTATCGCTGGATCACTTACGCTGGACACATGCCGATGCATGCACTGCTTCAGCGCGAGCTGGACCATGCCGGCGTCAGGTTTCCCGCCAATGCGATCTCCACGTCATCGGCGCTGATCACCGTGGCGATGCTGCAGCGCGATCCCGCGCTGGTGTCGCTGCTGCCGGCCAGCGTGGCCGAGTTGTTCGTGCGCCAGAAGATGCTGCGCGTCCTACCCGTGCCGCTGCAATCGCGGCAGGAAACCTTCGGCATCGTTACGCGGCGCGGCGGCGCGTTGTCGGCTTCGGCAAGGCAATTGGTGGCGATCCTGAAAGCCGGGCCGGGAAGCCAGCGGCGGAGGCATGGCCCCGAGGCTTAACCGCGGTATAGATGCAGTTAATGCTGGCACTACTGGTCGTAAATGCGCAGTGCCGTCTCGCGCAGCGCATCCGCGACCAGTAGCGCGCCGGGCGACATCAGCCGGTCGGTCGGCGTGATCAGGCCGAAATCGTCCATACGGCAGGGCATGGCCATCGGCAGCACTTCTACCATGCCGAACGTCACGTAGTACTGCGCCACGTCCGCCGTTAGCACCGCGATCATGTCTGACTGCGTCACCATGCGCGTCAGGAACAGCAGCGCGGCGGTTTCCACTACATTGGTCGGTGGCGCCAGGCTGGCGCGCTGGAACATCAGCTCGAAGCGGTGGCGCAGCACCGTGCCTGCCGGCGGTATCAGCCAGGCGGCGTTCGTGGTGTCCGCCAGCGCCAGGGTGGGCGCCGCCAGCATCGGGTGGCCGGGCCGCACCACGGCGCAGACCGGCTCTTCCGCCATCGGCTCGTAGCGCAATCGACCCTTGTCGTGCTCGGGAAACAGGCGCGCGACCACCATGTCCAGCTTTTCCTGCCCGAGCCGGTCAAGCAGCACGTTACTGCTGTCGATTTCTACGGAAACGCGTAGTCCAGGGTAGCTCGCCTTCACCCGCGCAATCGCCGGTGGCAGCAGCCGCACGCCAGGCGAGGTGATCGCGCCTATCGCCACATGGCCGAGCCGGCCCGCCTTCAGCGCCAGAACTTCTTCGCGCGCCTGGTTCAGGCTGCCGACTACCGCGCGCGCATGCCGGATCATCGCGCGGCCATAGTCCGTCGGCGCCATGCCGCGCGGCAGGCGCTCGAACAGGGGGACCGACAGCACCTCTTCCAGCTCGCGCAACTGTTTGGATGCGGCCGGCTGTGTCATCGCCAGCTGTTCCGCAGCGCGGTGGATGCTGCCCTCGTCGGCGACGGCCAGCAATAGCAGCAACTGTCGTGTCTTGAGGCGGGTGTGGCTGTGCCAGGAGGATGCCGCAGGCGGTGCATCAGCTGCAGCGGAAACGCCGGGGACTTCCATAGGGTAAATACCAATGCCGATATCGATATCAAAAACTCCTAACTCTTCATTAGTAGTATATCGCCAAGCTGCATACACTCCGGCCAACAAAAATGATCGGAGACAGCGTGGCGCTGGCTATATGCGCCAAACCGCTGGATCCGTCGTCCCTGCCATCTCCGCGCCCTTTCCGCGGCCCTCGCATCAGGAACAACATGTCGGATTCCAAGGACAAGCAACGTAAGCCGCTGCGCTCGACGGCGTGGTTCGGCACCGCTGATAAGAACGGCTTCATGTATCGCAGCTGGATGAAGAACCAGGGTATCCCCGAGCACGCGTTCGACGGCCGCCCTGTGATCGGCATCTGCAATACGTGGTCGGAACTCACGCCCTGCAACGCGCATTTCCGCAAGCTGGCCGAGCACGTCAAGCGCGGCGTGTACGAGGCCGGCGGTTTCCCGGTGGAATTCCCAGTGTTCTCCAACGGCGAATCGAACCTGCGCCCGACCGCCATGCTGACCCGCAACCTGGCCGCGATGGACGTGGAAGAAGCGATCCGCGGCAACCCGATCGATGCGGTGGTGCTGCTGACTGGCTGTGACAAGACCACGCCGGCGCTGCTGATGGGCGCGGCCAGTTGCGACGTGCCGGCCATCGTTGTCACTGGCGGGCCCATGCTCAACGGCAAGCTCGACGGCAAGGATATCGGCTCCGGGACGGCGGTGTGGCAGTTGCATGAGTCGCTGAAGGCGGGCGAGATCAACCTGCACCAGTTCCTGTCGGCCGAAGCCGGCATGTCGCGCTCGGCCGGCACCTGCAACACCATGGGCACCGCTTCGACCATGGCCTGCATGGCCGAAGCGCTGGGCACTTCACTGCCGCACAATGCGGCGATCCCGGCGGTCGATTCGCGTCGCTACGTGTTGGCACATATGTCCGGCATCCGCATCGTTGAGATGGCGCGCGAAGACCTGACGCTGTCGAAGATCCTGACGCGCCAGGCGTTCGAGAACGCGATCCGCGTCAATGCGGCGATTGGCGGCTCGACCAACGCCGTGATTCACCTGAAGGCAATCGCTGGCCGCATTGGCGTGCCGCTGGAACTGGAAGACTGGAGCCACGTTGGGCGTGACACACCGACCATCGTCGACCTGATGCCGTCGGGCCGCTTCCTGATGGAAGAGTTCTACTATGCCGGCGGCTTGCCCGCGGTGCTGCGCCGCATGGGCGAGGCCGGACTGTTGCCGCATCCGAACGCGCTGACCGTCAACGGCAAGGCGATCTGGGACAACGTCAGGGATGCACCAATCACCAACGACGAAGTTATCCGCCCGCTCGACAAGCCGCTGATCCGCGACGGCAGCATCCGTATCCTGCGCGGCAACCTGTCGCCGCGCGGCGCAGTGCTCAAGCCGTCGGCGGCAACGCCGAAGCTATTGCGCCATCGCGGCCGTGCGGTAGTGTTCGAGAACCTGGAGCACTACAAGGAGCGCATCGTCGACGAGTCGCTCGATGTCGACGAGAATTCCGTCCTCGTCCTCAAGCGCTGCGGCCCGCGCGGTTATCCAGGCATGGCGGAGGTTGGCAACATGGGCCTGCCGCCCAAGCTGCTGCGCCAGGGCATCAAGGACATGGTGCGTATTTCCGATGCGCGCATGAGCGGCACCGCCTACGGCACCGTGGTGCTGCATGTGGCACCGGAGGCTGCCGCCGGAGGGCCGCTGGCGATCGTGCGCGACGGCGATTGGATCGAACTGGACTGCGAGGCCGGGCGCCTGCATCTGGATATTGATCCCGCCGAGTTCGAGCGCCGCATGGCCGATGTGCAGCCGCTGCAGGCGCCCGCCGATGGCGGCTATCGAAAGCTCTACGTCGACCACGTGCTGCAGGCGGACGAAGGCTGCGACCTCGACTTCCTGGTCGGCTGCCGCGGACGCGAGGTACCGCGCCACTCACACTGACCATCCAACAGATGCACTGAATGCGCGCGGCCTCCGCGGCGCGCGTGACCCCATAAAAGAATAGAGGAGACTAGCCATGCAGCAAGGCATGCAGACCGCGCCGCTGGAGCGCGCCGTACCAGGACAAGAAATCGGCGCACCAGCGCAGGAAGAGACCCGCATCATCGGCATGCTGGTGCGCCGGCTGATCCCGTTTCTGGCGCTGATTTACGTGGTGGCGTATATCGACCGCTCGGTGGTCGGCTTTGCCAAGCTACACATGAACGCGGCGATCGGCCTCAGCGACGCGGCCTATGGCCTCGGCGCGGGTCTGTTCTTCGTCGGCTACTTCCTGTGCGAAGTGCCGAGCAACCTGGCGCTGGAGCGCTTCGGCGCACGCCGCTGGTTCGCGCGCATCCTGCTGACCTGGGGCCTGATCACCATGGCAATGGCGTTCACGCAGGGTGCCCACAGCTTCTATGTACTGCGCTTCCTGCTTGGGGCGGCCGAAGCCGGTCTGTATCCGGGCATCCTGTACTTCCTGACCAAGTGGTTCCCGATGCGCCATCGCGCGCGCATCATCGGCCTGCTGGTGCTGGCCCAGCCGATCGCGCTGATTATCACCGGACCGATTGCCGGCCTCGTGCTGTCGACGCAGGGCGCGTTCGGTATGTCCAACTGGCAGACGCTGTTCGTGCTGAGCGGACTGCCCGCGGTGCTGCTGTGCCTGCCGACGTTGAAGATTCTGCCGGAAGCGCCTGACAGTGCCAAATGGCTGGCACCGGCCGACCGCGCCTGGATCGAGCGCGAACTTGCCGCCGACCAGGCAGCCTATGCACTCAAGCCGCATGGCAACCCGCTGCACGCGCTCAAGGATAAGCGCGTACTGCTGCTGTCGTTGCTGTTCCTGCCGTTCCCGCTGAGCATCTACGGGCTGTCCCTGTGGCTGCCGACCATCATCAAGCAGTTCGGCGTCACTGATGCGATGACAGGCCTGCTGTCGGCGGTGCCCTATCTGTTCGCGGTAGTCGGCCTGTACTTAGTGCCGCGCCACTCGGACCGCAAGGGCGAGCGCTACGGCCATATCGTAGTAGTGTCGGGGATGGCCGCGATCACCATGGCATTGAGTGCCTGGGTGCAGTCGCCGGTGCTGCAGTTCCTGTTTATCTGCCTGACCGCGTTCTCGATCTATTCGATCCAGGCGGTGGTGTGGGCGCTGCCGGGTGAATTCCTGACCGGCGCCAGCGCGGCGGTAGGCATTGCCACCATCAACTCGCTGGCCAACCTCGGCGGCTACTTCGGGCCGTATGGCATTGGCGTGATCAAGGATGCGACCGGCAGCCTGGCGGCCGGTCTTTACTTCCTGGCGGCAATGCTGGTCTTCGCGGTGGTGATGGCGTTCGTGGTGCGGGCCGCGCTGCGGCCGGGGTCAGCGCAATCTGCGGCGTGAGCGGGACGCCAAAAAGACGAGCGAACGCGCCCCCGACTCGCGACAGCCGTGGTCTACCGCGACTCGCGGGGTCAGCGCACGCGGGACTGTTCAGGGGCGGGACTCCACTCCTTAACGTGTGCTTCCAAATAATTGCGTCACCTGACTGCGTAGCCAACGATTGCCCGCCTCATGGTGATACCGCGCATGCCAGTGCTGACGAACTGCAAAGCCATCTACCGCGATCGGGCAGGCATGCACGGCCAAGTCGTTGGCTTGCGCCAGGGTTTCGCCGATATGCCGGGGCAGGGTAGTAATCAAGTCGGTGCTCCTGATGATGGCCCCCAGTCCCAGGAATCCCGGCAACTCCAGTACTACCACCCGCTCGATGCGGTTCCTCACGAGTGCCTGGTCGAGAAGCTGCGCGCCAGTGCCTGACGCGATCGCGACGTGTCCCTCCGCGCAATATTGCTTCAATCCCAGCCGGGCGCGAATTCGCGGGTGTTGGCGGTTGGCCAGGCACACCCAGTCCTGTTCGTACAACTGCTGCTGGTAAATGCCTCCGCTCAGCCAAGGCACATAGCCGATCGCGAGGTCGGCCTCCCCGGATTCCAGAGCCCGCTCCGTGTTGCCGTCGATCCGCGCTGCCTCTAGCTTCACGCCCGGCGCCTGGGCGCGCAGATGCGCCAGCAGGCGAGGTAGCAACGTGATATGGCTGGCGTCCGTCATGCAGATGCGAAACCGGCGCAGTGCGGTGAGCGGGTCGAACGCCACTTCCCAGGCGGCGAAGCGCCTTAGCGATTCAAGGATCTCCCGGCATGGCCCGATGAGTGCGTCCGCCTGTGGCGTCGGTGCCATCCCGCCGGGCGTACGTATGAACAGGGGATCCTGCAAGTGCTTTCTAAGGCGCCCTAGCCAGATGCTGATGGTCGGTTGGCTTTGACCGAGCTGCTCTGCCACACGTGTCACGTTGCGAGTGTCATAGAGCAGGTCGAAGAGCTGGAGCAGCTTCGGGTCCGGAAGGTCCGTCGGTGTCATCGCATTATTGTAATACGCAATGATGCTATGTTACCCATTGCATTGTCACAATAACAGGCTCCTCCTATCGTGTAGGCACATGCCAAGGAGATGCCATGAAGATTGCAATTCTGGGTGCCGGCGCGCTGGGCTGCGCAATTGGTGCCACCCTCACTGAAGGCGGCCACGAGACCTGGCTCCTCGACCGCTTCGAAGCGCACGTCGACGCCATGCGCCGTGACGGCCTGCGGGTCGACGATGCCAGCGGTTCCAGGCGGGTCAAAGTCCGCGCGACAACGCGCGGGGCTGAGGTCGGTGTTGCCGATCTGGTGATCGTCCTGGTCAAGTCCTTCCATACAGACTCCGCCATGCGTGGCGCAATGGAACTGGTCGGACCAGACACGCTCGTGCTGTCGCTGCAGAACGGTCTCGGACATGAAGACATTCTCGCCGACATTGTGGGCCGCGAGCGCGTGTTGGCGGGCAAGACATACGTCGGAGGCGTGTTGCGCGGTCCGGGGCACATCGAATCCGGCGTGATCGGCAAGGCTACCCATATCGGGGAACTCGACGGTCGCCTTACCAGCCGCGTCAATGCGATCGCCGATGCCTTCAACACTGCCGGCCTGACGACCAAAGTCAGCGACAACATCATGGGCACGATGTGGGACAAGCTGCTGGTCAACGTCGCCACGGGCGCGATCACCGGCATCACCGGCCTGACCTACGGGCAGCTCTACGAAGAATCGGTGCTCAAAGCGACCTCGCTGGCAGCAGTGGCCGAGGCGATGGCCGCGGCACAGGCGGCAGGCGTCAGGCTGTCCATGACGGACCCTGAGCAAGCGTGGGTGTTGGCCGCGGAAGGGCTCCCAGCCGCATTCAAGACGTCAATGTTGCAAAGCCTCGAGAAGGGCTCCGTTACCGAAATCGACTTTATTAACGGCTCCGTCGTTCGATGGGGGCAGCGGCATGGTGTGCCCACGCCGGTCAACACAACGCTGGTGGCCTGCATCAAGGGCGTCGAGCGAGCCATGGCCGATCGGCAGCAGCGGCAGGGAGCAGTTTCATGAACGTGCCAAAGGCCTACCTGGAACACGTCGCCATCTGGGTAAAAGATATCCACTGGCACATCCGCTTCTTCGAGGACGTCTTCGGCATGACGATGCGCGAGGTGGATGGAACACCCGACGAGCCGCGGCAGTACTGGACGCTCGGCGGACTGCAGTTCATCCACGCTCCTGCTCACGATGGCCCGGAGGGCCGGCTCGCCCACCTCGGCGTGATGTGCGAGGACCTGGAGGCGGTGCTCGCCGCGGCGCAGCGCTACGACGTGAAAGAAATGACGCAAGGACGCAACTGGCTACGGCTACCCGACGGCCTGGCCGTGGAATGCATTCAGGCCAAGCCCGCCTCGTGCGTCGCGCAAGCCCTGGCCATCAACCCTCGTGCGGAGGCATGAAAGTGACAATCATCGAGAAATACTGGGACGACGCCCGGGAGGGCGACGAGTGCACCAGTCCGACCTACACCGTGACGAAGGCTCGCATCCTGGCCTACGCCGAACTCACCGGCGACCACACGCCGGTACACGTCGACGAGGACTACGCCAATGCCAGCCACTTCGGCTGCATTGTGGCCCACGGCTTGTTCGGCCTGTCCATCGCCGATGGCTTGAAAACGCAAAGCGAATACCGCTTCCTTCCCGGCATGTCCCTCGGCTGGACATGGGACTTTCTGCTGCCCATCAAGGTTAACGACGTGCTGCATGTGAAATTCCGCGTTGGCGTCATGCGGCCGAGCAAGAGCCGCGCCGGCTGGGGCATCGTCACCCTGCCGTCCGAACTGATCAACCAGGACGGGCAGGTGGTGCAACGCGGCGAACATCGCCTGATGGTGCCGCGCCGTCCGGGAGCAGTCTGATGCAAGCTCGTCCACTTGAAGGAATTCGCGTCATCGACTACAGCCACTTCCTGGCCGGTCCGTACGTGGGACGCTGCCTGGCGGCTCTCGGTGCGGAGGTGATCAAGGTCGAGCGCCCTGGCAGCGGTGACGCCGGCCGGCAGCATGCCACCGTCCTCGATGACCAGCAAAGCGGTTACTTTCTCCAGCTCAACATGGGCAAACGCGGCGTGAGCGTCAACATGAAGGATCCGCGCGGCAAGGCCTTCATGCAACGGTTGTGTGATTCGGCCGACGTGTTCGTCGAGAACTACCGCCCGGGCGCGCTGGAAAAGCTGGGACTGGGCTATGCCGACTTGTCGGCGCGCAACCCCGGCCTCATCTATTGCTCAATTTCTGCCTACGGCCACACCGGGCCTGACGCGCATCGGGCCGGCTTCGGACTAATCGCCGAGGCCAAGAGCGGCATCATGCAGATGATTGGCACGCCGGGCGAGGCGCCCCCTTTGCTTCGCATCTCACTGGGCGACATGTACACCGGCATCCACGCCGTCGCCGCCATCAACGCGGCGCTGCTCGGGCGGGTCAAGTCGGGTAAGGGCCAGCATATCGATATGGCGCTATACGACACGCTGGTCTCCATGCACGAGTATGCGGTGCAGTGCTACACGCTCTCGGGCGGCAGGGTCCTGCCCGAGCAGACCGGGCATGACATGCCGACGTCGACGCTGTACGGAGTGTTCACCGCGGCCGACGGATACGTCGTGATTGCCGCGCAGGTCGACGATGCATGGCGGCGTTTCGCAGCCCTCGTCGAATCCCACGGTGGCCCGGAAGGCTTTGGCTCTGACTCCCGCTTCTACAGTCTCAATGGGCGCAACGCCGGACGTGAGGAAATTCTAGCCGTCATCAATCCGTGGGTCGCGGCGCGACGTGTGTCGGAAGTTCTCGCCCTGCTGGACAGCATCGACGTCCCTTGCGCAAAGGTGCAACGCATCGACGAGGTGCTGGCCGATCCGCAGATTCAGGCGCGCGGCATGATCGTGGAACAGGAACATCCGCGCTATGGGGCGTTGAGGTTGCCCAATTTGCCGTTCCGGTTTTCCGACTGCGACACCACTATTTATCAGGTGGCCCCCGACCTGGGCCAGCACAACACTACTGTCGCAGCGAGTCTCGGCTACACAGACCAGGAAATCGCCTCTCTTGAAGAGGATGGTGTCTTCTACAGTGCGCGGGTCGATACGAGCGCCGCGACTGCGTAGTTCGCAATTCTTGAGAATACCCGGCAAGGGAAACAGTACAGAACGCCGGCGGAGGCCACTCCAGAAGGGCAGCGCCGGCTTTGGAACACGTCAGGAGACAAGCATGACAACTGCAACGGCTCACGAGCCCCAAGGCAAACACCAATCAAGGAAAGCCGCTGCCAGCGGCTGGATCGGTTCGGCGCTTGAATACTATGACTTCTTCATTTACGCCACAGCGTCGGCATTGATCTTTCCCCAGATCTTCTTTCCAAAAGGCAATGCGACGACGGCCATCATCGCGTCGCTGGCCACCTACGGCGTTGGCTACGTGGCACGCCCTATCGGCGCCTTTGTGCTTGGCCATCTCGGAGACACGCATGGTCGCAAGAACGTCCTCGTGTGGTGCATGTTCCTGATGGGCTTTTCGACCATCGGCGTGGGACTGCTGCCCACGTACGATCAGGTCGGCCTGCTGGCCCCAGCGCTTCTAGTGATGCTGCGGTTGGCGCAGGGCTTCGCTGTCGCGGGAGAAATCTCCGGCGCGAGTTCCATGATTCTGGAGCATGCCCCGTTCGGACGGCGTGGCTATTTCGCGAGCTTCACGCTACAGGGCGTGCAGGCCGGACAAGTCCTGGCAGCCGCGGTGTTCCTGCCTTTGGCGCACTATATGCCGGCCGATCAGTTCAATAGCTGGGGGTGGCGTATTCCTTTCCTGCTTAGCTTCGTAGTCATCGTTGCTGGCTGGGTCATTCGCCGTGAAGTGAGTGAGACTCCTGCCTTTGCTGAAGAGGGGCGCGAGGGCCGCTCCCGGTCACCCGTCATCGACGCTATCAAGTTCAGTTGGCCGGATATGCTTCGCGTCGTTTGCATGGCCCTGATGAATGTCATCCCGGTGGTCGCCACTATCTTCGGTGCGGCATACGCTGTTCAGCCAGCCTATGGCATTGGGTTGGACAAAGACCTGTATCTCTGGATTCCGGTGGTCGGCAACATTGTGGCCGTGTTGGTCATTCCCTTCGTGGGAAACCTGTCCGACAAGATTGGTCGCAAGCCGCCGCTCATCATCGGAGCGCTGACATCTGGCTTCCTCGCCTTCGTCTATCTCTACGCGATCAGCATCAAGAACGTTCCGCTGGCCTTTGGGATGTCGATACTGATGTGGGGCATTGTCTACCAGGGCTACAACGCCGTATTCCCGAGCTTCTACCCGGAACTGTTCCCGACCCGCACCCGTGTCTCGGCCATGGCGATCTCGCAGAACATCGGCACGGCGGCGACGGCGATGCTGCCGGCGCTCTTTACGGCCGTGGCGCCTCCCGGTTCTGCCAACGTTTGGCTGACCGTTGGCAGCATTGCGTTCGGTATCACCATCATCGCAGCGCTTGCCGCATTCAGCGCACGAGAGACATACCGGGTTCACATGAACAACTTGGGTGAGCCAGGGACAGAGCCTGTCAGCAAAGTGGAGTATGACCGGATGCGCGCACAGTCGCTGACCGCCCCCGGCATGGGCCGCCCGGCAGTTTGAGGCTGTCAGTCTGTTTGACACACGAGGCACCAATCAGGAGGCAGTTGTGAAGACCATCCGCTGCCGTCGGCTTCCAGCTCGCCTGAGCAGGAGGAAGGCGATGCCCCCAACCCCCCCCCACCTCACTCTATCCACGACATCCCACCGGCCGTGACCGGTACATGGAGAAATCATGACTGACCGTTACGCCGTCATCGGCAATCCTATACAACATAGCAAATCGCCCTTGATCCATACCGCGTTTGGGAGCGCAACCGGTCAAGATATCGAGTACGGCAAGATTGAGGGGGCAATCGGTGAGTTCGCCGCCACCGCGGATGCATTTCGTGCAGCCGGGGGGAAGGGAATGAACATCACCGCACCGTTCAAGCTCGATGCATTTGCCTACTCCACCGACCGGTCTCCCGCAGCCGAACTGGCTGGCGCGGCTAATGCCATCAAGTTTGATGGCGATCGGGTCTGCGCCGAGAATTTCGACGGCGTCGGCCTGGTACGGGACGTGGTCCACAATTTGAAACGTCCCCTCCGTGGCAAGCGAATCCTACTTCTTGGTGCCGGCGGAGCAGCACGAGGCGCGCTGCTTCCTTTTTTGGCTGAACGTCCCGCCGAACTTGTGATCGCAAACAGGTCGCTCGACAAAGCGCTGATGCTGGCGAGCATTGGCTCGGAACATGGTGCAGTGACCGGCTGTACCTACCAGGATCTGATCGCGCAGAAGTTTGACATCGTTTTTAATGCTACGTCGGCGAGCCTGCGCGGCGAACTTCCTCCAGTGCACGCGATGGTGTTTCTCCCGGGTGCCCTTGCTTATGAACTGGCCTACGGCAAAGGCCTCACACCTTTCCTTCGGCTGGCGCAAAACGCGGGCGTTGCCCATCTCGCGGATGGCGTTGGCATGCTTGCAGAACAGGCTGCTGAAGCGTTCGCATGGTGGCGAGGCGTGCGGCCTGATACCAGGGAAGTGATCAACCGGCTCACCGTTCCACTGGTTTGACATAGTTGGACGGTTCGCTCGGGTACATACGGGCCGCCACGCGGCCGACTCGGCCGCGTGGGGAACTATGCAAGCCCGCCTGTGGAACGACTCATTTGCGGCGCCCCCCACGTCGTGCCATGAAATGGCGTAGCAGACATCGGCGAGACCGCCTTTATCCGCCTTTTTTATTCACTGTCTGGAACCTGCGCATCACCGAAGCCATCGTCACGGCAGCGCGGTCCGGCTCGGTAGTCGAACTGCCGCGCGATTAACCTTGCATATCCTAATCTAAGGAGTAGTAATGAAAGTTCTTATGCTTCATGGCATCAATCACAACATGTTCGGCAAGCGGGATCCGGTCCAATACGGGACCATCACGTTGAACGAGATTGACGAAAAGCTGCATGCTCTCGGGCGAGAGCTTGGCGCCAAGGTCGACAGCTTTCAAACAAATAGTGAGGGCGAAATGTGTGAGCGTATCCACCAGGCCTTCTTCGATGGTGTAGACGCCGTGCTGATCAATGCTGGCGCTTGGACACACTATAGCTATGGAATCCGCGATGCGTTGGCGATTCTGACCGTACCTGTCATCGAGGTCCACATGTCGAACATCCACGCCCGAGAAGCATTCCGGCACCACTCGGTATTCGCTGAAGTTGTGAATGGACAAATCTCCGGGTTGGGCGTCGACAGCTATTTGCTCGCATTGCGGGGAGCGGTCGCTGCGGCAACGGGGCGTTAAAGCGACCGTTGATCAGCGGTGGAGTTGATGTCGTCGGAGTGGCATGCGTCAGCGGTGCTGGAAGGGCCACCCTGCGCCAGAGAATGCACTGATGTATGACTATTGATTTGATCTGGCTTGCCGGATTGGCGCCCGCCTTCGCTTTCCGCAGGGCAAGGCACCTCTTGTCCTGGTGCCCGTGCGAACGATGCCGATTCCGTCGTCAGACGGCCTGCGGCTTTGCTCGGCGCTGGCAGGATTGCGCGACTATGAGCCAGGCATAGCCTGGACTACAGCATGGCCGAATGCAGATGGTGCGGATCGTCAAGCGTATCCGCGACGATCTGCAGCGACTCCTCGATCTCGTCCCGCTCGCCGGGCCCGCCAAGGCAAAGCCGGATCGCATCGGGCGGGTTGCCATCCGTCGAGAAGGCCGCGCTCGACACGGCGCCGATGCCGCGCGAACGCAGGTGCAAGGCCAGTTCAGACGGGCGCCAGGCATTGCCGGTGCCCAGATGCAGCCAGAGGTGGAAACCCTCCGGATCGGCGGCGTAAGTGCGGCCGGCCAGCACGCGCGTGGCGATGGCCTGGCGTGCGGCATTTTCCTGCCTGACTGCGGCAAGCATCTCATCGGCCGTGCCGTCCTTGATCCAGGCCGTGGCCAGCAAATTGGTGAACGGGCTGGCCATCACGGTGGTGGCGCGCAACGTGCCTGCCAGGCGCTGGCTTTGCCTGGCTGAGGGCGCATGGACGAACGCCGTGCGCAAGCCGGCGCCGAAGCATTTCGACAGGCCGGTCATGTAGTAGGTCAGTTCCGGGGCCAGCGCTGCAAAGGTGTCCGGGGTGCGCCGGGGCAGCATGCCATAGGCATCGTCCTCGATGATCGGCACGTTATAGCGTAGCGCGATATCGGCGAGGATCTCGCGGCGTCCCTGGGACATCGTGCGCGTGCTTGGGTTCTGGATGGTGGGGTTGCAATAAAGCGCTGCGGGCTTGTGCGCCTTGCAGAAGTTCTCGAAGGCGCTGCCGATCATGCCATCCTCGTCGCCTGGCAGTGCCTGCAGCTGGACCCCGAGTTGCGCAGCAATGGCCTTGATCCCGGGATAGGCCAGTGCCTCAACGCATAGCGTCTGTCCGCCGCGCGCCAGTTGCGACAGCAGGGCAACCAGCGCGCTGTGGATGCCCGGGCAGATGAGCAGCGTTTCGCTGGCTGCCGTCGGCACGAGCCGGCGCAGCCAGGCCGTCACGGCCGCACGGTCGGCCGGCGTGCCGCCGAAATCCTGGTAGCGCAGCAGCGTGTACGGATCCGTCCCGGCGAGGAGTGCCGCCGACGATTCACGCAGCCGCGTTGCCAGCGCGGGGGGCTCCGGCGGCATGTTCATCGTCATTTCGGCGCTGGTGCCGGCGCGCAGCGGCAGAGCCGGCGCCCGGCCACGCACATAGGTGCCGCTGCCGGCCTTGGCATCGATCAGCCCGCGCTTGCGCGCCTCGCCGTAGGCGCGCGCGACGGTGGTGTAGTTCAGGTCCAGCGCCTCGGCCAGGTCGCGCAAGCCGGGCAGCCGGTCACGCGCCTGCAGGCGCCCGTCGGCAAGTGCCTCCTCGATCAGGTCGGGAATGGTCAGGTAGGCGGGCTTGGGGCTGTCTGCAATGCGCTTTGCCCAATGACTGGTCAGGCCGGACAAGATTCTCTCCAAACGGGGCTGCGCCGTCGTGGCGCCGCGCAAATGAATGCATGGTGCGTGCCAGTTTGATTGCATCTGAATGGCTGCATGATGGTGCGCAGGCCGTCTGGCCGCACCATCTAAATGCAGTGTGCAGCGGCGCACGACGCGATTCTGGTGCAATCGTCAGGCGCCCTTCGTGTTGCGATTAAGCCATGCGGGCCATGCGATCAATGATGCGATCGATCGCATGGCGACTGCTTGATCGGGCATTGATCGGAGGGGTGAATCCGGTTGATGGCATATCGGTTGCACAAACTGGACCGTCGGCGACAGCGCCGGCCCGGGGTGGCGGATTGCGCCGCACCGGCTTGTCCGAACCGCAACCCACTCACTGGAGTACAGCATGCCCGCAGTCAACAAACCTGCCCATCAGGATGGCGATTTCCTGGTCGATTTCGAAGAGAAGGTGTTCGAGGACGTCAAGGCAGAACCCGGCGAGAAGGCGCTGGTGACCTTTCATACCGTGGCCTTCGAGGGATCGATCGGTTTCGTCAACCTGCTGCAGGCCACGCGGCTGCAGCGCAAGGGCTTTGACACCAGCATCCTGCTGTACGGCCCGGGCGTCACCCTTGGCCTGCAGCGTGGCTTTCCGCGCCTGGGCGATGAAGCCTTTGCCGGCCACCTGAATTTCAACAAGCAACTGCGCAAGTTCATGGACGAGGGCGGCAAGGTCTATGCCTGCCGCTTCGCGCTGCAGGCTCTCTACGGCCATGGCGAAGCATCGCTCATCGAGGGCATTCGCCCGATCAATCCGCTCGACGTGCTGGACCTGAGGCTGATCCACCGCAAGGAGAACGCATTGATCATCGACACCTGGACGGTCTGATCCAGCTCAGGGGTATCGCCATGTCACAGAAACGCATTGTCCGCGCCGCGGCGGTCCAGATCTCGCCGGACCTGGAAAGCGGTGAGGGAACCCTGGCCAAGGTGCTTGAAGCCATCGAGAAGGCCGCGCGCGAGGGGGTGCAGCTGATCGTCTTCCCGGAAACGTTCGTGCCGTACTACCCGTACTTCTCGTTCGTGCGCCCGCCGGTGCAATCCGGAAGCGATCATCTGCGCCTGTACGAGCAGGCCGTGACGATACCCGGCCCCGTGACGCTGGCCGTCGCCGAACAGGCGAGGCAGCATGGCATGGTGGTCGTGCTCGGCGTCAACGAGCGCGACCACGGCAGCCTGTACAACACGCAGCTGATCTTCGACACGGAGGGGCGGCTTGCCGTCAAGCGGCGCAAGCTGACGCCAACCTTCCATGAACGCATGATCTGGGGGCAGGGCGATGCCGCTGGCCTCAAGGTGGTGCAGACCGCCATCGGCCGTGTCGGCGCGCTCGCGTGCTGGGAGCACTACAATCCGCTCGCGCGCTACGCGCTGATGACCCAGCATGAAGAGATCCATTGCAGCCAGTTTCCCGGCTCGCTGGTCGGTCCCATCTTCGCCGACCAGATCGAGGCAACGATTCGCCATCACGCGCTGGAAGCCGGCTGCTTCGTGGTCAATGCGACAGGTTGGCTCACCGATGCGCAGATCGCCTCGGTGACGACCGATCCCGTGCTGCAGAAGGCGCTGCGCGGCGGCTGCAACACAGCGATCGTCTCGCCAGAGGGGCAGCATCTCGCGCCGCCGCTGCGCGAAGGCGAAGGGATGGTGATCGCTGACCTCGACATGGCCCTCATCACCAAGCGCAAGCGCATGATGGACTCGGTGGGCCACTATGCGCGCCCCGAACTGCTCAGCCTCGCCATCAACGACCGGCCGGCGGCCACGGTGTCGGCCATGGGCGAATTTCCTCTTCCCACTTATCGGAGCCCCGATCATGCAAGCCAGCGAGACGATGTCGGCCTCGAGCCGGCAATTGATGACTGAGCTGCAGTCCGTCGGACTGCGGCTGGAAGATCCGCGCGCGGGGGCCCAGAGCCGTCGCGGCGGCGCGGGGCCGTCCGACCACAAGGCGGTGACCATCGATGGCGTGACCATCATGGTGCCCGTGCATACCAGTACCGCGTGGAATTCGCCCTTCGTCGCCTCGGCGCCGGACGGCAGCGGCCGCAGCGCGCTCAAGCGCGGCGCCATTCCGATCGCCGACATCAGCTTCCCGAAAGCGCCGCGCTTCTACGGCCTGCAGACGCTGGACGGCATTCCGTATGCGCAGATCGCGACGCTGCATGGCGCCGATGTGCTGGCGACGACCGTCCTGCAGACCTGCATCCGCTATGAGAGCCGACGCAAGACCTGCAAGTTCTGCGCGATCGGGCAGTCGCTGGCGGCCGGTCGCACCATTGCCAGGAAGACCCCGGAGCAGCTTGCCGAGGTCGCCCGCGCGGCGGTGTTGCTCGATCATGTCAGGCACATGGTGCTCACGACCGGCACGCCGCCGACGCCCGATCGCGGCGCCGGCATCCTCTGCGACAGTGCGTTTGCGATCCGGGCGGCGGTCGACCTGCCGATTCAGGGACAGTGCGAGCCACCGGACGACGACCGCTGGTTTGCGCGCATGCGCGCCGCGGGGATCGACAGTCTCGGCATGCACCTAGAGGCGGTCACGCCTGCCGTGCGCGAACGGATCATGCCCGGCAAGGCATCCGTGCCGCTGTCGCGCTATATGGACGCGTTCGAGGCTGCCGTGGGCGTGTTCGGCCGCGGACAGGTGAGCACCTATATCCTCGCCGGGCTTGGCGACACGGCCGAGTCCATTCTCGCCATCTCGCGCCGGCTGGTGGACATGGGCGTGTACCCCTTCGTGGTGCCGTTCGTGCCGATCTCCGGGACCCCGCTGGAAGACCACCCCGCACCGACGCCGGCGTTCATGCGCGAGATCCTGGCGCCGCTGGGCGCAATGGTCGCGGCGGCCGGGATGCGCTCGGCCGACATCAAGGCTGGCTGCGGCAAGTGCGGGGCGTGTTCGTCGCTGTCCGCATACGAAGGGGTGCCGTCATGAGCCGCGATCTTTGCGTCGAGGTCCCTGCGATCCCGGTGTACCGGATCCGCTGGGCGGATACGCGCCGCGAAAAGGAAGCGGCCTTTGGGCTGCGCCGCGCCGTGTTCTGCGAAGAGCAGCAGCTCTTTGCCGGCGACGACCGTGATGTCATCGATGACGTGGCGCAGTTGCTGGTGGCGCTCAGGGCCGATCCGGACCTGCCGGCTGAGCCAGGCGAGGTTGTCGGCACCGTGCGTATCCACGAGAGCGAGCCCGGTGTCTGGTATGGCTCGCGCCTGGCGGTGGCGGCACCGTACCGCCGGCAGGGGCGCATCGGCGCGACCCTGATCCGCCTGGCCGTGAGCAGCGCCCATGCGCTAGGCTGCCGGCGCTTCCTGGCCCATGTGCAGAGCCAGAACGTGCCGCTGTTCCGCCGGCTGCACTGGACCACGCTGCACGAGGAAGTGCTGTTGGGGCGGTCCCATCACCTGATGGAGGCAGACCTGAATTACTACCCGCCTTGCCACACGCCTTTGTCCGGACTGGTCATCGAGGAAAGGAGGGCACCATGAGCGCTGCGGAACTGGCGAAGGTTTTGCGGGCTGGTCGCGGCTTCGGCCACAAGACCGATATCGCGGGCATGCTGTCGGTGTTCAGGCATGCGCTGCCAGCCGGGCAGGGCGCGGAAGACCGAGGCATCGCACTGGGCGATGACTGTGCCGCGATTCCGGACGGTGACGGACACCTGCTGTTCGCGATCGAAGGCATGGTCGGCGAATTCCTGCGCACCATGCCTTGGTTCGCGGGCTATAGCGCAGTGATGGTGAACGTCAGCGACATCTATGCAATGGGCGGCCGGCCGCTGGCGGTGGTCGATGCGATCTGGAGCGATGGCATCGACGGTGCGGCCGAAGTCATCCGGGGCATGGCTGCCGCATCGGCCGCCTATGGCGTACCAGTCGTCGGCGGGCATAGCAATGCCAGGAGTGATGGCGCGCAACTGGCCGTGGCCATACTGGGCCGGGCGCGCCGGCCGCTGTCGAGCTTCGCGGCGCGTCCCGGCCAGCACCTGCTGATGGCCGTGGATCTGCGGGGTGCCTTTGAGGAACCTTATCCTTACTGGAACGCGTCTACTAGCGCGCCAGCCGAACGGCTGCGCGCCGATCTGGAGATCCTTCCCGCGCTGGCCGAGGCCGGATTGTGCGCTGCCGCCAAGGACATCAGCATGGCGGGCATCGCGGGCACGGCATTGATGTTGATGGAGTGCTCGCGCGTCGGCGGACGGATCGACCTCGACGCCGTGCCAATGCCACCGGATGTGCCGTTGCTCCGTTGGCTGAGCGCTTTCCCAAGCTATGGGTTTCTGCTCGCCGTGGACGAAGGCCATGTTGCGGAGGTCGCGGCGTGCTTCCAGGCGCGCGACATCGCGTGCGCGTCCATCGGCCAATTCGACGACACCACGCGCGTGTCGATCACCCACGGGGGCGAGTCGGCCTTGCTGTGGGACTTTGCCAGGGCCGCCTTCATCCTGCCTGAACAGGCAGCGGGTCTCGAAGAGCCGGAACCCGTCACGCTGGGAGCGTAAGCCATGCCCGTTACCCATTTCCGGATCCGCTGGCCGGATCAGAGCGAAGCGGTTTGCTATTCGCCGTCATCGGTGGTGACGGCGCATCTCGACGCGGGCCGCAATTATCCGCTCGCGGAGTTTGTCAGCCTCACCCGCGCGGCCCTGCTCGAGGCGTCCGAGCGCGTGCGCACGAAATATGGCTACGCGTGCTCGTCCGCCATGGACCAGTTGCAGGCCATCGAAGAGGCCGCCGCAAGATTCCACGACCAGCCGGATGCCACCGTGCAGGTGATCGGCTTCGGTCATTAGCCAGCATTGACGGCTGCCACCGCGGCCGAACCCTAATCGCATCAAGGAAACCACGCCATGACACGCAACACCATCGATACCCCCATTCACGCGGAACCCCGTCATCTTCCGGTGATCGTGGTAGGAGGCGGCCAGGCCGGCCTGTCCGTCAGCTACTACCTGAAGCAGGCCGGGATCGAACACCTGGTGCTGGAAAAGCACACGCTCACCCATACCTGGCGCACCCAGCGCTGGGACGCCTTCTGCCTGGTCACGCCGAACTGGCAATGCGCGCTGCCGGGGCATCCGTACCGCGGGGACGATCCGCACGGCTTCATGAGGAAGGATGAGATCATCGCGTACCTGGACGGGTTCATACAGTCCGTTGCGGCACCGGTGCTCGAACATACCGCGGTGCTGAGCGTCAGGCCGAGGCCGCAGGGCGGGTACTTCGTCACGACTAGCCGGGGCGTCTTCAGCGCCGACCAGGTGGTCGTTGCATCCGGCGGCTACCACACGCCGATCGTTCCCCGCATGGCCGAGCGCCTGCCCGCTTCGATCCGCCAGATCCAGTCGGCCGATTACCGGAACCCGCAAGACCTGCCGGATGGCGCTGTGCTGGTAGTGGGGTCCGGGCAGTCGGGCGCCCAGATTGCCGAAGACCTGCATCTGGCCGGCCGCGAGGTCGTTCTGGCGGTCGGGGAAGCGCCCCGCTGCGCGCGCTTCTATCGCGGCCGCGATGTGGTCGACTGGCTCGCCGACATGAAGTACTACGACCTGCCTGTCACCGAGCATCCGCTGCGCGAGGGCGTGCGCGACAACACCAACCACTATGTGACTGGCCGCGATGGCGGCCGCGATATCGACCTGCGCAAGTTTGCCACCGAGGGCATGCAGTTGTATGGTGTGCTGGAAGACTACCGCGACGGCCAGCTGCATTTTGCCCCGGACCTGCGCCAGAGCCTTGACGATGCCGATGCGACCTACAACCGCATCAACGCAAGCATCGACAAGTTTATTGCCGAGCGCGGCATCGATGCGCCGCCGGCCAGTATCTATGCGCCGGTATGGGCGCCGGAAACGGAGCGAACAACACTCGATCCCCGTGCGGCGGGGATCAGCACCATCATCTGGAGCATCGGGTTCCGGCCCGACTTCAGTTGGCTGGAGGTCCCGGTCTTCAACGGCCGTGGCTATCCGGGCCACGAGCGTGGCGTGACTGCGCATGCCGGCCTGTATTTCCTTGGCCTGCCGTGGTTGCACACTTGGGGGTCGGGGCGCTTCTCGGGTGTCGCGCGCGATGCCGAGTACCTGGCCGGGCTGATCGCCGCATACGGGCCCGACGCCGCACTGGCAGCGTGAAATGGAGGCCGTCCGCTCGCACCATATCGCTGGTATGCCGCAACTGGCGTACACCGGCCTGTCGGAAAACTGGTTGCTGAAGACCTGCGGCGACCTGCACTGGCGCCAGTTGGCTGCGGGCTGCGGCCTGGCAGTGCCGGACTTCCGTGACGGCGAGGGCAATCCTGTCTATGCCGCCTTCACCGCCGTACGCGTACGCGATGCCGTGCTGGAGAGGATCGGCGAGCATGGCACCTTCACGCTGGACTCGGCCGGCTTGCCGGCAGGCGGCGTGAAGCGCCTCAGCCAGCATGCCGTGGCATCGCTGAACGGGACGCGCTGCGCCACTGTCACCATGCTGTCGACCTTTATCCGGCGCACGCGCGAGCGGGACAATCGCTCCGTGGTTCGCGCGATGCCGTCCGTGGCAACTGGCTGGAATAACGCGGCATCCACGACCGAGGCGACGGAGCTGCCGCAGTTGGCACGACGCTTTCGCAGTGGGGATTGGGGTATGCATCTCGGCTTGCGCCAGCAGCAGGATGGCGTCAATCACGTCATCGATTTCCTGCCATGTCCCTACAACGACTTCAACGGCGCCGACCTGATGTATTTCGCCAGCTTCCAGGCGATGGTGGACCGCGCGGAGTGGCAATGGCGCAGCCATGCGGAGCCGCCAACCGTGGCCGCGCGGGACCTGTTCTTCCATGGCAACGTCAATGTCGGCGAGGCACTGGAGCTGACCTTCGCGGCCCTGCGCGAAGACGAGTCGGGACTGGCGCACTGGTGCGAGGTCCGGCGCGCCGCCGATGGCGAGAAGATCGCGGATATCGTGACCCGCAAGCGCTGGAGGCAACGATGAGCCAGGAGTGCAATGAGCCGCGCTTCGGCGTGGACCTGAAACCCGTCTACGGCCAGGAGGACGTTGTCGGTCTGAGCCACCTCGGCGGCATGCCTGGCGAGGCGCCATTCGTGCGCGGGCCTTACCCGACCATGTACCGGCAGCGCCCGTGGACCATCCGGCAGTACGCCGGCTATGGCGACGCCGCGACGTCGAACCTGGCGTATCGCGAGGCCCTGAGGCAAGGGGCACAGGGCCTGTCAGTCGCGTTCGACCTGCCAACCCATCGCGGCTACGATTCGGACGATCCGGAGGTGGCGGCCGACGTCGGCATGGCTGGGGTGGCGATCGACTCGGTCGACGACATGCGGCGCCTGTTTGACGGCATACCGCTGGATCGGGTTTCTGTGTCGATGACCATGAGCGGGGCGGTTCTGCCAATCCTGGCCGCCTTCATGGTCGTGGCTGAGGAAGCCGGCATTCCGTACGCCCGGCTGCGTGGCACCATCCAGAACGACATCCTGAAGGAGTTCATGGTCCGGAACACCTGGATCCATGCTCCGGAGCCGTCGCTACGCATTGCGGCGGATGTGGTCGAATGGCTCGCCAGGCACGCGCCGAAATTCCACGGCATGTCGATTTCCGGCTACCACTTCCAGGAAGCCGGGGCGGATCCGGCGCTGGAACTGGCCCTGACGCTGGCGAACGCGCGGACCTATGTCGATGCGCTGCGTGCTCGAGGTCTCGATGTCGATGCCTTCTGTGGTGGGCTGAGCTTCTTCTTCGGCGTCGGCAAACAGTTCTACAAGGAGATTGCCAAGCTGCGCGCCGCCCGGCTCCTGTGGCACGACATCGTCCGTGCACGAGGCGGCACCACTGCCCAGGCCGCGGCGATGCGCATGCACTGCCAGACATCGGGCTGGACGTTGGCGGCGCAGGCACCGCACAACAATATTGCCCGCACCACGATCGAGGGCATGGCCGCAATCTTTGGCGGCACGCAGTCGCTGCACACAAACGGCTTTGATGAAGCTCTGGCGCTGCCCAGCGTCGAAGCCTCGCGTATCGCGCGTGACACGCAGTTGATCCTGCAGCACGAATTCAGCCTTTGCGACGTGGCGGATCCGTGGGCAGGTTCCTACCTGATCGAGTCATTGACGGGTCGCATGGCCGATACCGTCCGGTCGATCCTCGCAGAGATCGATGCTCATGGGGGCGTGCTCAAGGCGCTGGAATCAGGCTGGGTGCAGCAGCGCATCCACCGCAATGCCCTGCGGACACAGGCGCGGATCGATGCGGGAGAGGAGGTCGTGGTGGGCGTCAATCGCTACCAGGCCGACGAAGAAGCACTGCCAGCGTGCCTGGAAATCGATGGAGGCCGCGTTCGCGCCGAGCAGGCGACTCGACTGGCGGCAATGCGGGCAAGGCGGGACGAGCACACAGTCCAGCAGGCGCTAGGCGCACTGGCAGAAGCTGCACGACGGGGCGGCAGGAACTTGCTGGACTGCGCCATTGACGCCATGCGCTGCCGGGCGACGGTCGGCGAATGCACGCGCGCCTTGCTGGAGGTCTGGCCGCGCTACGCAGTGCAACCGGGCTACGACAAAGCTCACTATGGCGCTACCCGCGCAGGCAGTCCGAACTGGGCGGCGGCTTGCGACCAGGTCAGGCGGCTGAGCGCGACACTTGGACGCGCGCCGCGAATCCTGGTGGCAAAGCTCGGGCAGGATGGGCACGATCGCGGCGCGAAGGCTGTCGCCGCCGCCCTGAGCGATGCCGGGTTCCTGATCCGGCTTACGCCATTGTTCCAGTCGGCCGAGGCCATTGCGGCGCAAGCGTGCGATGGCGACTTCGATGCCATCGGCATCTCGACGCTCGGCGGTGCACATCTTGCCCAGGTTGCCATGTTGTTCAAGGCCCTTCGCCAGCGCGGGGATACTGTGCCGGTATTTGTTGGCGGGATTATTCCGGCGCCGCACAGGCGCACCTTGCAGCTGGCAGGCGTCCGTGGCATCTATGGTCCAGGGACGCCACTGGAGCGAATCGTCTCAGAGATCGTGATGGTGCTGACTGCGCAATACGATAAAAGGCATGTGGTGGCAGCAGGGCACTCGTGACCGCTGCGGCTTACTGGGCAGGCCAGAAGCTCTACTGTCCCGAGCCAGCGTTATGGGCTCACGCGGAACGGATTGCGGCCATGTCCAATCAGTTTCATTACGCAATGCGGTCTCCGCTACGACATTCTGGGCATGGCTCGGATTGTCGCGTCAGCCCTGAAGACGCCTGCATGTAGCGTGTGGCATCCCGCTGGTGGTGCGGGTGCCAATCCATACAGCCGGCTTGCTGTTCGGCGACGCCTGAACGCGGCTTCAGGCGGCTTCTTTCAACTGTGCCAGCGCGCGCCGGCCTGCGACTAGTTGCTGAGCCACCTCTGCCACACGAGCCCCCAGATGTTCGGCGGTGCGCAGGTCGGCTGGCGGCGGTGCCACCTCGGCGCTGACATCGGCGTCGGACTGCGCGGCAGCACCGAGGAAGAAGCCGTGGCGGTTCAGCGAGTCTTCCGTCGACTTGGAGTTGTTGTGGCCGGGGGGCAGGCCCAGGTTGACCCAGTGCATGCCGTGCTGTGCCGCGAAGATGGCGATCTGCTGCAGCGTGGCCAGCTTGTCGCCCGAGCGCGACGCGGCGTTGGTGAAGCCCGCGGCGACCTTGTTGGCCCACTTGCCGCCCTTGGCAAAGACATTGCGTGAGGTGGCGTCCATGAAGCCCTTGAACTGCGCCGAGGCACTGCCCATGTAAGTCGGCGCGCCAAAGATGATGGCGTCCACCTGTTCCAGTGTGTCCCAGTGCTGATCGATGTCTTCCACAGGGATCAGGAGGCTTTCAGTGCCGGTTACGCTGCCGGCGCCGCGGGCGACGGCCTGGGCTTGCCTGGCAGTGTGACCGTAGCCGCTGTGGTAGACGATGGCGACGCGGTTGGAGGACGAAGTCATGATGGATTTCCTTGGTGGCTTGCAAAAAAAATTTGATCGATCTTGGCGTGGTGCGGCACCGATGTGAAGGCAGTCTAGGTGGGTGATGGCCAAGGATTGCGATCAGAATCTCAAGGATAGGTTGAATAATTTTGAATATGCGCTAGGGTTCGCGTCCAATGCGGCCAGTTCGTCTCGGTGTCACAGCTGTTCTTGCCGATGTGTGGTCCCTGAGCCCTGGCATCCGTCATTCTTCCGCGCATGTGAAGAGTGTTTTTCGCATGGACTGTTTCCTTGCAGCGCGCGGAAAGATAACTTCCGTATCGATATCCGCAACAGGAAAGAGATCATGGAAGCGCCGCATTCATTTGTTTATGAGTCACATGCAGCTCGCGTCTTGTTCGGCACTGGCACGTCGGACCAGGTTGCCGAAGAGGTCAAGCGGCTCGGTGGCAGGCGTGTCCTGGTGCTCAGCACGCCCAACCAGGTGGCCGAAGCGCAGCGCATTTCGGATCTGCTGGGCACGCTGTCAGCAGGCATCTTCGCCGGCGCGGTCATGCATGTGCCGATCGAGAGCGCGCGCGAGGCCGTGGCGCAAGCTCGTGCGGCTGGCGCCGACTGCGCAGTGGCCATCGGCGGCGGTTCGACCACCGGCCTGGGCAAAGCCATTGCACTGGAAACCGGCATGCCGGTCCTTGCCATTCCGACCAGCTACGCCGGCTCGGAAATGACGCCGATCTACGGCATCACGGAGGCAGGCCTGAAGAAGACCGGGCGAGACCTGCGCGTGCTGCCGCGCACCGTCATTTACGACCCGGCACTGACAGTCGGACTGCCTCCCGGGCTGACCGTGACCAGCGGCCTGAACGCGATTGCCCATGCAGCCGAAGGCCTCTACGCGCGCGATGCCAACCCGGTGATGTCGCTGATGGCCGAGGAGGGCATCCGGGCACTGGCCAGCGGCATACCTGCTGTCTTCCGCGAGCCGGCCGACCTGGACGCGCGCGCGCAGTGCCTGTACGGCGCATGGCTATGCGGCACGGTACTAGCCAGCGTCGGCATGGCGCTTCATCACAAGCTATGCCACACGCTGGGCGGCAGCTTCAACCTGCCGCATGCCGAGACCCACACCATCGTCTTGCCCCATGCCATGGCGTACAACGCGGCAGCGGCACCGGAAGCCATGGCGCGGATCCAGCGGGCCACCGGCGCCACCGGTGCATCGGCAGCCGCGGCATTGTTTGACCTGGCAGAGCGCCATGGTGCGCCGGTTGCCTTGCGCGATATCGGCATGCGCGAAGAGGACCTCGATCGCGCCGCCGACATCGCGCTGGCCAACCCCTACTGGAATCCCCGCGCGATCGAGCGCGAGGCCATCAGAGCCCTGTTGCAGGCCGCCTACGACGGCGCACGGCCGGCCTGAAGACATGAACGCAATAACAACGTGAGACTGGAGTCAGAGCATGAAGATTGGCTTTATCGGAACCGGCAAGATTGGCTTGCCGATGGCGCGTCATCTGGCCGCGGCGGGAAATGATGTCCTGGTCTATGACGTCGCGCCGGCCCAGGTGGAGGCCGCCAGGCAGGCCGGCCTGGCCGCTGCTGCGTCGTTGGCCGAAGCGGTGGCACAGGCCGAGGTAGTGTTCAGCTCCATGCCCAACGATGCCGCGTTCCTGGCTGTGTCGGGCGAGGTCGCTGCGGCGGCCAGGCATGGCACGATCTACGTCGACACCAGCACGATCTCTCCGGGCTCATCGGCCGCCGCAGCCCCAGCGCTCGCCGAGCGCGATATCGGCTACCTGCGCGTGACCGTATCGGGCAACAGCCATATGGCTGAGGCTGCCAAGCTGACCGCCCTGGCTTCGGGGCCGAGGGCCGCCTACGAACGGATCAAGCCGCTGCTGGCTGCGCTGGGGCCGGCGCAGTTCTACCTTGGCGAGGCGGAAGAGGCGCGCCTGATGAAGCTGGTCGTCAACCTGCTGATCGGCCTGACCAGCGGCATGCTGGCCGAAGCCCTGACGCTGGGGAAGAAGGGCGGCCTCGACTGGGCGGCCATGTGGGAGGTGATTACCGCCAGCGCTGTGGCTTCGCCGATCGTGAAGGCAAAGTCCGCGCAGCTGGCCGTGCACGACTACACGCCGACGTTCACGGTAGAGCAGATGCTAAAGGATGTCGGGCTGATCCTGGACGCAGGTGCGCAACTGCACGTGCCGATGGGCCTGACCGCGTTGCTTGGGCAGATGTTGCAGGGTGCCGCGGCGCAGGGCATGGCCGGCGACGATTATGCGGCGGTGATCAAGTCGGAGGGGCTGGCCGCCGGCATGCATCCGGGCTAGGACGAGCCCGGCATTTTCAGGATGTGCCCGGGCGCACCCGGGCCGCCGCGCCTGCCTACGAGGTCCACTTGCGCTCGTAGTCCATGCGCTGGAAATGGCTGACCAGGAACTCGATGAACAGCCGCACCCGCGCGGGCAGGTGGCGCCTGGTCTGGAAGGCGATGTTGACCGTCAGCCGGGGCAGGTCCCAGTCATCGAGAATCGGGATCAGCCGGCCCGCTACGATGTCGTCGTAGAGGATGTACTTGGGCTGCACCAGGATGCCCATGCCCTCCAGCGCGGCCGCGCGCAGCACCTGGCCGTCGTTCGACTCCATGGTGCTGTGGACTGTCACGACGCGCTTTTCTTCGCCCCGCGTGAACGCCAGTTCGTTGGGCCGGTTGGCGTAGGAGTAAATCATCATCTCGTGATTGACGAGATCTTCCACGCTGCGCGGGGTCCCCCTGCGGTCCAGGTAGCGCGGCGAGGCCGCCAGCACGCGCCGGGTCTCTGCCAGGCGGCGCACGGTCAGGTTGGAGTCGGGCTCGAACTCGCGCGTCCGGATGGCCAGGTCGATGCCGCTGTCCATGATGTCGTAGTAGCGGTTGGCGGCCAGGATATTGATGCTCACCTTCGGGTAGAGCGCGGTGAACTCGGGCATCAGTGGCGCCAGATGCTTCATCGAGAACGAGAGCGAAGCGGTGATGGTCAGCATGCCACTCGGTTCGAGCAAGGTGGCGCTGACGTCCGCCTCAGCTTCCTTCATCTCCGCCAGCACGCCCTTGCAACGCTTGAAGAACTCCTCTCCGACCTGGGTCAGGAAGAGCCGGCGGGTGTTGCGCTCGATCAGCCGGGCTGCCAGCCGCTGCTCGAGCGAACTCAGGTGGCGGCTTGCGGCCGCATTCGAAATATCCAGACTTTCTGCGGCCTTGGTGATGCTGCCGAGTTCGGCTGTCTGTACAAAGAGTTCGATTTCTGTCCAGCGGTCCATGGCTTGTCTCCGGCGCTTTTCCACCCTGACCGGGTTTTCCGCTGAGCGGAAGGAAGATTTTCAAGTACGTCGTTTTTTTGCGCTTCTGGCGAGTATAGACTCATTCCGTGCTGGCTATACAAACGTTTGCAAGAGGCGTTGGCCAGCACAGGGAACGAATACGCTGAAGAAGCGAAGGCGGCGGCTCTGACGGGTCAGCCGCCAGACAAAAGGAGACAATCGGCATGACGCGTACCCTGATTCGCGGGGCGACGCTCGTCACGATGGAACCCGCTTATGGCGAGTTCGTCGGCGACCTGCTGATGGAAGGCGAGCGTATCGCCGCCATCGCGCCGCATATCGAAGCCCCCGATGCCGAGCAGATTGATGCGCGCGGCTTTATCGTGACGCCGGGCTTCATCAACGCCCACATGCACACCTGGCAGACCGCGCTGCGCGGGGTCGCCGCAGGCTGGACGCTGACCGAATACTTCCGGCAGATGCATGCCGGCCTGGCAACGCGCTTCCGACCCGAAGACATCCACATTGCGACCCTGGTCGGCGCATGGAATCAACTTGACTGCGGCACGACCACCCTGGTGGACTGGTGCCACAACAATCCCACCCCGGCCCATAGCGACGCCGCGCTGGACGCGCTGGAGCAAGCCGGCATCCGCGCCGCATTCCTGCACGGCTCGCCCAAGCCGGATCCCCGGCCGGGCATTGCGCCGTTCTGGGAGACTCCGCATCCGCGCGGTGAAGTCGGGCGTCTCGCACGGCGGCTGCAAGGCTCGAGCCTGATCAGCCTGGGCCTGGCCATTCTCGGCCCGCACTATTCGACGATGGAGGTGGCGCTGCACGACTTTGCGCTGGCGCGCGAGTTAGGCCTGCTGGCCAGCATGCACCAGGGCGGCGGCGCTGCGCGCACGCCCGATGGCTGGGACCGGCTCGAAGCCGCAGGCCTGCTCGGGCCGCATATCAACATCGTCCACGGCAACAATCTGAGCGATGCGCAACTGGCGCGCTTTATTGCCGCGGGCATGAGTTTCTCCCTGACGCCGGAGAACGAGCTGACGCAGGGTCATGGCTTTCCCATCACGGGCCGGTTACGCAAACTGGGAGCGACACCGTCCCTGGGTGTCGATCTGGAATCCGGCCTGTCCGGAGAAATGTTCGTGGCCGCGCGCATCGCGCTGGGCGTGCAGCGCGCGCTCGACCATGCTGCCTTCCGCGCGCAGCAAGGCGAGATCGCCATGTCCCATGAAGTGAGCTGCCGCGACGCGCTGGAATGGATCACGATGGCCGGCGCACGGATGCTCGGCATGTCCGGGCGCATCGGTTCCCTCGCTCCGGGCAAGCAGGCCGACCTGGTGCTGATCGATGCGCGCCGGCTGAACATGATGCCGCTGCACGACCCGGTCAGCGCAGTGGTGATGCAGGCAAGCCTGGCCAATATCGACAGCGTATTTGTTGCAGGCGAGGCGCGCAAGCGCCACGGCCGCCTGCTGGTCGACGGGCTTCCTGCCGGGCTCAAAGCGCTGCGCGCTTCCGGCGAGCGCCTGCTCCACAAGCCTGCACACGCCTGAGAGGAGATCATGAACGCGATCACCGAAGTGACGCCGCTGTTCGAGATGCGCGGCATATGCAAGGACTTTCCGGGCGTCAAGGCGCTCGACGATGTGTCATTCGCGATCTATCCCGGGGAGGTGCACATGCTCCTTGGCGAGAACGGCGCGGGCAAGTCATCGCTGATGAAAGTCCTGTGCGGAGTCTATCTGGCCGACGCTGGCGAGTTCTACCATAACGGCCGGCGCGTCAGCGTGACCGGCCCGGCCGATACCATGGGCCTGGGCATCGCCGTCATCTTCCAGGAGTTCTCGCTGGTGCCCTACCTGGACATCGCGCAGAACATCTTCCTTGGGCGCGAGCCGCGGGGCCGCGTGCCGGGCTCGGTCGACCACGCCCGCATGCATGCCGAGGCACGGCGCCTGCTGGATATCCTGGGCATGGACCTGAGCACCCACACGCCCGTGCATCGCCTGGGTGTGGCACAACAGCAGATGGTGGAGATCGCCAAGGCGCTATCGCAGGATGCCCGCATCCTGGTGCTCGACGAGCCGACCGCGGCGCTGTCGGATCGCGAGACCGAGAAGCTGTTCGCAGTGATCGGCAAGCTCAAGGCCGAGGGCGTGTCGATGATCTATATCTCGCACCGCATGGCCGAGGTATTTGCGCTGGGCGACCGCATCACCGTGATGCGTGATGGCCGCAAGGTTGGCAGCTACCTGCCGGGCGAAGCCACACCCGATGAACTGGTGGCCCGCATGGTGGGCCGCAAGGTCGATATGAGCTACAGCCGCGAGCGCGGCAATCCCGCGGGCGAGCTGGCGCTGGAGATGTGCGGTGTTGGCGCTGACAACGGCATCGAGGACATCAGCCTGCAAGTGCGAGCAGGGGAGATCGTAGGCCTGGCGGGGCTGGTGGGGTCGGGCCGCAGCGAAGTGGCCAGGGCTGTATTCGGCGCCGACCCGGTTCGCCAGGGCGAGATCCGCATTTTCGGCAAGCCGATGAAAGGCGGCCCGGACCAGGCGCGCGCGCTTGGCGCGGCGCTGATTCCGGAAAGCCGCAAGACCGAGGGCCTGGCGCTGATCCGCAGCGTGCGCGACAACCTGCTGCTGGCCGGGCTGCGGCGTGCCTTTCCAACGTACTGGTTTCGCGCCGGCAAGGCGGATGCACTGGCTGCGCGCGAGATCGCCCGCCTGCGCATCGCCACGCCCGACGGCGGCCAGCTCGCCCAATTTCTCTCGGGCGGCAACCAGCAGAAGATCGTGATCGGCAAATGGCTGGTTGCGGGTTCCAGGCTGTTCATCTTCGACGAGCCGACCCGCGGCATCGACGTGGGCGCCAAGGCAGAGATCTTTGCGCTGATCGACGGGCTGGTGAAGGAGGGTGCCGCGGTCCTGCTGATCAGTTCCGAGCTTACGGAAATCATCAACGTCTGCGACCGCACCTACGTCATGCGCGAGGGCCGTGTCGCGGGCCACCTGGTGCATACGGAAATGACCGAGGAAAGCATTCTGCAACTGGGGATGAACGATGCCTGACATGACTGAAATGCCTCACACCCAAGCCGTCCCACGCACGGGTGCGCTGCCCTTTGCGCCGGCGCTGGGGAAGCTCCCCGGCTCGGTCTGGGTGCTGCTGTTGCTGACACTGGCATTTGCCGTTGGTGGTGACGGCTTCCTGAGCGTGGCCAACCTGCTCAATGTGGGCACGCAGTCTTCCGTCCTGCTGCTGATCGCCTTGCCGATGACGCTGATCATCATGACAGAGGGGCTGGACCTGTCGATGGGCGCCGTCCTCACGCTGTGCGGCGTGGTGCTGGCCATGGTGATGGTATCCACCGGCTCGCTGCCGCTGGCGTTGGCGGCGGCTCTTGGTGCCGGGCTGCTGTTCGGTGTGCTGAATGGGGTGCTGGTGGCCGCCCTGGGGATTCCGCCCTTCGTCGCTACCCTCGGCACGCTCGGCGTGGCGCAGGGACTGTCACTCGTTCTCACTGATGGGCAGAGCGTGGTGGGCGTCGGAGACACGATACCGCTGCTCTACTCGGGGGAACTGCTCGGCGTCCCGGTGCCGCTCTGGGGTGCCATGGCCTTCTACGGCCTGTTCCACTGGCTGCTCTACCGCACCCGCTTCGGCACCTATGTGTTCGCCCTGGGCGGCAACCGCGAAGCCCTCAAGTTCGCCGGCGTGCGCACCAGTCGCTGGCTGGTTGCCGTGTATGCGCTCGGCGGCGTCATGGCGGGTGTGGCCGCGCTGCTGCTGACGGCGCGCATGAATGCCGGCCATCCCACGGCGGCGCTCGGGCTGGAATTCGACGCCATCGCCGCCGTGGCGGTCGGCGGTACCACGTTCGATCGCGGCAACGGCTGGCTGCCGGGCACGGTGCTGGGCGTGCTGGCGGTCGGCGTGCTGCGCAACGGCCTGAACTTGCTGGGCGTGCAATCGTCGGTCCAGGTAGCGGCCATCGGCCTGCTGGTACTGGTCGTGCTGCTGATCGAATCCATCAAGGGGAAAGCATGAATACCGCCATCTCATGGGCGCCGCTGTCGGCGGACGCGCGTTCCTTTGCTTACCGCCTGTTTGCGCTCGGCTTGCTGTGCGCGGCGCTGGCGGTGGCCTCCGACGCCTTCCTGACACTGGGCAACCTGCTCAATGTGTTGCGCCAGGCCAGCCTGTTGTTCCTGCTGGCCTCCGGACTGACATTAGTGATCCTGACCGGCGGTCTGGACCTGTCGGTCGGGGCCAATGTGGCAATGTCAGCCTGCCTGGCAGCGACCGTGATGAAGGCCACCGGTTCGACGATGCTCGGCGTGGGCGTTGGCCTGGGCAGCGGCGTGCTGATCGGGCTGGGCAATGGCTTGCTGGTAGCCGCGTTGCGCATCCCGCCCTTCATTGCCACCTACGGGATGCTGTGGGTGTTGCACGGGCTGACCTACTGGTTCATGGCCGGCGAGACCATCCACGGCTTCGCCCCGGCGTTCCGCGCGATCGGCAGTGGCTACCTGTGGGGTGTGCCGGTCCCGGTATTCCTGATGCTGGCGTTCCTGGTGGCCGGTACGGCGATCTCGCAAAAGACCATTTACGGCCAGGAGATCTATGCCATTGGCGCCAATCCCGTAGCCGCCAGGCTGTCGGGCGTGCCGGTTACGCGGCGGCTGGTGCTGGTCTACGTGGTGAGCGGCGCCATGGCGGGCCTGGCCAGCCTGGTGTTCCTGGCGCGCCTCAATTCCGCCGAGGGGGATATCGGCGAGACGCTGACGCTGCCGGCCATTGCCGCGGTACTGATCGGCGGCACCTCGCTCTTCGGCGGTGTGGGGCGGGTGTCCGGCACGCTGGTGGGCGCCATCATCCTGACGCTGGTGCTCAACGGCATGAACCTGCTTACCGTCAGCGCCAACTGGCAGCCGCTGGTGACCGGTGTCATCGTGGTACTCGCGGTCTTTCTGGACGCCGTGTCACGGCGCCGCCGCGGCACCCGCTAGGCGAATCGGCATCACAGCCGGCTGACACCCATGCCGGCACTACTTAAAATCAAGGAGACCAGACATGCAAGCGCGTAACCTCAGGCAGTTCGCCGCAATGGTGGCTTTCGGACTGGCGGCCATGCCAGTCGCCCATGCCGATGGCGAACGGATCGCCGTCTTCACCAAGAACCAGACCAACCCGTACTTCCAGGTAGTGCGACAGGGCGCAGATGCGGCGGCAAAGAGCATGAACGCAAAGGTCACGCACTACATCCCCACCAAGCCGGACAGCATTCCGGAGCAGATGAGCCAGATCGAGGATGTCATCGTCAGGAAGCCGGATGCGGTGGTATTCATTCCGGTGGACTACAAGGCCATGGGGCCGGGTGTCAAGAAGCTCAACGCGGCCAATATCCCGGTGGTCAACGTGACCGACCGCAGCGACGTCGGCACGTTCGTGTCCTTCGTCGGTGCCAGCGACTACGAACTCGGCCTGAAGACCGCCACGCATCTGTTCAACGCCATGGGCGGCAAGGGCAATGTGGTGCTGCTGGAGGGCATCAAGGGCTCGCTGACCAATGTCGACCGCGTGCGCGGCGTGAACGACGCGCTCAAGGCATTCCCCAAGGTGAAGCTGCTGGCCGCGCAGCCCGCCAACTACCAGCGCCTGCAGGCCTTGCAGGTGATGGAAAACCTGATGCAGTCCTACCCGCAGATCGATGCCGTATTCGCCGCCAACGACGCCATGGCGATCGGGGCCATCGAAGCCTTGCAGGGGGCCAACCGCAAGGCTCTGGTTTCCGGCATCAACGGCACCAAGGAAGCGATCGACGCGATCAAGGCTGGCACGATGCTCGCCACTGGCGACTACAACGGCTTTGCCCAGGGCTGTCTGGGCGCCATGGCGGCGATCCGCAAGTTGCGCGGGCTGCCGGTGAAGCAGGACATCGTGCTGCCGGCCGTCGTGATCGACAAGACCAATTACCAGCCGCTGGACGTTCCTGTTGAAAAACGCGCCTGCCCGCGCTGGGAAGACGGTGCCAAGGCGTAGTGTCCGGCAAACCATCAAGGAGTGACAAACATGCGCAATCTCGATGAAGAGACCATTACCCAGGCGGTACTGGCACGCAACGTCGACATGAAGGACCGCCGGTTCAAGGAGATCATGACCAGCCTTATCCAGCACCTGCACGCATTTGCCAGGGAAGTGCACCTGACCGAGGAGGAGTGGGCCGCCGGTATCCAGTTCCTGACGGATGTGGGCCAGACCTGTAGTCCGACCCGGCAGGAATTCATCCTGCTGTCCGACACGCTCGGCCTGTCCACGCTAGTGACGGCACAGAACCACCGCAAGCCCCGCGGCTGCACCGAGGCCACGGTGTTCGGGCCGTTCTACGTCGATGACGCGCCCGATTACGAGCTCGGCGCCGACGTGGGCAACGGCATGGCAGGCGAGCCTTGCTATGTCAGGGGCCAGGTCCGGAGCATCACGGGCGAGGCAGTGCCTGGCGCAAGGATGGAAGTCTGGCAGGCCGACGCCGAAGGGTTCTACGACGTGCAGAACCCTGAGCGCACCGAAGCCCAAGGGCGGGGCACGCTGCATGCCGATGCGTCGGGGCATTACCGCTTCAAGACGATCGTGGCCGAGTGTTATCCGATCCCGCACGACGGCCCGGTCGGACGCATGCTCGACGCCATGGGGCGGCATCCCTGGCGTCCGGCGCACCTGCATTTCATGATCTCGGCGCCCGGATACGAGACGCTGGTGACGCATGTATTCCGCGACAGCGACACCTATCTCGATTCCGACACGGTGTTCGGCGTACGTTCGTCGCTGGTGGCGGACTGGATCCGCCATGAGGCCGGCACGACCCCCGACGGCAGCCAGGCCGACAAGCCGTTCTACACGCTCGATTTCGACTTCGTGCTCAACCCCGCCAGCCCGTCCCGGGCCGCCTGAACAGGAAGCAAACCATGCTCTACGTATTCCACATGATCGATAAACCGGGCGTGAGTGCGTTGCGCCTGCGTGTGCGACCGGACCACAAGACCTACCTGCGCGCTGTGGCGGACCAGATAGCGTTCGCCGGACCGTTGTTGGCCGAGGATGGCGAGACGATGGTCGGCAGCCTGTTGGTGATCGACTTCCCCTCCGTCGAAGCGGCGCGCCGCTGGCTGGCCGAAGAGCCGTTTACGGTCGCCGGCGTCTATGCCGCCAGTTCGGTCCACGCCTTCGAGAACATGTGGCCGCAGCGGACCGGGTTCCCGGCGTCCTGAACCCGTTCCAGTCCACTTAGGCAACGAGAAAAGGCATCAGCCAAGGAGGCAATTTTGCCTGTCGTCAAACATATCGTGATGTGGAACCTGCGCGGCGAAAGCGAAGGCGAGAAGCGCGATGCCATCGCACGGCTCAAGGGCGCGTTCGAAGGCCTGCGCGGCAGAATTCCCGGGCTGCGCCATCTGGAGATTGGCGTCGACCAGAGTCGAGTCGACTATGCCTGCGACGTGGTGCTCTATTCCGAATTCGATTCGTACGGCGCGCTGCAGGCCTACGCAAACCACCCGGAGCACCTTCGTGTCAAGTCGGAGCTTGGCGATCTGAGGATTGCCAGGTACCAGGTGGACTACGACGGGGCAGGGCAGCACGCCAGCCACCGCCTCCATTCGCCTGAGCGTGGCATCGATCGACAAACAGAATCATTTGAGGGAGACAGACCTTGAGAGTCGCCGTTGCGGGGTTAGGATGGTGGGGCAAGCAGATCGTCAGCTCCTTGAGCAAAAGCGAAAAATTCAGCGTGGTCGCTGCCGTTGATCCGATGCCAACGGACGAGGCCCGGCAGTTCGCGCAACAGCATGGCATGGAGCTCGCTGTCGACCTGGCGGAGGTGCTTGGGCGAGGCGATATTGAAGGCGTGATCCTGGCAACGCCGCACCGGCTGCATGAACAGCAGGCACTGTCGGCGCTGGAAGCCGGCAAGCATGTCTTTTGCGAGAAGCCGCTGGCCATGACCGCGGCGGGTGCGCAGCGCATCGTCGATGCGAGCGCGCGCCAGGGCAAGGTACTCGGTGTCGGGCACGAGCGGCGCTTCGAGCCCGCCATTGCCGAAGTCATGCGCATGGTGCGCGCCGGCGAGCTGGGCCAGCTGTTGCATATGGAGGCCAACGTCAGCCACGACCTGTTCCGCAAGCTCGACCCCTCCAACTGGCGCCTGGACCGCAAGCACGCGCCGGCAGGCATGATGACCGCGGTAGGGATTCATGTCACCGACATCTTTGTCGCGCTGGCCGGCGCTGCCAGCAGCGTGCGCGCACGCACTGAATCGCTCGTCCTCGCCGAACCCGTGCGTGACTTCACCACCGCCACAATCGCCTTTGACTCCGGTGTCCAGGCCACCATCAGTTTCCTGTCCGTTACCCCTTTCCATGGTCGCATCGCAGTGTTCGGCGACAAGGGCTGGGTTGAAATCGTATCGGAAGGAAATGTCGACCAGGGCCTTCCCACCCACCTGACATATTGCCGGGGTACCGGCGTCCCGCGCACGACACGCACCTTTGACGCCATCGATGCGGTACTGGCGAATTTCGAGACCTGGGCGGATGCCGTGGCGGGACGGGTCAAGTATCCGTTCATCGCAGCGGAGTTGGTGGAGAACATCCGATTGTTCGAGGCCATCGTGCAGTCGAGCGAAAACAGCGGCGAGACTGTGGTCCTCCGCTAGGCACTGCGTCAATACTCTGGAGAACTTCCAATGACCATCCATACGAATGAGGCGCTTGTGCCGCGCGCGTTTAACCATATCGGGCTGACCGTGCCCGATATTGACCGGGCCATCGCCTGGTATGGCGCTGTGTTCGGGTTCCAATTGATCTACCGGCGCACGATTGAACGCAGACCGGAGGTGCCGGAAGTGGGCGAGATCTTCGGGCAGCGATTCGAAAAGGCATACCAGGCCCATCTGGTGACCGCCAACGGCGTGGGGCTGGAACTGTTCCAGTTCATCGTTCCTGCAGTTGAGGCGCGTGACGAGACTTTCACGTACTGGCGACCGGGCGTGTTCCATCTTTGCTTTACCGACCCGGACCTCGAAGGCCTGGCGGGGCGGATCGTTGCCAACGGTGGCAAGCAGCGTACCAAGGTCTGGACCTTCCTGCCGGGACGGCCCTACCAGTTGGTCTACTGTGAAGACTGCTTCGGCAACGTCATCGAGGGTTTTTCGCATTCCTACGCCGAAGTATTTTCCAATATGCCTGGCTGGCACGGCGCGGAGCAATGAAGCGCGGCTCGATTTCGCTCGGCGAGCGAAGTTGATATTTGAAAGATGACGGCGGGGAGTTCGCATGGTGGACTCCCCGCTGCCTGACATTGATGCTTCTGACAAGGCGCGCAAGGAAACTTTCCGCATGGCGCAATTCGATCATTGGCGTACCTTTGTACGCGTGGTGGAGTGCGGCTCCTTTGCCAGGGCCGCGCACCAGTTAGGAATTGCTCGCTCGGCCGTCAGTCGACGCGTGAGCGAGCTTGAAGGCGACCTTGGGGTAACGCTGCTACATCGCAATACGCGCAAAGTAAGCCTGCCCGACGCGGCCACCGGCATCTATGAAAGGGCAGCTCGGCTGCTGTCTGACTTCGAAGAGCTCGAGGTAGACGCGGCGGAAAAGACATGCAATTTCCGTGGGCGGATTCGGCTTGCTGCGCCGCTCAGTTTTACATTGGCGCATGTTCGAACGACTCTGGAGCAGTTTCAACGCAAGCACACGGAAGTGTCGATCGATCTCCATCTTGGGGACCATCGGGTCGACATCGTCGGCGAGGCCTTCGATTTCGCCTTGCGTATCGGCACCGAGATGGACGGCGCGATGGTGGCACGGCGCCTATGTTCTGTCCGGCATATTGTTGCCGCCAGCCCAGAGTACCTCACGCGCCACGGGCCAATCCTCGTGCCAGAGGATCTGAAATCGCACCGGACACTGTGCTATACCAACCGGCGCAGGCCACAACTCTCCAGCCACGGGCCGCATCCGAGTTGAATTGCGGCTCGTGGCAAAGGACTGGCTTACAGCTGGCTCATGCCGCCGTCGGCAATGATTTCCGTGCCGACGATGAAGGCCGACTCCGGCGCCAACAGATGCAGCACCGTCGAGGCAATCTCAGCCGGCTGGCCGAAGCGGCCCAGCGGGATCTGGCTCTGGATCTGCGCGGCCGTAGCCGACAGGGTGTCGGCATCGAGGCCCAGCTTTCCATATAGCGGCGTCGTCACCGGCCCCGGGCTGACCACATTGACGCGGATGCCCGAGCTGATCAATTCACCCGACAGCGTCTTGGCCAGCGAGATCAGCGCTGCCTTGCTGGCGGCGTACACCGAGGACATCGGCATGCCGATGCGCGCGTTGATCGAGCCGTTCAGGACGATCGAAGTGCCCGGGTTCAGCAGCGGCAGCAGCGCCTGGATCTGGAAGTACGCGCCCTTCACGTTGGCGTTGAAGGTGGCGTCCCACAGGGCTTCATCCACATCGGCAACGGCGGCAAATTTGGCAATGCCGGCATTGATGAAGACGGCGTCCAGGCGGATGCCGGCGTCGGTCAGCTGGCGGGCCAGGTCACGCGCGGCCTGCACGGTGCCGGTTTCGTTGCGGATGGCGAGGGCGTCCTTGCCGAGCGTGGCGCGGGCGGTTTCCAGCGCAGCGGCATCACGGCCGGTGATGACCACGCGGCCGCCTTCCTGGGCGAATGCCTGGGCAGCCGCCAGGCCGATGCCGCTATTGCCACCAGTGACCAGAATGGTCTTGCCTTCGAAGCGATTCATGATGTCCTCCAGTTGGAATAGTTGAACTTGAACAATCGCGTAAAGGCAGTATGGACGCTGGCCTCAGCTTTGCCATACGATTGATCCAACGAACATGTTCGAGGGAGTTGTACATGTTGTCCGAAGACGAATTGGCCCTGCTGGAAGCCATCCGGCAAGCGGGCAGCCTGTCGCGCGCGGCGGCCAGGCTGGGCAAGGCACCTTCCACGGTGTCGCACGCCGCGCGGCAATTGGAACAGCGCTTCGACGCGCTCCTGTTCGACCGCCGCCGCTACCGCTTGCAGCTCACGCGAGCTGGCGAGTTGCTCACCGAAGAAGCGGCCAGGCTCGCGCAAGACGTCTTTCGCATCACGCAGCGCGTGCGGCAGGTCGCCAACGGCTGGGAAGACCGGCTGTGGATCGTCTCCGACGAGTTGCTGGAATTCGAAACACTGATGCCCGTCGTGCATGCCTTCGACGCGTTGGACTCGGGTGTCACATTGCGCTTTACGCATGAAGTACTGGCCGGCACCTGGGAGGCGCTGCGGGACGGCCGTGGGGATCTGGTCATCGGCGCCACCAACGAGCCGCCCGTCATTCCCAAGCTGGGGTGGTTCGAACTAGGCGTGATCGAGTGGGTGTTCGCGATCTCCCCTCGGCATCCGCTGGCGGCAGCCCGCGAGCCGCTTACCCGCGAGGACATTGCCCGGCACCGCGCTGTGGTGGTGGCCGATTCGTCGCGCCTCACCGGGGGGCGCGCCTATGGCATGCTTGGCGGGCAACGCTCCCTGGCCGTGCCGAGCATGCGTGCCAAGACTCTTGCCCAGCGTGATGGCCTGGGTGTCGGGTGGCTGCCGCGGCAACGGGTCAACTCGCTGCTGCAGCGCGGCGAACTGGTGGAAAAGCGCACGGCAGACCCGCGCGAGCCCAACGTGTTGTATGTGGGCTGGCGCGGGGATCATGAAGGCCGTGCCCTGCAATGGTGGCTGGAGCAGCTGCGCAAGCCACGCCTGGCCAAGCGTCTGGTGTCCGGTATCGACGCGTACGCGTAGAGGCTGCGCGGCCACGATACGTGCGCATTCGTGCGGGCGTGGGCTGGTGCTCGATGAGGCCCCGCTGCACCCATGGCGAATCTTGTTCGATCTCATCGCACGACTTCATCGATCCAGCCGCATGTACGTCGCGATATCGTGAACTAGATTCTAGGCAGACGTCTCCGGCACTCGTGCGGGATTCCGCCCCGGACGGATTCCCGCGGTGCCCGGCACGCTCCCCTGCTTCTTCCGTCATTTGTGACAGAACCCGGAACTACGCCATCATGACCCAGAACATATCCTTCATTGTCCATCTGCCCGGCAAGCCTGAGTATCGCGACGAACTCGAGGCACGGCTTCTGACTGTGCTCGATGCCATGTCCGAGGAGCCCGATTTCATCAACACGTACTTGCACCGCTCAGCCGAAGACGATGACACCCTGGTGCTGTATGAGACCTGGGCCTGCAGCCGCGAGCATTTCCTGTCGCATCACCTGTCGCGCCCCTATAGGCAGAGCTATGAAGCGCTGCTGCCGCGGCTTCTCAAGGCGCAGCGCACAATTGAATTCCTGACGCCGGTGCGCGAGTATTTGAAGCAGCCTTGAGTTCCGACGGGGCGCCCGGCGCTCCTGCACGGCGGGCGCCGGTGTCCGGGTATGGCATTTTTCACGCAGTTGGACAGGGCCCGGCATACGCGCTCCTGCCAACTGACAATGGATACACAAAATTGCGATGAACCTTACATTCCGCGCAAAGTTTGTCATGCTCGCGTTATTCGCGGCTTTCACCGCCTCGACCGCCATCCCGGCACCCGCGGACACGGCCAACGTCGGCGACAGCAACGGCCCGGTGTATGGTGCGGAGCTCCAGGGCTTCGATTATCCGCATCCCGTCCAGACTTATGCATTCACGTCCCAGGGCGACGCCATGCATATGGCCTACATGGACGTCAGACCGTCGCGGGCCAACGGCAGCACCGTTGTGCTCCTGCACGGCAAGAACTTCTGTGCGGCGACGTGGGATGAAACCATCCGTGTCCTGGCCGAGGCCGGATATCGCGTGATCGCGCCGGACCAGATCGGCTTCTGCAAATCGACCAAGCCGGCACGCTACCAGTACAGCTTCCAGCAACTGGCCAGGAATACGCACGCCTTGCTGGCGTCGTTGGGCATCGAGCGCGCAATTGTCCTCGGTCATTCAACCGGAGGCATGCTTGCCATGCGCTATGCACTGATGTATCCGGACCAGACCCGGCAATTGGTGCTGGTCAATCCGATCGGGCTCGAGGACTGGAAGGCCAAGGGCGTGCCGTCGCTGTCGGTTGACCAGTGGTACGCGCGCGAACTCGCGACCAACGCGGACCGGATCCGCCGCTATGAGCAGGAGACCTATTACGTGGGCCACTGGCGCGCCGAGTACGAACCCTGGGTTCAGATGCTGGCGGGAATGAACCGGGGCCCGGGAAAACAGCAGGTGGCCTGGAATTCGGCGCTGATCTACGACATGATCTTTACCCAACCCGTGGTTTATGAGCTGGGACAGATCAAGGCCCCGACGCTCCTGCTGATTGGCGACAAGGACACGACCGCCATTGCCAAGGATGTGGCCCCGGCCGAGGTCAAGGCCAGGATTGGCAGGTATCCGGAGTTGGCGAAGTTCGCCGCGAAGGCGATTCCGAATGCAACGCTGGTCGAATTTCAGGAACTTGGGCATGCGCCGCAAATGCAAGACCCGGCGGCCTTTCACGAGGCATTGCTGAAAGGACTTGCGGAGGCTTCTCGCTAGCGCCGATCCCTGGTGGACCTGTGGTCCACGGGCGAAAGGCTGGCAAGGACGATCGTGGCCATTGAGCGGTAGGTGCGGACGCAGTCCGCTCCGCCCAGCCAGCTATTAGGCTGCCGGTGCCGGTGCTGTTGGCTGGGCCTCATCGCGCCAGGGCGCGGCAATGCGAAAAACACCAAGCTCATCCGGCGCGCACTGCGCGATCAGCCCGGTCTCCCACGCCAGGTAGGCACGGGCCGCGTCCCGGTTGCCCTCGTGGCGATCGTGCACGAAGAACAGGTAATCGATGCGCGCCTGGGCCGGCAGCGGTTCCGGCGCAATGGCTTCCGGCAGCCCGGCCGATTGCCAGGTGTCGTAGCCGTTGTCAGTGCGGTAAACGTGCCGATAGCCGGCTTCAAGCAGGTCCTTTCCCGCAAGGATTGCTACCTCTGGCTCGTTGGCAATGAGAACCACAGGATCGGCATGCGCCAGGTCAAGCGCCCGAAGTTGTTGAAGTAGCCGCGGCCGGATCGACCAGACGGCGCCAGAGGCATGGCCGCGCTCAAATGCCGGGCTATCGCGCAGGTCGATGACCACCAGCGCCTGCGCCTGGATGTGCAGCGCGCGCAGCAGGTCCACGTCGAGGACGGGCAGCGCGTCGCCGTTCGCTTTCGGCCACGCGCGAACCTGAACCTGCAATGCGGCATCCACGCCATCGGCAAGCACCGCGGTCTCATAGCCCATCTGGTGCAGCCAGGTGGCAACCACGGGCGCGCGTACCCGGTCGTCATCGAACACAATGACGCGGCTGCCACGTACCCCGATATAGCGATCCGTTGCCTGCACCAGCTGTCCGCCGGGCGCATGCACTGCGCCGTGGATAGTGCGCCGGGCAAATTCCGCGGCCGAGCGGATATCGAAGAGGTAAGTGGTGTGCTGCGTATCGTCCAGCCATTGCTGTGCTTGCGCGGTCGACAGCGACGGCAGGCCGAAACGCTGTAGCAGCCTGGCCGAGCGCTCTCGCGCCGCGGCGAGTACCGGTCCGGACGCAATCTCCACGGCGAAATGATCGCTGCCATGTTGGAGAGCATGGCCCGCTAAGTACCAGCCTTGCGTGCCATTTTCCAGCGCAAGTACCGGATTGGGCAGGCCCAGGTTCAGCAGCGTCTGTGCGCCCACGATGCTGCGCGTTCGCCCGGCGCAATGTACCACCACAGGCATGTTGGGATTTCGCAGAAGCGCGGGTAGCCGCAGTGCCAGCTCGCCGTTGGGGCAGCTCACGGCGCCAGGGATGGTCATCTTGCGGTGTTCTTCCTCGGTGCGGCCATCCACCAGCAGGAAGCGCTCTCCTGCAGCGCGGCGCGCCGCGAGGTCGTCGGCGCTCAGTCGCGGCGTGTGCTGAATCTGCTCGACCAGCTCGCCAAACGTCTTGGAGGGTACATTGACGCCCTTGAACAAAGTGTAGCCGGCGGCGGCCCAGGCGGGGGCGCCGCCGTCGAGCACCGTCACGTTCAGGTAGCCAAGGTGGGCAAGTTGCCGTGCCGCGCGTGATGCCACTTCATTTGCCGCATCGCCATCGTCGAACAGTACGATGCGTTCCGCGCGGCGCGGTGCCAGTTGGCCGACCTCCAGCTGAAGGCGGCTATAGGGCAGGGGCACGGCAAAGAAGGGATGGCCTTCGCCGTATTGGCCATGTTCGCGCACGTCGAAAAGGGCCAGCGACTGGCCATCGTTGAGCCATTTGCGTAGCGTGGTGGCGTCGATGGTATGCGTCAGGTCAGTCATGATTGGTTGGGGAAGTTGTCAGCGCAGGGCGATGCCCGACGCGGTGATCACCGAGGCGTACCGGGGCAGGTCGCGCGACAGGCTTGCATCGAGTTCCTGCGCCGATGAGGCGACCACGACATAGCCTGCGTCTTCCAGTTGGCTGCGCGTGGCGGGCACGTGCAGCACTGTCGCCACGTCCCGGCTGATACGGTCGACCACGGCGGTCGGGGTCGCCGCAGGGGCGAGAAGTCCTTGCCAGCTCTCCACGGCAAAGCCCGCGGCGCCGGCTTCGGCCAGCGTGGGTACCTGCGGGAGGGCCTTGGAGCGATAAGGGGTCGTGACCGCGAGCGCTGTAAGCCTGCCTGCCCGCACGTAGTCAGTCACGGCGGCCAGGGTGATGAGTGTGGCGTCAATATGACCGCCGAGCAGGTCCACCGTGGCCGGCGCGCCACCGGCATAGGGAATGTAGTTGACCCTGAAGCCAAGCTGGCGCGACAGCATTTCATGTGCGACATGCGCGATGCCGCCATTGCCGGGCAGCCCGAGTGCCAGTTCTCCCGGCTTGCGGCGTGCCAGGGCCACGTAATCCTGGAAGCTTCGTACCCCCAGGTCCGGCCTGACCACCAGCACCTGCGGGTTCACCACGGCCTTGGTGACGCCGCGGAAGGCATGGCTGGTGTCATACGGCAGGTTCTTGAACAGCGATGCGTTGAGCGTCACGCCTTCGCCGCCAAGCAGCAGCACGTGGCCGTCTGGCCTGGCCCTGGCGACCTGTGCCGCGCCGATGGTGCCGCTGGCGCCGACCACGTTGTCCACCACCACCGGTTGCTGCCACACCTCGCTGAGCCGCGTGGCAAGCGTGCGGGCCAGCTTGTCGGCGCTGCCGCCGGGCGCGACTGGCACCACGATGCGCACAGGGCGCGTGGGAAATGCCGCTTCGGCGGCGCCGGCGGGAAGCGGCGAAGCGGCCAGCATCGCTGGTGAAAGAACGAGGACGGCGCGGAGAAAGTTGCGACGGAACATGGTATCGACCCGGAAGCGAGCTGGCAGGCCGTCGCCGGCACGAAAGTGCGAAGGCCTGATGGGACCGTCAAGCTTACGAAGTCGGCTGGCGCGCACCAACGAATGTTTGAGCCTATCGATATGCGCCTTGCGGCTTGGTCGAGACAAGTCGCGATGGAAGCCGGCGGCATGTTGATACTCGAAAGCCTTCTTTTGCGCAGCTTCGTGTCGGCGTTACAGTCGGCGCATGACCCAACAGAACCTTTCCCCATCAGCGGTGCCGGGCAGCGACGTTGCCAGCCGGCGCCACGCGGCCGTGGCCGCCTTCATCGCCGAGGCAAGACAGTTGCTGGAGCGCACCCCGCATGCCAACCGCAAGACGCTGCATACCGTGGCGCGGGCGCTGGAGTGGCTCGGCGCACAACGCGACCTGTTCCCGTCGGCACACTTTCCTGTTTCGGCTGACAATCCCGCGCAGGTCTATCGCCTGTCCGAAGATCTCGATGGTCGCTACGCGCTCTACGTGTCCGCCGGGCTGCCCGGCAAGGCACAGCCGCCGCACGACCACACCACATGGGCCATCATTGCCGGCATCACCGGCAATGAGCGCAACGTCTTCTATCGCCGCGAAGCCACCGACGACCCGGCACGCGACCGCCTGACCGAGACCGGTCGCAGCGATGTCGTGACCGGCAGCTCCGTCACGCTGTTGCCCGACGACGTCCATACCATCGAGTTGATCGGCAATGAGCCCGGCCTGCACCTGCATTTCTACGGCCTGGCACTGGACCGCCTGAGCGGGCGCGTGGTGTTTGAAAGCGCCGCCGGCGGCAGCTATCGGCATTTTGGGCCACCCAGGCACATCGCCCATGCCGCCATCGACGCGCTCGCGTTGAAAGCTGCGCTGGCGGACGGCGACGAGATCGCGCTGCTGGATGTGCGCGAGACCGGCGTCTTTGTGCGCGGGCATCTGTTGCTTGCGGCCTCCGCCCCGCTGTGGCGGCTGGAGTTGCTGGCCGACAGGCTGGTGCCGCGCCGCGATACGCGCATCGTCCTGACCGATGGTGGTGATGACGGCGATCGCCTGGCGCACCAGGCGGCCGCCAAGCTGCTGCGCCTGGGCTGGCGCAACGTGTCGGTGCTGACCGGCGGCACGCGGGCATGGGCGACGGCGGGGTTCGAGATTTTCAGCGGCAGCAACGTGCCCAGCAAGGCCTTCGGCGAAGTCATCGAGCACCAGAAGCACACGCCATGGATCAGTGCCGGCGAACTGCAGCAGCGTATCGAGCGCGGCGACGACCTCGTGGTGGTCGACAGCCGCACCCCCGAGGAGTTTGCCGACTTCAGCCTGCCGTTCGCGCACAGCCTGCCCGGCGCGGAGCTGGTCTACCGTATCAGCGAGCTGGCGCCGCGGCCGGAGACGCTGGTCGTGGTCAACTGCGCGGGCCGCACCCGCAGCATCGTGGGCGCACAGACGCTGATCGATGCCGGGGTGCCGAATCCCGTGGTCTCGCTCAAGGATGGCACCATGGCCTGGCTGCTGGATGGCCGCACGCTGGCCAACGGGCGCCATACGTCGCTGCCCGAGCCGGCCGGCGCGACACGTGAAGCTGGCCGTGCACGTGCCGAGGCTGTCGCTGCCCGTGCCGGTGTGCGCCGTCTGGACGATGCCGGTCTGGCGCGGCTCGAGCGCGAAGCCGGGCGGCACACCTTGTATCGCTTCGACGTGCGCACGCGCGCCGAATATGAGGCCGGCCACCTGCCGGGCTGGCGCTGGGCGCCGGGCGGGCAACTGGTGCAAGCCACGGACGAATACGCGGCAACGCGCCATGCGCGGATCGTGCTCGCCGACTGGGACGGCGTGCGCGCGCTGACCACCGGCGCGTGGCTGGCGCAACTGGGCGCGCACGAGGTGTTCGTATATGCCCCATCGCCCGACGCCGCGGTCGACACCGGCCCGGAGCCGCTGCGTGTGCTGTCTTCGCGGCCCGCAGCGCAGCCGGTGTCGGCGCAGCAGGCCGATGCGCTGTTGCAGTCCGGGCGAGCACGCGTCTTCGATGTCGAGCGCCGCGCTGCCTATGAAAAGCGCCATGTTGCCGGGGCGCAGTTTGCGGTGCCTGACCGGCTCGAGGCCCTGATTGCAGAAGTGCCCGCCTACGAAACGTTGCTCGTCACGTCATCGGACGGTGTGCTGGCACGCATTGTGGCAGCGGAACTGGCGGCGCGCAGCGGCCGCGACGTGCGCTACCTGGCCGGTGGCACGCAAGCATGGACGGCGGCGGCGCTGCCCACCGGCAGCGGCGAGCAGGGCGTGCTGACCGGCGAGGACGATTACTGGTACAGCCCGTACCACCACGCTGATGTGGCGCGGCGCGATGCAGCATTCCGGGCCTATCTGGACTGGGAGATCGGTCTGGTCGCGCAACTCGAGCGCGAAGGGGACATCGGCATCCGGCTGTTGACGCAACTTCGCGGGCGAGTTGATCCGGATCGCTCATGTCAGGTCAGGGTACGGTGAAAGGCCTGGTCGAGATCGGCCAGCAGGTCTTGTGTGTCTTCCAGTCCGACGTGCAGCCGCACCACCGGTGCATTGCCTTGCCAGACCCGGTGTTCGCGCAGCCGTTCCGGCGGGGCGACCAGCGCGAGGCTTTCATATCCTCCCCAGGAGGCGCCGATCGAGAACCACTTCAGTGCGTCGACGAACGAGCCGGCTGCGCTGGGCCCGGCATCGCGGAATGCAAACGACACCAGGCCGCTGGCACCGCTGAAGTCACGCTGCCACAGCGCGTGGCCAGGGTCGTCCGGCAGCGCCGGGTAGAACACGCGCCCCACCTGCGGATGGCGCTGCAGCCATTGCGCGATTTCGGTGGCATTGCGTTGGTGCTGGGCGAGCCGCAACGGCAGCGTACGCAGGCCGCGCAGCGACAAGTAGGCGTCGTCAGCGCCGATGGCGAGGCCCAGGGCCTCGTGCGTGGCGGCGACGCTTTCGGCCAGCGCCGGGCTATCCACGACGACTGCGCCCTGCATCACGTCGGAATGCCCGGCAATATACTTGGTCGCCGCCTGGATCGAGATATTGGCGCCCAGGCGCAGTGGCTGCAGGAACCACCCGCCGCTCCAGGTATTGTCCACGGCCACCGGCACGCCGCGCTCGCGCGCCACTGCCGCCAGCTTCGGCAGGTCCAGCACCTCGAACAGCAATGAACCTGGCGATTCCAGGTAGACGAGCTTCGTCTCGGGCCGGATCAGCGCGGCAAGGTCGTCATGCGCTGGCGAAAAGTACTCAATGGTGACGCCCAGCCGCTGCAGCAGCGTCTTGTCGACGCGCCGCACGGGCGCGTAGACGCTGTCGGATACCAGCGCATGGTCGCCGGGGCCGAGCAGGGCCAGCAGCACCAGCGTGATCGCCGACAGCCCCGATGGCGCCAGGAATGCGCGATGGCCGCCTTCGAGCGTGCTCAGCGCGTTTTCCAGCGCCTCGTGCGTGTCAAGCCCGTGGCGGCCGTAGGAGACGACGCGCTCGCCGGCGGCGCGGCGGTGCTGGCGCGATTCCAGTGCCTGCTGGCTGGCGAAGCGTACCGTGCTGGTCCGCACCACCGGCACATTGACCGGCCCGGCACCGTCGCGCAGCGTCGGCGCCCCCGCGTGAAGCAATTGGGTATGTCTGCCCGCGGCGCTCATGCCGCCACCTTGCTGGGTTGCATCTGCGTGGCGTTGTAGTTGACGATCTCGCCGGTCTCAGGGCGCACGCCGTAGCGGCCCGTCAGCGTCTCGAGCGGTCGGCCATAGCAGTGGAAATGCAGCGTCGGCGCGTCGCCGATCACGTGGATGCTGTGGATGTCGTCGGGCAGGAAAGCGATTGGGGTGCCTGGCTCGACCGTCAGTTCGCGCTCGATTTCGAGTTGCGCGACTGTCGGATCGCTGCGGTCGTCGGTGCGGCGGTAGACGCGGTTGAACTCGCGGCCTTCCACGGCGACGATCACGGCCCACGTATCGTGGTTGTGCGGGATGGTGGTCTTGCCCGGATTGATCGAGTTCAGGTACAGCGCGGCCGCGTCGTCACCATCATCGGGATTGAGGCGATAGCGCGTCGAGGCGCCGCTGGCGGTATCCACCGGAGGCGGAAAGTCCTCGCGGGTGAAGAGTTCGCGCTGCCCGGCCAGCGCCTGCAGGCGCGCGGCAATGGCATCGAGCGCGGCGCGGTCAGGCTGGCCCGCGGCCAGGCGCCGGATGTCGGTCAGGGCGGCGGCCACTGCCTTGCGGCGGGCCGCCTGGCGGTCGGCGGGAGAAGAATGGCTCATGGTGCGGAGACTCCGTCAGCGGGAAAGAGGGAAGGCGCCGGCGCGAACGCGGCATCGAAATCGGGCGGCAGGCGCGGGATTGCACCGAGCGCGCGGCGCAGGAACGCGCGTGTGCGTTCGTGCCGTGGCTTGCCGAATATCTGCGCCGGCGGGCCGTGTTCGACGATCCGGCCGGCCTCGGTAAAGTAGATCTGGTCGCTGATCTCGGCCGCGAAGCGCATTTCATGTGTCACCAGTACGCAGGTCATGCCGTCCTCGACCAGTTCGCGGATCACGGTCAGTACCTCGCCGACGGTCTCCGGATCGAGCGCGGAGGTCACCTCGTCAAACAGGATCAGCTCGGGCTGCATTGCCAGCGCGCGCGCGATCGCAACGCGCTGTTGCTGGCCGCCGGACAACTCGCCCGGGTAGGCATTGGCTTTTTCCGACAGGCGCACCCTGGCAAGCAGCGCATGGGCCTCGCGCTCCGCCTCGGCGCGCGGGCGCCCCATCACACGGGTCGGTGCGAGCACCAGGTTCTCCAGCACCGTCAGATGCGGGAACAGGTTGTACTGCTGGAACACGAAACCGACGCGCTTGCGCAATGCAATGAGCGCGTCCTCGCCGCGCAATGTCTCGACGGCGGTGTCGCCCACGCGAATCTGCCCGCGTTGTGGTTGCAGCAGCCCGGTGATGCAGCGGAGGATCGTGCTTTTGCCCGAACCGGACGGGCCAATGATGGTGACGGCTTCGCCGCGGCGCACGTCGACGTCGATGCCGTTGAGCACCGTGTTGGCGCCGAAGCTCAGGTGCACGTCGCGCAGTTGCACCAGTGGCGATGTGGAGTGGCTGCCGGTGTCACGGCGCAGAAAGGACTCAGTGGCGTTCATGGCGGCGTTCCAGCGCGCGGGTACCGCGCGCAATCGGGTAGCAATAAGCAAAAAACAGGGCGAGCAACGTGAAGTAGACGAGGATCGTGAAGTCGGTGCGCGCGACCGTGTTGCTGGCAACCTGCGCGGTATCGACCACGTCATGGACGCCGACCAGTGACGCCAGCGACGTGCTCATCGTGATGCCGGCGTACAGGTTCATCCATGGCGGCAGCATGCGCCGCAGGCACTGCGGCAGCACGATCAGGCGGAAGATCTGGCGGCGGCGCAAGGCGAGCGACTGCGCTGCCTCCCACTGCGCGCTCGGAATCGACTGGATCGCGCCGCGAAAGATCTCGGCGACGTTGGCGCTTGCCGGCAGCGCAAGGGCCAGCACGACCTTGACCCAGTCCGGGAACGGAAAGGTCCAGTGGACCAGGTGCAGTTCGAACGGGAACACATAGGTGGTGAAATAGACCAGCACCAGCACCGGCGCGTTGCGGAACGCCTGCACCCAGGCACGTGTAAAGAGGCGAAACGCCGCATGCGATGACAATGACAGCGCCCCGATCACCAGGCCGGCAACGGTGCCGAGCACCATCGCCAGCACGCTGATCTCGATGTTGGCCCATAGCCCGCGCAGCAGCGCAGGGGTCCAGGTCCAGAGGCTGCGCACTGCGGCCGGCGTGCTGCCGGTGAAGCTCCAGAACAGCAGCAGTGCCGTCAGAGCGCCGAGCGTCAGCACCCACGGATCGCGCAGCGCGCGGCCCGGCAAAGGGGGGCGGCCGATGGCGGCCGGGAGAATCGAATCACTGGCCATAGCCGGGCATCCTCAGGTGATTTTCCAACCAGCGACCGGCGCGGCTGACCAGCCAGGTCAGCAGGCCGAACCAGGCCAGAATCAGCAACAGCAGTTCCAGCACGTTGTCGCGCTGCGTCCAGATCATGATGGATTCGTAGGTCACGTCGCCGACCGCGATGGCCGAGGCCACGGCAGTCATCTTGACGAGGTCCACCACGTTGTTGACCAGTGCCGGCAACGCGAAGCGCACCGCGAGCGGCAGTTCAACCTGGAGCAGCAGCTGGCGCCGCGAGAAGGCCAGCGAGCGCGCGGCTTCCAGCGTGATGCGGGCCACCGCCTCGATACCGGCGCGCAGCGCCTCGGCATGGAACACCGCCTTGTGCAGCGAGACCACGATCACGACCCAGACGAAAGGCGTCAGCGGATTGCCGGTGCCGCGGCTGGCGAGCTGCTGGGTGATCAGCATGTTCAGCACCAGGAATGCGCAGTAGAGCTGCACGAGCGTGGGGGTATTGCGCGTGAGCTCGACGAAGGCGCGGGCCGGTGCGGCGAGCGCGCGCCGGCCCGAGGTGAGCATTGCCGCCAGCGCGATACCGGCGGCGAGGCTGCACGGGATGGTCAGCAGGCAAAGCTTCAGCGTCACAACCAGACCACTCAGGAACGCCGCACGTTCGCCGGCGTCAAGTACGAAGGCATAGTTCAGCCCCAGCGGCTTGAGCGCCGCGACAACGGGGGCCAGGAGGTCACTCATGCCACCACCTCCAGCTTTGCCGGTTTCAGCGCGGCAACCGCACGCGCGATGCGTTGCAGCGCGTCCTCCAGCACCGTGTCGGCCACAGCAAAGGAGAGCCTGAAGTAGGGCGACAGGCCATAGGCAGCACCGTCGACGACAGCCACGCCTTCGGCCTCCAGCAGCCAGTCGGCCACGTCGGCGTCGCTTTCAACCGGCCGGCCGTCGGGCCGCAGGCGTCCGATCAGGCCGCCGCAGTTGACGTAGGCGAAGAATGCGCCCTGCGGTGGCAGCAGTTGCAGGCCCGGAATAGACGGGATGGTCCTGGTCACGAGTTCGGCGCGGCGCGCGTAGGCCTCCCGCGCGTTCTGCACGAACGTCTGGTCGGCTGCATCGAGCGCCGCCGCCACGGCGGCCTGGCCGATCGCGCTGGCGCCCGAAGATACCTGCGACTGGATTGCCGTCATTGCCTGCACCAGTTCCACAGGGGCGATGCCCCAGCCGATGCGCCAGCCGGTCATAGCGTAGGTCTTCGATGCGCCATTGACCAGCAGTGTGCGCGCGCGCAGGTCCGGCGCCACGTTCAGCCAGTGCGGTGGTGCAGCGCCAAAGCGGATCCGCTCGTAGATTTCATCGACCAACACGAGCACGTGTGGGTGGCGGCGTAGAACCTCGGCGAGGGCCGCGAGTTCGTCTGCACTGTAGACCGCGCCGGTCGGGTTGGCCGGGGTGTTCAGCACCAGCCAGCGCGAGCGCGGTGTCATTGCGGCTTCCAGCCGGGCGGCGTCAAGCTTGAAGCCGCTGCGCTCATCGCAGGGCAGAACCACCGGGGTGCCGTCATTGACGCGCACGATGTCCGGAAAGGAAGGCCAATATGGCGCCGGCAGCAGGACCTCGTCGCCGCTGTCGAGCGTGGCCGAGAATGCCTCGAAGATGACCTGCTTGCCGCCATTGGCGACAAAGACGTCGGCAGGGGTGACCGGGAACCCGTGGTCGCGTTGGTACCGGGCGGCAATTGCCTGGCGCAGCGCGACCGAGCCCGCGGTGGGCGTGTACTTCGTTTCGCCGCGCGCGAGCGCGGCTATGGCGGCCCGCTTGATGGCCTCGGGGGTATCGAACTCAGGCTCGCCGGCCGTCAGAGCCAGGATGTCGCGCCCCTGGCGGGCCAGCGCGGTGGCGCGCTGGCCGGCAGCGGCGATCGGCGAGAGGCGCACCCGGCGGGCGCGCTGGGACAGGAGAATGCTCATGGAGAAACTTCGATAGTGGTGTCGGGCTGAGCCTTGCCGGGGTTTAGCCGGTGAGCCGATCGAAGACCGGCTTTTTGGCGCCGCGTCAGCGCTGCGCGCTGGGCAGGCAGATGCCGTGCCGTGCGCTGATCGAGCCGCCGTGCGCATGGGGGCTGCCGTGCAACAGTTAATTGATGGCGGCCTCGCTGACGAACAAGGCGCGCGCTCATGGCTTCTTGCTCTCGGCAAAGACGGCGAAGTCGCTCGGCGCGACATCGAACCTGCCCTGCTGCGCGCGCGCATTGGCAGGCTTGATGTAGGCGCCTTCGGGTACGCCATACTTGCGTGCGGTGGCGAGCAGCAGGCCGGAGCGGTGCCAGTCGCGGATTGCCTTGTCCACGAATGCGACCGTATCTTTCTCGCCGCGGCGGGTCCAGACCACGGTAGGCGAGGGAATCAGCTGCGCTTCCGTTGCCAGCGTGAAGTCCTTCCATTCTCCGGCGCTTGGGCCGTTCAGCGTGTGGTAGAGCGCGGGCTGGATATGTACCGATGCCGCGCAGGTGCCGCCCTTGAGCGCCAGCAAAGACTCGGGGATGCCGCGCAGGCCCTTGACGATCGCGCCGTAGTTCTCTGCCAGCGGACGCGCAAAGTTGCTGCCCTGCGAGACGCAGGCCACCTTGCCGCGCAGGTCTTCCCAGCGCTTGATGCCGCTCGCCTTCGACACGACGGCCGCGCCGCCGACAAGGTCATAAGGGGTCGGCGCAAAGCTCAGGATCTCGCTGCGCTCCTGCGTCCACTGGATATTGGCGACCAGCAGGTCGACCTTGCCCGCCTGCAGGAACTGCACGCGGGTGGAAGCAGTGACCGGCACGGTTTCAAGTTCGACGCCAAGGCGCTTCGGCAGGTCGGCCGCAAGTTCGGTCTGGTAGCCACCGGCCTTGCCGGTCGTGGTATCCAGCAAGCCGAACGGCGGGCTCGGGCCGTCGATGCCCGCGGCGAGTTTGCCGCGCTGCTTGATCTTGTCGAACGTGGCGTCGGCGTGGTGCATGGCCGGAAGCAGTCAGCGCGGCGCAGAGAAAAGGGAATAGCAGGAAGACTCTCTTCATATCAGGAGGGCGCCTTGGCGCCGCGCCGGTGCGCAGCGTTCGGCTCAGGACGCGTTCTTGAAGCGTGCTTGCAGTTCGGGCAGCAGTGGCTGCGGCGGCGTGATGCCGAGCCGCTTTTCCGTGGCGATCAGCCAGCCCGAGCGATGCCATTCCTGGACGATCTTGTCCACCGCGGCGATGGTGTCCGTCTCGCCCTTGCGGGTCCAGACCACGGAAGGCGCGGGCAGGATCTCGGTGGGGATTGGCGCGGCGTAGTCGGTCCAGTCGGCGTTGCTGCGAACCAGCGGGTGGATCAGGGTGGCGTCGTGAACCGCGGCGACGCACTGGCCGCCCCGCAATGCCAGCAACGATTCCGCGGAGGTCTTGAAGCCACGCACCTGGGCGCCGTACTGCTCCTGCAAAGGCTTGACGTAGCTGCTGCCCTGCGAAGCGCAGACGGTCTTGCCGCGCAGGTCCTCCCACTTGGCGATGCCGCTGCGCTTCAGCACAGCCGCCGTGCCGCCGACGCGGTAGAACGGGGTTGGCGCATGGCCGAGCAACTCGCCGCGCTCGGGGTTGTATTCCATCGACGCAATCAGCAGGTCAACCTTGCCTTGTTGCAGGAACTGCACGCGATTGGAAGGCTGCACGGGCACCAGTTCGGCGTCCACACCCAGCCGCTTTGCCAGGTCGCGCGCCAGCTCGGGATTCCAGCCAACCGGCTGCTGTGTGACTGGGTCGATCGAGCCGAACAGGCCGCCGCCGACGAGGACGCCGATGGAGACCTTGCCGCGCTGCTTGACGCGGTCCAGCGTGGCATCCGCCCAGGCGGCGTTCAGGGTCAGGCAGGACAGTGCCGCAGCAGCGGCGATGCGAAGGAGCGGGAGCGCGGGCATGTCTGGTCATAAGAACAAAGAGGAGACGATGCTATCGCCCGGCGCCGCAGTGAACAAAGAAGGCTTTCGGATATGGATATGCCGCGAAGTCGTAGGCAAATTTCGCATGTTCCGGCTCGACGGCTTCCATCCATCGATATGCGGGAGGCCTGCCTATGGATAGAAGAACATCGAGCTTCGCAATACCAGTGGTGATCCCTACGATGTCCCCTGCATTGACAGACTGAGGACGGGAGAAACAGACATGGCGAGACGCGAAGGCTTGATGAGCCTCGGTGCATTTCTCTATCCGAGCGGGCACCACATCGCCGCCTGGCGGCATCCCGAAGCCAAGGCCGACGCCGGTATCGACTTTCAGCACTACGTGGCTCTGGCGCAGGCCGCCGAGGCTGCCAAGTTCGACCTGATCTTCCTGGCCGACGGCGTGGGCACGCGCGGCGACAATGTCGAATTCCTCAGCCGTACCGCGCACAGCTACCAGGCTCAGTTCGAGCCGATCACCTTGTTGTCGGCGTTGGCGGCCGTCACCGGGCGGATCGGGCTGGTGGGCACGGCTTCGACCAGTTTCAACGAGCCGTACCACGTGGCGCGCAAGTTCGCGTCGCTCGACCATATCTCGGGTGGCCGTGCCGGCTGGAACCTGGTCACCTCGTCGAACGAGCACGAGGCCCGCAATTTCAACCGGGACGAGCACTTCGCGCACGCCGATCGCTACCGGCGCGCGGAGGAATTCGCCGATGTGGTGACCGGGTTGTGGGACAGCTGGGAGGATGACGCCTTCCTGCGCGACAAGGCGAGCGGGCGCTACTTCGACCCGGCCAAACGCCATGTGCTGCGACACAAGGGCGAGCACTTCTCGGTGCAGGGACCGCTCAACGTCTCGCGCCCGCCCCAGGGACACCCGGTGGTGGTGCAGGCCGGTTCCTCGGAGGCTGGCAAGGAACTGGCGGCACGCAGCGGCGAGGCGGTATTCACGGCCCAGCAGACGCTGGAGGAGGCCGTCGCCTTCTACGCCGACCTGAAGGGCCGCCTGCCGCGCTACGGCCGTTCACCGGATGACCTCAGGATCCTGCCGGGCGTGTTTCCGGTGGTCGGCCATAGCGAGAGCGAGGCGAAGGAGAAGTTCGAACAACTTCAATCGCTGATCGACCCGGTAGTGGGCCTGGCGCTGGTCGCCGGCCTGACGGGCGGCTTCGACCTGTCCGGCTATCCGCCCGACGGCCCGATTCCGGAGCTTGCGCCGACCAATGCCAGCAAGAGCCGCCAGCGCCTGGTGCTGGACCTGGCGCGGCGCGAAAACCTTACCATCCGCCAGCTCTACCAGCGCGTGGCTGGCGCGCGCGGTCACTGGCAACTCGTTGGTACACCGGCACAGATCGTGGATCAGCTCGAAGAACGTTTCCTCAACTACGGCGCCGACGGCTTCAACGTCATGTCGCCGGTACTGCCCGGAGGGCTGACTGATTTCATCGCGCTGGTGTTGCCCGAGTTGCGGCGGCGTGGGCTGTTCCGGACCGAATATGCGGGGGCCACGCTGCGCGAGCATCTCGGCCTCGCGCGCCCTGCGCATCCCGCGGTCAGGCGCAAGCACGCCGAGGTTGCTGCGGCGTGAGCGATATTGCAACCCCTTGATTCATAATGACTTCGGGGGCCAGACCGCCAGACTTCACACGAAAGGTACGATCCCCTTGAAGGGAGCGCGATTTATCGACAAGCACCCACACCTTCGATCGCCAGAGCTACTGAGCATATTGACAGGCGTATCCCACAACTTCGTTCCACTCCCAAATTTCCGGTTCAGTAATCAGCCCGGGGCGATTGGGGGGCTGGGGTTGGTCCAGCCATTCTCGAACACCATCTCGTCCAGGGATTGCCGCCTGGCCCAGTCTTCCTGTTCCAGCATCGGCTTCTCATAGAATGTGTCGACCTGGCCAAGGCACAGCACAGCCACTGGCCGAGCACCGGGCGGCAGCCGCAGCAGCTGGCCAAGCTGTTCAGGCTCAAACAAGGAAACCCAGCCCACGCCGATTCCTTCCGCGCGCGCAGCAAGCCAGAGGTTCTGGATGGCGCAGGCCACCGAAGCGAGATCCATGTCCGGCATGGTGCGCCGGCCGAAGATATGCCGCTCACGTCCATCCATCAGCGCTGCCACCAGTACTTCCGCGCAGCCCAGGATGCCCTCTACCTTGAGTCGCATGAACTCGTCCTGGCGTTCGCCCAGGGCGACCGCGGTGCGCTGGCGTTCGGAATCGACCAGCGCGTGGATCTGCGTTCTCAGGCTCCTGTCAGTGATGCGGATGAAGCGCCAGGGTTGCATGAAGCCGACGCTGGGGGCGAGATGCGCAGCGTGCAACAAGCGTTCCAGCAATGCAGGATCGAGTGGGTCCTTCCGAAAGTGGCGCATGTCGCGACGCTCCCGGATGACGCGATAGACAGCGGCAATTTCACTGTCGCTGTAGCGATATGGGTTCATGGCTTGAATAACGCGGCGGTGGCGCTAGGGCTGGAGGGAAGTGGCAATGCGGGTAGCTTGCCACGATGGTGCCGTGACGATGGCTTCGCGCTGTGCGATTTTGCGATGCCGGCTCATCCTGGGTCCGGCTGGTCCAACTGATGCGGTGCCGCTCTTGGGTGGCCTCATGCCGTGCATCCTCCTCGCTGTGCAAGTAGCCGCTCGTGGTCGCGATCGTATCTGTGGCTAAACCCGAATGACGAGGTCGGAATACTTCCAGACGTGTTCGTCTGCCGATAGCAGTCGCAATGGCTCGATGATCGCCTGGGCGATTAACAGCCGATCAAACGGATCTCGATGGTGGTTTGGCAGATGACGCACTGCGGCTGCATGCGAGTTCGTCACAGGAAGCTCACGAAAGCCTGCGGCGGTGATTTCAGCGATAAGTTCGTCGACATTGACGTCGATCTTTTCGAGGCCTGCCTTGATGGAGATCTCCCAGATGCTGGCCGCACTGATGAAAACCTCCTCGGCATCCAGGATCAGTCGCTCCGCGGCCTGGCTCAGTTTGGGGTCATTCGTGACCGCCCAGAGGAAAACATGGGTATCGAGAAGGATGCGCATTACCTTCCTTCGAATGCTGCGAGCAAGTCGTCAGGGAGCGGGGCATCGAAGTCGTCCGCCATGCGGATCTTCCCCTTCAGCCCGCCGAGGCGCCGCGGGCCCTTTGGCTTGTCGAATGGCACGATCCGGGCCATGGGCTTGCCTGCCTTGGCGATCACCACCTCGTCGCCTGCCGCTACCTCTTCGATGAGCCGTGAAAGATGCGTTTTCGCCTCATGAATGTTCACCGTCTGCATGTTTCTCTCCTGCGGATAGACTTAGTCTAGTTTAGTCAAATCCGTCCGACAAGATCACCCGCGCAACCGGGTTCGATCCGCTGGAATCTATAGACATAAGCGTATTTATGTCTAAATATCGACTGCGGTAGTTAAATATTTAACGTATTACGTTGAAGGTCTTGGATCGCCGGTGTCACCGGTGTACGCCCGCGCTGGGTCCTCGCAGAACAGCTGCAGCAGAGCTATAGCCCGGTGCGCACGCCCGCCCAGGCCATCCGGACCTGCCGCGTTGAAGGAAAAGCAGGCGTGACGCCGTAACGGAAGGGCAGCAGGCCGGAGACCTCGCGGAACAGCGCACGGGTGCCGGGCAGCGCCCGCGCAGTTCGGCCAAATCGGTATGCAGCGCAGCGTCGGTCAGTACCCGATGAGATTCGCCGCCCGCGCATTCCGGAGCACCTCGCTTGCGCTATCATCCGGCCAATCTGGTCCACAGCAAACGACAGGAGCAGCCCATGATGCGACACATCGGTCAGACCGTCTCGTTCACCCGTCCCGACGGCCAGTCGGTCAACGGCTACCTTGCCAGGCCGGATCTCACTGAGGGCGCCCCGGCCATCATCGTTGTCCAGGAGTGGTGGGGGCTGAACAACCAGATTCGCGGCGTGGCCGACCGCCTTGCGCGTGCCGGCTATTACGCGCTGGTGCCTGACCTCTACCGCGGCGCCAGCACAGTCGAGCAGGAAGAGGCCCACCACCTGATGTCCAAGCTGAACTTCGGCGACGCCGTGGCGCAGGACATCCGCGGCGCTGTGCAGTACATCGGCACCCTGAGCAACCGCATCGGTATCACCGGCTTCTGCATGGGTGGCGCGCTGACGCTGCTGTCGCTGAACGCCATCCCCGAGCTGAAGGCAGGTGTGCCGTTCTACGGCATGCCGCCGCTGGAAGCCATCGATCCCGCCAATATCAAGGCGCCGGTGCTCGTCCACTCGGCCACGCAGGACGCGTTCTTTGCGGCCGAGGACTTCGACAAGCTCGAGGAGAAGCTGCGCGCCGGCGGCGTCGACGCGACGTTCCACCGTTACCTCGCGCACCATGCATTTGCCAACGAGGAAGCCATCGGCGACGGCCGCATCGCCGGTACCCAGTACGACGCCGCTTGGGCGCAGGTCGCCTGGGACCGCACGCTGACGTTCTTCGCGCGCCACCTATGGCGCTGATCATCGCCAGCCGGGAAGCATTCCGTCTGCGGCCAGGCCGCCCTGAACCCGGATGACGGCAGCGACGCTAACGATGACAGTCAAAAATGAGCGGGCGGAGGCGATCCGTAACCAATGGGATGGACGCCCCCACCGCCCGCGCCAGTGGTCTGCTACCGCAGCGCGGAAAGGACTGATTGGACGGGCCGGGTTGCAAGGCACGGGCTACCACTCGGAAGAAGCGCCTAAGCTCAGGGGAACGGCTTCATGCCTAGCAGGGCCGCGACCGCAAAGCCCGAAACGTTGGTCTCCTGGTCCGGCGAGCCGGGGAAGTCGTGGATGCCGTACGTCTGCGGATCAAGGACGTTGTTGAGGATCCATGGCAGGGTCGTGCTCGGCGGCTGTATTCCAAGCGCCCCTGCGCCAAGCATCAGAACCACGTTGCTCAGTGCGTAGGCCGGGTCAGTTGCAGGCGCACGGATGCTGCCGTCTGCCTGGGTCTGGTTGATCAGCCACTGGACCGAACCCGTGCTCTGCGCATTCGCACCAAAGACCCAGGGCAGGTAGCCTTGCGGGAAGATGGCATCGATCTCCATATCCGTGTCGAGCGGACTGCCCGGGTCACGGCCAATGGCATACCGTTGCTGGTTGTTCAGGTAGAACTGGGTCGGCACGTTCGCCTTGAGGAAGGCAGCCTTGCTTGCATACTGCTGGTTATCTGGGAATAGCAGCGCCCCGGCGTTCATGCCAAGGTACACGTCGCCCTGGTCGGCGGCGTATTCATACGGCCAGAATTCCCAGGTCGAGCTTCCATCGGGCAATTGCCACGAACTGCCGGAAAAGCCACTGGGGTTGATGTTCTTTGCGAGGATGAAGTCCAGGGCAGCGCGCGCGTTAGCGCTGTACCTGGAAACCAGCGCGCTACTGCCAGTGAGCTGCTGGTGTTGATACAGCAGATATACGAACAGGGCAGAGGTGGCATCCACGCCGCGCACATCGGCGATACCTGCACCCGGCGACGTCGGCACAGGGTTATACGGCGATTTGATCGAGTACACATAGCGCCAGCTTCCCTTCCAGCCCGGGTCCGTCATCTCTTCACGGGCAGCAAGCCAGGCGATGCCTTTCTCCAGGCCCGTCAGGTATTTGGGGTCGCGGGTATTGCCGTAGGCGGCTGCGAGGCCAATCAACGCGTATTCCATGTTGGAGTCGGTGTTGACCGTGTCAGCGCCGGCTTCATCCGGAATCGCACCGTTGACGTCCTGTTGGGCCAGGATGAAGCCAGCAATCTGCAATGCGACCGCCCGCTGCTGTTCCGGTGTGGTCGCTGTGGGGGGAGTGGGCGCCGGCGTCGATGCTCCCTTGCTCGGGCGGGCCTGCGTCTGCAGCATGGTATTTGGGGCAGCATCGTCGCCCGACCCGCCACAACCCGAGGTGATGACGGTGATGCCGGCAAGAAGGGAACAGGCTATAGCTCGATTTCTTCTCAGCAATGACATTGTTGGTAAGTGTTTGGTTGATGACGAAGGGAACGGACGTCCGTGCCGTCGCTCACGTGGCCGCTGCGCCGGTTTCGCACTGGCATGGACGAGCCAAGGCGTTCGTCGCCCGCGCATGGCACGACGAAGAGGAGACGTCACGGAGATCTAGTGGATGCTGGTAACGCGCGCGCGTGTGTAGGCAGGCTGTTTGAACTTATGAGGGCTGTTCAGCCCGTTGGTGGCGTGGTCGCTGCCAGATAAAACCAGGCACCGTCCGGCGACGCAACGAACGGGCCGTGGTAACTCAGGCAAGCGCATACCGCACCTTTCATTCGCGAGGGGCGATGATAGCCGCCGGCGGAGCATGGCTACAGTGCGTACGCATCACTGTGTAAAGGGGTGTAACGCACTGGTATGGGGCGAGTACGCCAGTCCTCCTATGGAAATGGGATCAGGCAGCGATTCGAAAAAAAAAGACCAGGCTGCCTGGAACGGCCGGGAGAACGTCCGTTACAAAATCTGGCAAATTTCACGCAGCGAATGTGCCTGATTCGCTACCCGGGAGGCCGCGCAAAGCGGGGGCTGACGGAAAGCCTGGGCTGGGATCAGGACGCTGAGGCCAGCCCCGAGGAGGCCAAACTCCTTGGCAAGCTCGAGGAGTTCATTGTCTACCTGGACAACAACCGGCACTTCATCGTGAACTACGGTGACCGCTATCGGCATGGCGAGCCCATTGCCTCAGGTTTTGTCGAGTCAGCCGTCAACCAGGTGGTCAGCAAGCGGTTCGTCAAACGGCAGCAGATGGCTTGGCGTCCACGGCACGCGCACAACCTGCTGCAAATCCGGACGGCCGTGCTCAATAACCAGCTCCGGTCTTACGTTGAACGCTGCCCGTATACCGTGAAGCCGCCATCCGGCGCTCTCGCCTCGCCAGTCAGTTTCCGCTGACGGTTAACACCGGGAGATCCTGCGCCAAACTATCTGGCCTGCCCAATACTGTTTAATTTTTCAAATTGATTGCGCGAGGGCGTTGTGATGCATTTAGTACTCAAATTCACCGCAGGTGACCGGTCCGGCCCGATGTCCATATGCGAGTGAATTGAAGATTGTCTACGTGAGAATGTACTGATTTTCATCGTTGTAACAGATCTCAGCTGGTTGGGGAACTTTTCGGGCGGGCGCATGGGGACCCGCCAAACGGTTGACCCTCTCTTCACTTCCACGGTCCTAAGAGGACACCTATCCACTCGGCTTATCTCGAAGGTCCCATTCTTCACCCATTTAGGATCCGCCCAGTTCAGCGCAACTCGGTTAAACGGATGGGTGCGCGCCCTTACCTTGGCTATATCGAACATTTACAGATGGTGACGACGAATCGAGTTGACGTGCTACTCCAAGGGCGGGCGAATATGACCAACGCCCGTCAAATCCCATTACTGGAGTGCAGATTTATCCGCCGCCTCGCCGATTTGGCCTCGGAAAGGATGCGCCGCAGCAATTTAGTCACTTGTAACACCATTGCAACCCATTGGACGGCGAATACACCTGTCGCCCGGCAAAGGCGCCGTGATTCCCTTCGAATCAAGGACTTAGGAACGCGTGGCACAACCGTCGCTATAAGGTAGCTTCCGCCGCCGTTGCGCAGTGAAAGCGGAAAGTTCTTGGCATGCAGGGAAGACCTGTGATCAGCCCACGAGTACGGGCCTACCAACACCAAGAAAGGCGTCAGTATGCAGAAAGTTCTCGCGGTATTCGGGACCCGTCCTGAAGCAATCAAAATGGCGCCGCTGATTCACCGGTTGCGCGGTTCGCCGGCCTTCGATGTGCGGGTGTGTGTTACCGGCCAGCACCGGCAAATGCTGGACCAAGTGCTTCACCTCTTCAAAATCGTCCCGGATTTTGACCTCAACGTTATCAGTAAGGGGCAGAGCCTTTCGGATATCACGACCAGGGTGCTGACCGGCGTGCACGCGGTACTTGACGAGTTCTTGCCCGATACGATGCTCGTTCACGGCGATACTACGACCACATTGGCAGCTACGCTTGCCGCGTTCTACCGGAACGTGGCCGTAGGTCATGTCGAGGCGGGATTGCGTACCGGCGATATGAGCGCACCCTGGCCTGAAGAGATGAATCGGCGCGTGACGGACATCATTGCGTCGTGGCATTTTGCGCCTACGCAGCAGGCGCGGGACTCGTTGCTGCGCGAAGGCGTCAACCCGATTCGGGTCAGGCTGACTGGCAATACGGGCATTGACGCCTTGCTTCAGGTCAAGCAGCGGATCGACGCGGATGCCAAAATGCGCGTTAGGTTGTCAGGCAATTATGCGTTCCTGGACGAGGCTCGACGGATGGTATTGGTGACAGGGCACCGCCGCGAGAACTTGGGTGAGCCATTCGAGCGATTCTGTAAAGCATTGCGCAGGCTTGCCGACCGTAATGAAGACATCCAGATCGTCTACCCGGTCCACCTGAATCCAAGGGTGCGAGAGCCGGTGAACGCCATCTTGAACGATCACCCCAGCATCCACCTAATTGAGCCGCAGGAATACCTGCCGTTCGTGTTTCTGATGTCGGCCGCTTACCTGATCGTCACGGACTCGGGCGGGATTCAGGAAGAGGCACCGGCGCTTGGCAAGCCGGTGCTAGTCACGCGCGAAACGACGGAGCGTCCTGAAGCCGTGGCCGCCGGCACTGCGCGGCTGGTGGGGACTGACATGGACCGGATCGTTGCGGGTGTCGAGCTGTTACTTCGCGATCCCGACGAGTATGCCTGTATGTCGCGTGCCCACAATCCCTTTGGGGATGGGCATGCGAGTGAGCGCATTGTCAACGCCTTGCAGGCACCCGTGACAACGATGTGTACCGCCGCCTTCGCTTGCGCGCCGCAGGCACCAATGCACACTGACGCGCGCGCTATCCACGTACCCAGTAACGCCGGAATCTGGAGGAGTGAATCATGAAGCTTGCAACCTTAGCGGCAGCGATGCTGCTTGCCAGCACATGGGCCGAAGGGCCAGCGTGTGCCGACACGCTGTCGGCAGAAGCGGCAGCGGTAATGTCCGGGCCCATACTCTATCTCCCGGCCAGCCCGTCAAATCCAGGGGGCGTAAATGGCTACGACCATGGCAGGCAGTTCGACGTCGATATCGAGGGCGATCCGCCCGCCAAGTTCCAGGCGCGGAGGGACAAGCTGACGAAGACGATGCCGCAAAAGGCCGTAGTCGGACCCAAGGTCAAATCGGGTTCCTACACGCCCGCGCCTGTCCCTGGTCCAAACTGAGGCTAGCTCCGCCTGCAGTTGAACCAATGGTCGGAGGTGCGCGTGCCCCGTTTGGTGCGCAGGACCTGATCCCCGGCCAGTCCCGATTTATTCCTTCGCGCTTTGGAGGCGATCGTGTTCCAAAAACTCTGTTCCATGCTGCAGCGAATCAGCGTCGTGGCCCTCCTTTCGCTGGTTCTGTCGGCACCGGCACTCACCCGTGCCGCCACCAACCAGATTGCATTGGTGGTGCCTGACAATTTCAACCAGTCCGACCCGCACATTACTGCCTGGCTCGACGCAGCGCTGGAGGAGGGGCTTCAGATTACCTTAGTTACTGACACGCAAGTGATTCAGGGCGTCACCCCCACGCAGTTTCCGGGCATGATCCTGCCGGATCTGTCGCACCCGAATGCCAGCGACGACCTGGTCACGGCGATCCAAAACTACACGAATCAGGGCGGCAACGTCATGCTGGTATATGACTTCGGCGCTTTGACAACCACCGGGTTCTACGCGCCCCAAAAAAGCCGGTTCAGCAATCTGGCTGGGGTTGACTACGTGCTCTATGACCAGTTGCTTGGCAACATGATCGGGCTCGGTCCGGTCACCGGGCTGAGCAGCACTTTGCGCGCCATCCAGGTCCCGCCGGGCAAGTCCATGGCGTGGACGACGACAACGTCGACGAATCCAATCGAAGGCATATCAGGCTATGTATATGGCTTCTTGACTTACCCGAGTTACGTGACGCAAGGCACTTACTCGGGGACCACTATGCTGACTTCGCCCAACTTCGGCCTGGTAGCCGGTCTGCGCCCGTATGGTGCCGGGCAGGTGCTCTTTGTCAACCTCCCGCTTACCTACCTGAAGGGGCAAACGGACGGTATGGCTATGCACGGATTCGTGCGCTATTTCGGCGAAACGATGATGCGCATGCCGCGACTGTCTGCGCAGCCTAAGGCTGTAGGGGGTTTAGTGCTTAACTTCCATTTTTGCGCCGGCGACGAGATCGCCCCGGCGTTGAAACTCCAGAGCTGGGGGATTTTCAATAATGGCCCGTTCTCAGTGGCGATCACTGCCGGACCGGACCAGGCCGCCTTTGGCGATGGCCTCGGGATCGATCTGTCGCGGAACACCACCGCGCAGCAGCTCGTGCAATATCTGCTGGGCAAAGGGCATCACATTGGCAACCATGGCGGCTGGATCCACGACTATTGGGGCGCCAACGCCAGTGAAACCAATGCGTCAAACTTCACGCAATACCTTGTGCTCAATAAACAAAGCGTTGAGGCCGTGACCCAGCAGCCCACTGTCGAGTACGCGGCTCCGGAAGGGAATACACCGCAGTGGTCGATCGACTGGCTGGAAGCCAACGGCAACACCGGATACTACTTCACCGGCCATACTGGTATGGCGCCCACGCGCAGTTACCGCAATGGCGCATTGCTTAATCAGACAATTCGCGCGTTCCCGGTCATGCCATTCGGCCTCTACGCGACCTTCGAGGAGTTTCAGCAATTTAGTGTGCCAACCTCCAGCGTCAGCAATTGGTACAGTCAGTTGACTAACTTCGTGGTGAAGAACCGCACTAGCCGGCTCATCTATATGCATCCACTCGGCGCCTCCGCCTACCACGGAGTTCTCAATTCCATCTTCACCCAGGCCACTACGCTCCACACGGTTGGACAGTTCAACTGGTACACCATGGATGATCTGGCCAAGTTCGGGCAACGCCGCCAGCAGACCGCCTGGCAGGCGACCGACACCGGCAATGCGTGGTCGTTCCAGGCGACCAATGCAGCCGGGCTGACCGACCTGACCTGGGTTCTGCCGAAAGCCGCTTACAACCAGCCGGTCGTGACACAAGGCGTTGCAACGGTGACCTGGGACTTGACGAACTGGCTGATAACAGCGGGTGCCGGCACGTCTCTGGCATTCACCAGCGGCAAGCATTGACGTCTTATAGTGCCGCGGTGCCGCAGCGCGATCCCCCAGGCGTCAATTCCATTCGCCCGGGGGCTCGTGGAACAACCACCTTCAAGCCACGGTCATGCCTCCATCGCTTCGTTCCATTCTGCTGCAGGGAGCGCTACTCGCAGGCGCTGCTCTAGCCTCGCCGGGTGCGGTAGATGCGCGTGCCATCGAGGCCGGCCGAACCTCGCGCGAGGCTGGGCGCAGCGATCCCGTCTCTGCGGAACCAGTGCAGACGGTGGCGCAGATGGGCCCCCGGCGGCTGCAACCAGAAGATCTTGAGGGGGAGAGCGACGGCTCGGTAGCCGCGCCTGCGAGCGATCGCTCCGTTGGCAAGCTGGTGGACGGCGCCAGGATCGGCGACGTGGCTGTCAGCGCGCTGACCGGCCTGTTGTTCCTGATCATTCTCCTCGTCGCGTTCTATGCAGTAAGGCACTATGTCTTCACTCTGAACCGGTTGTTCGGCCGCCAGAGGCACCCTTACCTCGATATCGACGTTGCCGACTGGCCCCCGTTGACGGTGCTGGTGGCAGCTCACAATGAAGAAGCCGTCATCGCCGGATCACTCGAATGCCTGCTGCGGGCGGATTACCCGGCGGACCGCCTCACGATCACGCCCGTGAATGATCGCTCGAGCGACCGGACGCGCGAGATTATTGATGAAGTCGTTGCCAAGCATCCCGGCCGGATCATCCCGTTCCACCGAACGGGGGGAAAGCCCGGAAAAGCTGCCGCGCTCAAGGATGCTTGCGAGACTGTCGGCACGGATATCATTGTTGTCTTCGATGCTGACTACCTACCGCCTGTTGGCCTGCTCAAGCAGCTTGTGGCGCCATTCTTCGACCCCGAAGTTGGGGCAACCATGGGCCGTGTTGTGCCATTGAACCTCGGCAGCAACCTGCTCACCAGACTACTGGATCTGGAACGTTCTGGTGGCTACCAGGTGGACCAGCAAGCTCGCATGAACCTCGGGCTTGTGCCGCAGTACGGCGGCACGGTGGGCGGCATCAGGCTGTCGGCGTTGCGCAGTGTCGGGGGGTGGCACGACGACGTGCTTGCTGAAGACACCGATCTCACTTACCGCCTTCTATTGGGGAATTGGAAGACGATCTATCAGAACTGGTGCGAATGCTATGAGGAGGTGCCCGAAGCATGGTCAGTCCGGAACAGGCAGATCATGCGATGGACGAAAGGGCACAATCAGGCGTTCTATCGCCACGTTCGTCGGATGGCGACCTGTCAGGGCCACGGGCTGGTCGAGAAGCTGGACGGTGTAGCGCTACTGGCCATCTACTCGATGGCTCCTATCTTGCTGATAGGGTGGGTGCTCACGATCCTCTTGTTCTATACGAGCGGCTTCCCAATTCAGGGCACCCTTGTATTGCTAGCTCTGATGTCCTATGGAACTCTCGGCAATTTCGCGGCGTTCTTCGAAATTGCCGCAGCCGTTTACCTTGACGGTGGTCGGGAGCGAATCAGGCTGCTGCCCCTGAACTATTTCGGTTTCCTTGTTAGCGTTTTTTCCATCTCGCGAGCCATATTCGATCAAATGTTCACGGACGTGCTCCTGCGCCGAGAATTCCGCTGGGACAAGACAACGCGATATCGACAAGGAAGTTGAGATCATGTGGCCAATTATGCTGGCTGCCCTCACCACGTTGGTTTTCAGTCTTCCGTTAGTTCCTGCGATCATGGAATGGAAGCGCCGCTTAGATATTGCTCCGCTACCCATCGATGCCGATCACACACTGGATGTGGCCTCGGTAGCTGCCGAGTTCAGAGCGATGCTGGACGCACCGGGGGAGGGCGATGCGGTAAAGACGGACCGCGCCCCTGGTCAGGTGCTACAAGTCATGGAATGCTGGGACCCGGCCCCAGCTGAGATAGGCTTGCGGACGTGCTGGCGCGTGCTTGCCACCAAGGGCAGCCTGATTTTGCCCGATGATTTCACATTCACGCGCGAACTGTACGCGACACACTCACTCAGCAGCGGGCTAGGGAATCGGCTCCTGACGGTGATGACCGAAGGGGACATGCTGTTCCGCCACGGTAGTGTCCTACAACGCTGGGCCTATGCGCGAAGCGCGCATATCCAATCTCGCTGCCGCCTTCTGGGTCCGCTGCTCGCGCAGCAGGCGATCCTCATTGAGAAAGAGTGTGACTTCTCCTCGTTGACAGCCGGATCGATCTACTTTGGCGAAGAGGCTAAACGCGCTGCCAAATATGGCGCCAGCACCAGTGGCGCGCGCGCAACGGGGAAGGACCAGATGGACCGGGCCAATAAGATGCCGTTTCGCGACGATGGACGCTGGATCGTCGAACACGACTATACCTTCCCCTCCAACATCCATTATGAGGGAAACCTGATCGTCCACGGCGATCTTTGGATTGGTACTGGGGCCTGGATAAAGGGCAGCGTTAAGGCTACCGGTTCCATCTCGCTCGGGAGGTATGCCCGGATCGATGGAGCACTGATGTGCGGTGGCGCGCTTTCTATCGCGAGGTCCTGCGCCATCATGGGTCCCGTTACCGCGGAGCAATCGATCAATGTGTCCGAAAATTGCCTGATCGGCCTCCTTTCGAGACCGACGTCGCTGGTGGCACCGGAAGTGTGCATATGTATTGGCACAACTGTGCATGGCACGGTGAGTGCGGATGATCAGGGGAGGGTGGTGTGGGCCAATATGGCATCACATTGCGACGAGCATGAATAGAATCCTTTTTGCCTTTCTGATGGCCATCGCCATACTTTGTCAGTCCAGCCAAGCGGCGGAGCTGCGTCTCACCGGCTACCAGGGATCGGACGGTGCCATTACTACCTACTTCGGCGGAAATTCGATTGACCCATACTTCGCCACGAAGGCGCTGCTGGCCGCAAAGGACGTCGGGCTGGACGCGGATGTGGCTGCGCGCCAATGGATCGATTGGTTGTTGCCACGACAACGCAGCGATGGAAGGTTCGAGCGCTACTGCCTAAAGAGTCAGCGCTTCGTCGCTTGTCGCCGGGCGGATGCAGATGACGCGATGCTCGCAACGTGGATGGAAACCCTAGTTCGGTTCGCACCGCCGGAAGGCATGCCGGCAGAATGGAAAGAGAGTTTCGACAAGGCCAGCCGCCATCTCGACACTTTGCGTGACCGGCAGCGAGGGGTCTATTTCATTGCTGCCGACCTGCCCGTGGCACTCATGATGGATAACGTCGAGATATCCAGTGCCTACAAGGCGGTGAGCAAATACCTGCAGACCAGGCATGACATGGAAGCTGCTGCGTTCTGGATGCGCAAGGCCACGCAACTCGACCGGGCCATCCTGCGGGTGTTCTGGCAGCCGGCACGCGGCTACCTGGTCAGCACCCAGGCGCGTGACAAGATCGAGTTCTATCCGGATACGGTCGCACAGATATTCCCGATTCTGGCGGGGATCCATCCTGAAAGTCAGTCGCCAGACGCCAGTTACCTGGCCTGGATGCAGAAGCACCGGTTTGTCTGGCTGCAGAACACGGAGACGGACTTCCCCTGGGGCCTGGTGGCTCTGGTGGCCGATAAGATGGGAGACCAGGATGCAATAACCTGCTGGCGAGCACGCTCCGTTCAGTTCCGGCATGGGACGCACTGGAACGTTTTGGAAGAGGCGCTCTACCAGTCATTTGAGGCAAGGCTCACCCCCGAACGGGCGCTGGCGCCCGTGCCAGCGGGAGTACGGTGTCGCTAGCCGCTGGGGTGGGTCTCCAAGCAGCAGCGAAGCATGGTCTAGAGTTTGATGGAAGCAATGGGCAAGGCTGCGATGGAGGCCTACCGGTAAGAGCCATATAGCTAAGGAATAAGAATGGGAAAGCACCCCGGTTACCTAAGCGGTTGGGCGCTGACGATGCTCGGCGCGCTGATGTTAGGCGCGGCGACAAATGCCCGAGCCGAGCAGGAAGCCACCGGGCCGCGCGTTTACGTGCCGCTCATGACAGGCTTCATCGAAGGCGGCATCGGGCACGCCAATCTCACGGGAAACAACCCCGACTGGAACGACCAGTTCCTGCGCGGAGGGGTGCATCTGACGCCGAAGGATTACGTGACCGGGGAAATCAGCCATCAGAGCCATTTCGGCGACGATGGCACTTTCTTTGGCTTGGGCTATACGAGAACCTTCAATGACGACTGGTATGCATTCCTGAGTGGAGGTACCAGTTCCGGCGGCTTTTTTCTACCGAAGTACAGGGTCGATGGGATGCTGTTCCGCAAATTTCTAGATAAGCGGAACCTGGTGGCGAGCGTTGGCTTCACTTATTACAAAGCAAAGGAAATCTATAACGACAAGACGCTGCTGTTGGGCGCGACCTATTACTTCGACGGCCCTTGGATTGTCCAGGTTCTCGGGCGATTCAATCGAAGCGACCCCGGGAATGTCCGCTCCAATCGCGGGATGATTGCGGTGACGTATGGCCGTGATAAGGAACAGTACATCACGCTGAAATATGACGGCGGGAATGAAGCATACCAGTTGACCGGTGCGCAGACCGTGCTGAGTGACTTTACCAGTCACGAAGTCAGCTTGAACTGGCGTAGATGGATCACTAAGCGGTGGGGGTTCAATCTGCGCGCAATCTACTATGAAAACCCTTCTTACAACCGCAAGCAAGCCGAGGCGAGTATCTTTGTTGAGTTTTAGCGGTGACGCAACAATCTCACCAATCCCCCGCAGCGCCCGACAAAGGAGAGGCTCTCGGCCGCACCGTGCTCAGCGTTGCGCGCCATCGCTCCCTAGGTCATCTAACGCTTTCATCGACAACGCTCGCTGGTATCGTGCTGCTTCCTGTCTTGTTCAACGTGGTCGAATGGCAACTGCGCATTCCGCTTAGCACCGCGTGGACGGCTATCTTCGGCTTTTGGCTTAAACGCCTTGAAATCGCCGGTGTCGTCTCCGAGCGCCTGACTTCGATGGCATGGTTCGATATGCCTCTGCCCCATGTTGAGGTAGTGGCATCCTTACCGGATGGGGTGACATGGCTCGTTGCGGCCGCACTAACGATTCTAGTGTGTCTCGTAGCCCTGCGCCTGTCCGACAAATACCTGCCGCTGCGCTACCTCCTGCTGTTCGCCGTTTTCATCCAGGTCACGGCGCTGATTTTCTTTGGCGTCGTGCCTGAGCGCTTCCCGTACACCGCAAGCGGCTATGTTGACAATGGATTGAAAACGGCCGTCAGCTTTCTGTTACTGCTGCCATGGGCCCATGCCCTCGTCTACTACATTTTTGACTTTTCCTGGTCGAGGAAAATAGGCCTGACCATGATGACGCTTACCTTCGTTGTTGTCGCGGTGCCATTGCAGCTCATGCTGCATGTTTATGTCATGTGCCGCTGGTCATTGCTATGTCTGCCTCTCCTGTCGTTCCTGCTTGGCCCATCAATGATTTTGTTCGGATGCATAGCGCTATATGGGTGGGCAATGAGTTGGCAAAGCTTAGGCCGTGGTGCACGGGCATGCGAACGTTCCGCTTAGATCATTCATCCCCACGGAGAGATGTGATGCTTGGGCGGCAGAAAAAGATCGGAGGAAAGCTATGAAAAATCATTTCGTTTGGCTCGTTGCGCTACCCCTCTGTCTGAGCGCATGTGGTGGGGGAGGCGACCAAACCGAAACGGCAACGATTGACACGCAGGCGCAAAAAGTGATGCCGCCGTCGGCCTATTCCATGACTATTACCCCGACAAATGCGCGCGTGGCAGTAGGGGAGGAGGCGTCCTTTTCCGCCAAGGTGGTGGATAACCAAGGCTCTCAGGTAGTGGCCATGGTTCAGTGGACGAGCGGCAACACCGCTGTCGCGACGGTACTGCCAAGCTGGAAAGTCCCTAGCTTGGCAAGTGCGCATGGCTTTGCGCCTGGATCCGTGTCGCTGACTGCAACAGCTACGGCGCCAGATGGCAGCACGTTGAGTCAATCCGCGATGCTCACGGTTGTCGCAGCGCCTGCGCCTAAGTTGACGCCGCGCACTAGTATCTCCGCACAGAGGTTATGACGGTTTGCCAGAGGTCAGTTCTGGGTAGGCTTTGGCCAATTTTTCCCGGGCCCTTTCCGTAGAGAACATCCGGTTAATGCGAGTGCTGCTGGCGTTTCGCAGTTGCTCCCAAGCCGCGACCCCGGTGATCAGCCGGTCGCGGCAGTCGATGCGGCGAGCCAGACACTGACTTCGCAGCACGCCGATTTCGATCTCGACCATGTTGAGCCAACTGGCGTGCTTGGGGGTGTGGTGGAATTCGATCCGTTGCAGGATGCGGCGGTTGATTGCGGCGATGTCGCTGTCGGTCAGCGCGAAATAGTATTCGACATCGAATTCCGGCAATCGAGAAGCCAAGCTGTCTTTTCCCACATAGCGAAATCCCAAGCCCGGCATCTTACGCCCCCATCCAGGTGACACGATCCGAAATCGCGGGCGGACACGGTACTCCCGAAGTCACTTGAGGGCAGCAGCCAATTGACTGCTTTGCCCTTAGCGCCTTGTGAAGAAAGGCTTTGCGGGGAAACCGTAAGATTCTGCGCAAAAAGGACGACTACCCCGTTATGCGCGGTTTGCGTGCGGTAGCCAACATTCACCGACGTCCGCGCCTCCCGTCCTTTTCTACTCTCGTTGCTGATGAGTCCGGCCCCTGTCCACGATGAACTTAGCCATGACCTCAGGCTACCGGGCCATGCCATCGGGAAGATGGGCTAATCGTCATATCGCATGTCAATGCCGTTGCTTGTGCAACGGATTGCCAGGCACGTTCGGTCACGCAGACCGGTCCCGTCCACGCCATAAGAAGAAGTCAATCTTGAAACGATCCGCGTCGGCCGCAAGGCTACGGCTTGGCGCCGCGGATGGCTGGAGCGCATACGTGATGGCGGCAGAGGCAGATGACCACGCGTCGGCAAATGTTCCGGGACTCAACGCCCGCTTTGCGCTGGAAAGGCCAACACGGTCTGTCCAAATCCTGGTTGCCGCTTACATCATCAGCGGGGTCGTCTACTTCGTATGGAGAAGCGGCACGTTCAACCCGGAAGCGATGGCACTGTCGGTGGCCTTGTACGCCGCGGAGTTGTTCGGATTCGTGAACGGCCTGTTCTACGTGATGATGACTTTCCGGCTGAGCGTACGCGAGGCGCCTCCGCCGTTGAGCGGTGCCAGCGTCGATGTCTTTGTGCCTACCTATGACGAATCTGTGGAACTCGTGCGCAGGACACTACTGGCCGCCAAAAACATCCAGTATCCCCATGTGACGTGGTTGCTCGATGACGGCAACCGCGACGAAATGCGCAAGCTCGCGGCCGGGCTCGACTGCAAGTATCTCGCGCGTGCCGTGAATGCAAACGGCAAGGCCGGCAACCTCAATCATGCGCTGCTATACAGCCGCGGCGAATTCGTCGCTGTCTTCGATACGGATCACGCGCCCCGCAAGGATTTCCTGTCCAAGACGCTCGGATACTTCACCGATCCCGATGTGGCGTTCGTGCAGACGCCGCAGGATTTTTACAACGTTGATGCGTTTAGCCATCGCGTTGCAGGCGAGGCGGTCTGGAGCGAGCAGTCGGTGTTTTACAAGGTGATCCAGCGCGGCAAGGATATGTGGAACGCCAGCTTCCTCTGTGGCAGCTGCGTGGTGCTGCGCAGGTCCGCCCTCGAAGTCGTCGGCGGCTTTGCGATTGATACCGTGACCGAGGATATCCACACCTCGATCAGGCTCCACAAGAAGGGGTTCCGCTCCGTTTACCATGCGGAGTCGCTCGCGTACGGCCTCGCGCCACACAATATTGATACCTACCTCAGCCAGCGGATACGCTGGGGCACGGGCGCCATGCAGGTGCTGCGGTGCGAAGGCGTTGTCTTCAGCCGCGGCCTGAGCCTTGCGCAGCGGCTGAATTACCTGGCTTCCATGCTGATCTATTTCGAGGGATGGCAGAAGCTCGTCTTTTTCCTGACGCCGCCAGCGGTACTGGGCTTCGGGATGCTGCCAATCATCGGTTCCACGTGGACCTTCTTCGCAATCTTTTCCGTCTACTACCTGGCTTCCCTGCTGGTCTTCCTGGAACTGGGCAGGGGCTATGTCTCCTTTCTCCTCAACGAGCAATACGGCATGGCGCGCTTCTTTGCGTTCATGTTGACCATTACGGGACTGTTCCGCAGGACGGTATCGTTCTCCGTGACCTGCAAGGACATCACCAAACGCGGCAGGACGTGGCTGTGGCTGGCCCCGTCGCTGGGAGTCGGCTTGCTGAATTTCGCCAGCATTCCGGCAGGCATTGCGCGCATGACGCAGGAACAGATTCCACTGGGTGCCGGGATCATCTCGATATTCTGGGCATGCGTGACGGTCTGGACGGCTGTCCTGCTCGCGCGCTTCAGTCTCCGTATCGGCAGGCGGCCCAGCGGGGAATATCGCTTTCCGCTGCGCATTCCGTTGACGCTGACCATGCAGAACCAGTCGTTCTTTGGACTGACCGTAGACCTGTCGGCAAGCAGTGCACTCTACCGTGGCGAAGTTGTGCCGTCGCTGCCGCGCGAGGCCAATATCGATGTGGAAGTGCACCTGCCCAACGCCGCGGTGCGCTGCAACGCGGCCGCCACCTTCACGTCCCGGCGCGATGCTGACGGACAAAACGACTGCCTGATCGAACTGCATCTGCAGTGGGCGTCCCCGGAGGCGCGGCGCACGCTTGACATGTTCCTGTTCGGCAGCAGTCTCCAGTTCGAGATGGGCCGGCTCCGGGAAAGGCAGGACGCGCCATTGGCGCGCCTGGCGAGGGCGCTGCGGCGCGATGCCAGCCTGCCGGCCAGCGACCAGATCTGGGAGCCTGGGCTGGTCTCGCAGCAGGGGAACGGCGCCGCCCTGCCGATTGCCGTCGCCTACGCGAAAGGCCAGAGCGGACAGGCGCTCTCGATGATCGCGAGCGGCGTGGCATTCGACGTGCGCGCGGATACCGTGCTGCGCCAGCGTATCGCGGGGCGGCAATCGGAGCAGCATATCAGCCTGAGCCCGGCGGGAATGCTGGAAACCCCCACCGGGGCGATCCATCTCTACAACGCAGCGCCAGCCGCACCGGCGCTGCAACCGCGGCAGCAATAGGACTAACCCATGCGCAGCGACGAACCTGCTGGTAAGCGGCTGGTCTGGCGGCGGGCCGCCATGATCCTGGTTGTGGCCGGTGCGCAGACGACGGGCGCGGCTCTGGCTGCGGCGGCGCCGCCACTGCTTTTTGGTGGGTGCGTCCTTTGCGGAGCGTGGGGAGCGGTATGAGTACCTCGGGCTTGCCTCTTCCTTTCTCCCGCCCCAATACCTTACACAAAGGCTGATGCTGAGTGACTATCAGTACGGGTATCCGTCCAACGGGACCGATGTGGTGGTCAAGGGGCAGGCGATCGAGGCGGCCCTGGGTATAAAATCGGCATTGGACGCGGGCTGGGTCGAGGCTTCGGCCGGCTTGCGCTATCGTCACAATGACGTCAGCCCGCCGGGGGTCGACGTACGTGCCGAAAGCCATCGGCTGGGGCTGGTACTTGGCGTGCAGGGTGAGTGGCACTGGAGTTGAGCAAGGCGTTCTAGAGCGAGGCGTTTATGGGAGAGGGCGCGCATGAACCGTAGCCGACGCCGCTGGATCGCGGGCACCATGGCCTTGTCCGCAGGCATCGGGTGTCATATGCCGTTCGTCCGCGCGGCCTCTCAGGCATCGTGGGGCCTCTGGGATCGCTATGCAAGTGAAACCATCAGTGCTGACGGGCGGGTCATCGAGCACAGCCGTGAGGCCCGTACGACATCGGAAGGGCAGGCCTATGCGTTGTTCTTCGCGCTGGTCGCCAACGACAGAGTCCGCTTCGACACCATACTGGACTGGACACTGAATCAGCTCTGGACCAACCGCGCGGAGCCGCCCGCATGGCTGTGGGGTCAGCGCAAGGACGGCACCTGGGGCATCATCGACAGCAATTCCGCCAGCGATGCGGAACTCTGGATCGCTTACTCGCTGCTGGAGGCGGCACGATTGTGGGAGCGTCCGGCCTGCCAGCAGCTTGGCACGGAGCTGCTGGCCGCCATCCGGTCCAGCGAGATGGCACGCCTGGCCGACGGGGGCTTCATGCTGATCCCGGGTAAAAGCGGATTCCGTCTTGGCGAGCGGACCTACCTGCTGAACCCGAGCTATGCGCCGGTCCAGGTGCTGCGCCGCCTCGCCAGCCGGCAGCCGGACGGGCCCTGGCAGTCGGTCGCCGCCAACCAGGTAAGCCTGCTAGTCCGCAGTGCGCCCGCCGGCTATGCCCCGGACTGGTACCGCTTCAGGGAAGGCGTGGGCTTTTCCGTTGAACCAGCCAAGGGTCCGACCGGCGGCTATGACGCAATCCGGACCTATCTCTGGGCCGGCATGCTGAATCCCGAGGATCCGTCATTCTCTGAACTGCTCGCCTCGCTCGGCGGCATGGCGAAGGCCTTCGCTGCCAGCGGCAGGGTGCCACATTATGTGAACGTGCAAACGGGGGAAGTGTTTGGGGAGGGGCCGGCCGGGTTCTCTGCGGCCATCTATCCGTTCCTGGTCGCCGCCGGACACGACCGGTTAGCAGTTAGGCTGCGGGCACAGATGGAAAGTGATATTGAGCGCCTGTGGTCGTCGCTTGGCTACTACGATAAGAATCTTCTGCTCTTTTCCTCTGGCTGGGCGCAAGGGCGATACAGATTCGACGTGGGCGGTTTCCTGCAGTTGGGGAATAATTCCCAGTAGAAGCGTATCCGCGTGCTGGAGGCTTCCACAGCACCCGTTACGCTGCGTCCTTCATGCCAGGCAGGCAATCCAGAAAGTCCTGATGGAGCGTGCGGACCCGGGCCATGTTCGCTTGCGCGTCCGTTGAGACCAGTGCCGCCATCTGCGCCGCATAGCAAACCAGGCCGTTTGCGCAACGAACCACGTTGTCGACCAGAGCCACAGGGTATCCGGTACCGGACCTGGCCATGGGATGCATGCCCCCATGCGTGAAGCTGTTCAAGGCGCGCAAGGACTGCGCCCGGTACTCGTCGAGATGCGCTACGATGCCCTTGACGCGTGGATCCTCGAGCTTGAGCAGCTCGTCGAACATGCGCTTCACCCCTGGCGCCTTGTCTGCCGCACGTGCCGACTCCTCCGACAGCGGCTCATGGTACTGCCGTACCCATTTCTCGTCTGCCGCCTCCAGCAGCCAGACGCCGCGAATCAGCGTCTCGAACTGCGGCCGGAACAGGGCCATCGCAGCGTTTGGCATGCCGATGGTAAGCAAGGCAACGGCACCGGCGGCATGCTCGACTGACATCAGGGCGCACTGGTACGCGGAAATCACCCGCGGATGGTCGGTCGGCTCCGACCGGCTCATGCAGGAGACGGCTGCGGCGTGGAGTTCCGCCGAACGCTTGATGATGTCTGCAGGCATCGCTATGCGGTGTGACCAGGTTGTTCGTCGTCCGTGGAGTCCTCGAGCAAGTGCCCGTACGCGTCAATTTCCTTTTGTGTTCGCGCCTGGCTTTCGGCGATTTTCTCAGGCGTAACCTCGCCGTCGACAAACTCGACCGACACCCGATTTACGCGTGGATCCTTATCTACGATCGCCTGCAAGACCTTGTCGAACAGCTTTTCCCCGGCTCGCAGGCCCAGTGGCCGTGGCACCAGCACCTTGACCAGCAGGATTTCGTCCTCGCCGGTCGCTTGCGCCACTTCCGCCAGTGCGGATCTCAGATAGCCCTTGAGTTTCAGGACACTCAGGTCACCGGGAATCCCGACATGCGATACCCGAATCGATTTCTTGGCCATGCCGACTACTTGCGTGTTATCGAAGCATGGAATATACCCCACGGCCGTGAATGCCGATCCTTACTTCAGACGCTTGCTGAAGTTGGCGGGATCTTCGCCGAATTTTCGTGAAAAAGAACTGATCGTCCGATGAGGGACCCCCGGTTTTGCGGAGCGTCCGGGTCATTCGAGAACCAGCCAATGATTAAAGCCGGTACAGGATGGATCGCTGCAGCGGTTATACTCCGCGCTCCACAACTAACGGGTTATTAACATGGTCGTAGCAACCAAAGCCGCCGCTCCGAAGAATGCAGTCGCCAAGGGCAAGCCTGCCGCAAAGAAAGTGGCTGCGCCGAAGCAGAAGGCCAGCGTGCTCGCACGTGAGGCGCAGGCTGCGAAGAAGCGCCTGCTGAAACTGCGTGCGGACACGAAGAAGGCCATCGAAGTGGCAAAGCGTGAAGTCGCGCAAGCTACGGAAGCCGCAAAGTCTGCGCTGCGTTTCGAGAAGCAGGCCGCCAAGGAAAAGCTCGCGGCAAAGAAGGCAAAGGCCGGCAGCGCCGGTAAGGCAACGCGCAAGACCGCCGCCACGAAGGCTGCGCCAAAGAAGGCAGCCCCGAAGAAGGCCGCGCCCGTCAAGGCAGCCGCGAAACCCGCCGCGAAGAAGGCCGCAGCCAAGTCCGCTGCGCCGAAGCGCGCCGCGGTGAAGAAGGCGGCGGCTCCGAAGGCGGTTGCTGCGACGCCGCAAGCTTCGGCCTGATCCTTGCCCCGGCGGGTTGGTATTTCACCAACCCGCCGATTGACGCCAGACGGGCGCATGGTCAGCGCCCAGGTCCCGGTGCCGCGGAACCGTGCATCGGACCCTCGGGTTCAATTCGTTTCATGCCGCATTGACCAACTGCGTGTTCCGGCAATTCCGGCGCGGTTGGAGTCGATGCAAGACATGGAAGTCTTTCGCGGCCAGCGCGACGAAATTAATGCACGATACCGACGACGCTCTTTCGGAGCAGGAATCCTCAGCCATCCACGAGCCTCGACTCTGGCGAGACAAGGGCTGGACGGCCCGGGTGATCAAGAACGAGGATGGCGACGGCTGGGCGGTCGAGATGATCCGCGACGGCAGCGCCGAGCCTGCCCTGGTCGGCCCCTGGACCATGGGACGCAACAAGGTCGATCCGAAGCCGCTAGATGCCACTGCCCACCAGACGCTGGTCAAGACAGCGGCCGAAGTCATCCGTCGGCACGAGCAGCAGCTGCATGCGCAGCTCAACAAGCAGTGCAATATCGAGACCGAATCGGGAGCGCTGACGATCAGGCTTGTTGTCACCCCTGATGAATTCGAGCCTTACGGCACGCTCACGGCCGTGGATTCCTTCGGGGATGTGGTTGCCACCGTCAAGGTGCGGCCTGACTTTCGCCTGACACGCGAGCGCGCCGCCCGCTGGGCAGCGGATGGCTTCGGCAGGGCGGTCTGAAGCCCCTCGCGGTCCACGCGGTCCATGCCGGTGGTTCGCTTCCGGTCCGTTATCCTGAAAATCTCGGGGCGGTCCCGTACATTGCCAACCGCATTGTGTGCGGGATGCCACACACAATGAACCCCTCCTCGCACGTCACGCGGTCTATAAAGAATTAGACGGGTCCAGATAATAAAAAACGCTGCTACTCGCTGCGGCTATGTCGGGGGGATTCTGACCTGATACGGCAATTTGCGAGGGGGCGTTGTGAGCGAAAACGTGAAGACCAGCATGCTGTCCTTTGCCCTGCTGGGGGCGACCTTCTATGGCCTGATAACAGTGTTCGGCTTTGAATCCACGATTTCCGACATGGGAAGCCGCCTCATGCAGGTCGCGACGCAGCTGATGTACCGGCTATTGCTATAAACCGCCGCTGCGCCGGGGGGGCGAAATCCGATCCGGCTCTCTGCACGGCGCCGCAGGGACCGCCACCGCAAGAGGGAGGCGGCCACGCGGCCGTCTCCCCGTGAAGCGTCAGCAGAGCTCGGTTTCGTACCGGCTAGCCGCGATGGTCTCCCGGTCGCTGGCCGCTTCCTGCAGGCGGAAGTCGAACTGGACGCGGGTGAACGGACCCGTCAGGCCCAGAGATTCATAGCCGGCCGGATCCTGTACCTGCTGCAATTCCACCACAAGCCCGTCTCGCGTGGCGAAAGCGAAGTCGTCATCGATGAACGTGTCGCCGGGAATGTTGACTTGCGTGGTCAGCGCGCGCTTGCCTTCGCCCGATACGAGGAAGTGGATGTGCGCCGGACGGTTGCCGTGGCGGCCCAGCAGTGCGAACAGCTCGGACACGGGGCTGGCCGGCGGAATCGCGTAGCCGGGCGGCAGGAAGCTGCGGAAGCGGTAGCGGCCCGCCTCGTCGGCCTGGATGCGGCGGCGCAGGTTGTAGTCTGGCTGCGAGGGGTCGAAGTGCGAGTAGCGGCCGAATTCATTGCAGTGCCAGACGTCGACCAGGGCGTGCGGGACCGGGCGGCCTTCGGTGTCGAGCACCTGGCCTTCCATGACGAACGGGGCACCCTTGTCTTCGTTGCCGGCGTCAAGGCGGACTTCATTCTCCGACAGCGGCGCCCCGGGCACGTAGAGCGGACCTTCGATCGCGCGCGGCGTGCCGGCGATGCGTTCGGCGGCCTGGTCGGCTTCGTCCAGGCGGATGTCGAGCAGGCGGTCAAAGCCGAGGCCGGCGGTGATGAGGCCGACCATGTCGGCCTGGCCCAGGCGGGTCAGCCACTTGACGGCGTTCCAGAACTCGTCCGGCTGGACGTCGAATTCATCGATGGTGCGGAACAGGTCGCCGACGATGCGGGCGGTAATGGCGCGCACGCGCTCGTCGCCCTCATCGCCGAGGCGGCGGCTGTTGACCAGCTCAAGCAACTGGGCGGCATTCATTTCAGCCATGCTTTGTCTCCTTGTTGTGTTGCGCCCGGGAGGGGCAGTGGGGATGGGTACTACAGGTCCAGTACGATCCGTGCCGTGCGAGCACGCGACACGCAGGCACAGATCTGCTTGTTGGAGGCCTTCTCTTTCTTCGATAGGCAGTTGTCGCGGTGATCCGGCTCGCCATCGAGCACGGGCACCACGCACGTGCCGCAGATGCCTTCGCGGCATTCGGTATCGATTTCGCAGCCAGCGGCGATCAGCGCGTCGACCAGCGTAGTGCCGTCCGGGACGACGATGACCTTGCCGCTCTGCGCCAGCTCGGCCTCGAATGCGCCAGCGGGCAGGCCGGCCGCCAACGGGTCGGCCTGGAAGTGCTCCAGGTGGACGTTGTCGGGGCCAAGCACGCGTTCGCCCTCCTCGACCACACGCGCCATGAAGGCGGACGGGCCACAGGTATAGGCCAGCGTGCCCGCGCTGGCTCCCGCCATGCAGTCGGTCAGCACCTGGCCCAGCGTATCGCGGTCCACGCCAATGTGCAGCGTCACCTTGCCGTCGAACGGCGCGGATTCCAGCAGCCGCAGGAAGGCGGCATGCTCGCGCGAGCGGGCGAAGTAGTGCAGGTGATAGGGGCGCCCCCCGCGATTGAGCTGGTAAGCCATGCTCAACAGCGGCGTGATGCCGATACCGGCGGCAAACAGCAGGTACTGGCTCGCTTGCGGTGCCAGGCTGAACAGGTTGCGCGGGGCGCTGATCGCCAGCTCCGCGCCTTCCTGCACCACGTCGTGCAGGGCTGCGGAGCCACCGCGCGACGCGTCTTCCCGCTTCACCGCGATCAGGTAGCCGGACGCATCATCGGGCGGGCTGCATAGCGAATACTGGCGCGTGAAGCCGGTCGGCCCGAGCACATCCACGTGGGCACCTGGCTCGTAAGGGGCGAGCGCTGCGCCATCACAGGGCACGAGACGGAACGAGCGGATGCCGACCGCCTCTTCCACAACCTTTTCGACTCTGACTTTCAACATGACTACCCTTCCAGAACGACTATCTTGATTCAGACTGAGACGCGCGGATGCCTTGGACGCCTAGCGCATCAAGAGGCCGCCGTTCGCATCCCAGTTGGCGCCGGTGACCGCGCCCGCGGAGTCAGCGGCCAGCAGCAGCACCACATCCGCCACATACTCCGGCGACCCCAGCCGCTGGACCGGGATCGTCTTGCAGATCGCCTCCAGGCGTTCACGCTGAACGGTCTCGTGGACGATCGGCAGGTCGAGCGGGCCAGGCGACACGCAGTTCACCGTCACGCCCTGCGGCGCCAGTTCACGCGCGAAGATCTTGGTCAGCACGCCCACGCCGCCCTTGGCCGCCGCGTAGTGCGCGCCAGTCGCCGTGCCGCCGTTCTGGCCGGCCAGCGAGCCGATGTTGACGATGCGGCCGAAGCCCCTCGCCGCGAAGTGCGCGCCGAACACCTGCGAGCCGACAAAGGTGCCGCGCAGGTTGATGGCCACTACCTGGTCGAACTCCTCGGGGCTGATGTCCATCAGCCCCGACACCTGCGACTTTCCAGCGTTGTTGACCAGCACGTCGGTACCGCCCCAGCATTCCTCCAGCGCGGCCTTGGCCGACTCGAAAGCGGCTTTCTCGGTCACGTCGAGGGCGAGCGCCAGGGCGGTCTCGCCCGTGGGATCCAGCGAATGCGCCACCGCTGCGGCGTCTTGCGCATTGAGGTCGCCGATGGCTACATGGTAGCCGGCCGCATGCATGCGGCGGGCGATGACCTCGCCAAGGCCGCGCGCACCGCCGGTGATCAGGGCAACTCGCTTCATCGCGTCTCCTTAAAGCAGGAAGCCGAGAGCGTTGAGGCTGTCGGTCGAGTTGATCAGGCGGACCACCTTCTGTTCGAGGCGGATGCCGTCCTGCGTGAAGCGCAGGCGGTGCGTCAGGTCCGCCGCGAACAGCGTGTGGTGCTCGCGCTTGTAGGCGACCAGGATCTGCGCTGAGCGCACCTCGATGACATCAGCCTCGCTCGACACCTCGGTGAAGCGCGATACGGTACGCACCGTGCGCGCGGCATCCACGGCCGAAACCGAGTGGCCGGACGTCAGGCGCTCGATGCGCATCGAGCGCATGCGTGCGTCGTCATAAGCGTAGTTCAGCGCGGCATCGAAATCGGCGGTCTCCGGATCGATGGGGATGACGTAGTGGCCAGTCTCGCTCCACAGGCCGGCCCATTGCTGATAGTCCTTGCGGTCCAGCAACTCGGCCTCGCGCCAGATGAATTCGGCGGCCAGTTGCAGCGAGGGCGCGACCGGGGTCAGTTCGTTGGCTTTATTCATCGCTCATCATCCTTTTCCACATCCGATAGGCTTCGCGCATGCCGCCTTCGTCGGTGGCGTGCGAGATCTTGTCGCCGTTTTCGGCAACGATTTCGCGGTTCAGGCCGCGGTTGACCAGGATCGGCACGTTCTTGCCGGCGTACGAGCCGCGCTGCACACGCTCCCAGGCTTCGGCGTCGTCCGGGCTGCCGAAGCCGAACGGGCCCTGGAAGTGCTCATGGATGCGCAGGCGCTCGCGGTTGGCGATCTCGGGGCCACCGTCCATGCCCAGCGCAACGTGGCGGATCTCGGTCTCGGTGGCCGACACCGGATGCAGCACGCGGAAGAACGCCATCGACATCGCCACGTTGGGGAACAGGTTCAGGTTGAAACCGGCGCCGTGCAGCGAGCGGACGATGCGGCGGACCTGCTCGGGCGGCATCTCCTTCGACAGCGCCTCGGTGACGTGAGCGAAGCGTTCCTGAAGTTGTTCCGTGCCATCGTCCTGGTCGAGATCCACATGCTCGGGCACCATCACCATCACGCTGTGCCCATTGCCGAGCGCATGGGTGACGGCCTTCTCGTCGGTCATGAACGACAGCATCTCGGAGGTCTCTTCATCGACCGACGACATCCACGACTTGTGCACGATCGGGAAGTGATAGCCGTCGGTGGTGTTCTCGAGCTGGATCTTCCAGTTGCCGCGGAACGTGAACTTGTGCTCGCCCTGGGTCTTGATCGGGTAGCCCGCGCCTTGCTTCATGAACAGGTCGATCCAGTGCCTGGCTTCGCCGAGGTAGTCGCTCAGCGGTTCCACGTCCTGGTTGAAGCTGGCGAACACCATGCCGGCGTAGCTATCCACGCGCAGCGAGCGCAGCGGCAGTTCGGACTTGTCGAGGATGTCCTCGTAGCCATCCGGATAGGGCAAGGCGCGCAGCTTGCCGTCCAGGGCATAGGACCAGCTGTGGTACGGGCAGGTGAAGCCCGTGGCATTGCCTTTGGATTTCTCGCACACTGTGGCGCCGCGATGACGGCAGCGGTTCTCGAGCACGCGGATGGCGCCGGTCTTGTCGCGCACGACAATGACGGGCTGGCGGCCGATCTTCGTGGTGCGGAAGTCGCCGGGGTTGCGGATCTCGCTTTCGTGCGCGACCCAGACCCAGGTCTTGTAGAAGATGCGGTCGAGTTCAGTCTCGAACAGCGCCGGATCGTAGTACATCGAGCCGTCAACGCGGTCGTCCTGCACCAGGCGCTCAGGCTTGACCGTGAACGTCACTGGCTGGTAGTTGTCGTGGGAACACATGCTAGCTCTCCGTGAGGTCATTGGGAGGCGCCATCGGCAGCGATGGCGCGTTCGATCCGGGATGCGATGGCGCACAGTGCTTCGTCCCCGCCCTTGCGGCCCACCAGCTGCAGGCCCGCCCTGATGGCGACGCTGGCGACCGGCACGGGAAGCGTGAACGCGGGATGGCCGCTCAGGTTGAAAGGGCGGACCAGCGACGTCAGGCCGAGGATTGGTGCCCCTGCGCGTACCGCGGCAAGCGTTGGCGGCAGTTCGGGCAGCGTGGGCAGCACGATGGCGTTCACCTTGCCGAGCACGGCGTCGACCTGCGACGTGAAGGCGCGGCGCACCGCTTCCGCCTGCCGGACATCGTCGCGGCTGACGGCACTGGCCGCCAGCAGGCGCTGCTCGACGTCGCGCTGCAGCGCGCCTGTGCCGGTCAGGTGGCCGAAGGCTGCCCAGGTCTCGAAGTTGATGACCCGCATGCCGGCCTGGTAGGCGGCAGCCATGCCGTTGAGGCGTACCGGCAGGGTGTCGAAGCCGGCCTGGCGCAATGCGCTGGCGACGGCTTCGAGGATCGCGGGATCGGCCTGCACGTCGTCCAGCAGGCCGATGCGCCAGGGCTTGCCGCTATCGCGTGCCAGGGCTGAGTCGAAGTCCGGCGCGATCACCGCCATGGCGGCCACGATGCCCTCGACCGAATCCGCGAACGGGCCGACGCAATCGAGCGATGACTCGGACGGATGCGCGCCACGGCGGCTGACGCGGCCGAAGGTCGGCTTCAGTCCGGCCACACCGCAGCACGCTGCAGGCATGCGGATCGAGCCACCGGTATCGGTACCCAGCGCGATGCGGACTTCGCCCGCGGCAACGGCGGCGGCGGAACCGCTGGACGAGCCGCCCGGAATGCGGTCCGGCGCTTGCGCATTGACCGGCGTACCGGCGAAATCGTTGATGCCCGAGATGCCGAACGCCAGTTCGTGCATCGCGGTCTTGCCGACGATCGACCAGCCAGCATCGACGAGCCGCGCGACTACGTCCGCGTGCTCGGTAGCCGGCGCGGTGTCGCTAAGTGCCCTGCTGCCCGCGATGGTCGGGTAGCCGGCAATGTCGATCGAATCCTTGATGGCGATGGCGGGCCCATCGCCACCCAGACGGAAGCGGGAGACGAAGGCGGTCATGGCCGTGTCTCCGCCAGCGTCTGGCATGACAGCCGCTCCGTCTGGAAATGCCGCACGCGTGCGGTGCCGTCGCTGTCGATGTCGAACACGACCGCCAGCCGCGCCGAGATCAGTTCGGTCTTGCCGCCGGCATAGACCGACAGTTGCTGCATGATCCAGTGGCCGCGCACCACATCGCCGTCCGCGACCATCGCCTCGCTGGTCAGGAAATGCACATTGCGCTGGAAATGCGGTACGGGCGGCAGGTACTTGCGCAGGAACCCGTCGATCGCAGCGGGGCCGGCATGGCGGCCGAAGCCGGACGCGTACTCCGCGCCCACGCCTTCCCACACCGCGTCGTCGGTGAACAGCGCCGGCAGTTCGCCATCGCGGGCGTCGGCCGGGGCCGGCACGTCGCACAGCGACATGTAGCGGGACAGCGTGCGGCGTGCCGCGCTTTCGGCCTCAAGGGCCGCGAGGCGCCGGCCGGTGTCCGCGGCGCTTGCGGGGATCTGCGCTTTCGTCATGACGTCAGGCCCGCGTCAGGCGGCTTCGGCCGGAATCTCGAGCGCGCGGCCAACGCGTGCCTCGATCTTGGCGTAGCGCCACAGGCTGTGCTCGCCGACTGGTGTCGTCCGGAACAGGTTGCAGGCCGCGACGACGGTGTCGTAGTCCTTCACGTCGGCCATGATGTACACGGTCCAGGGCGACGTGGTGGACGGGCCGACCATCAGGCGATCGTCGTCGATGGCGCCGAGGATGGAGACGCCAGGCATGGCGCCCATCGACTTCATCATGGCGCTGAATCCCTTCCACACTTCGATGCCATGGCCGGTTGGCAGGTCGAAGAAATTCTGCGTGATGCCGATGCAGAAAAGGACGCGCAGGGGGCTTTGGGCAGGTTGCGGCATGTTGGCTCCGGTCGGTGTCGGTGTGGGTTCGTGCGGCGCTTCAGATGTAGCCGGGCATCGGCGGCACGCCGAGGCTGACCGCGCCGGCGGCGTCATACAGGCCTTCGCCGAGGAAGGCGTGCTGCGTGACGACCATCGCGTCGCGCAAGTAGCGCTGCAGCGGGTGGCCGTCGTAGATCGCGGCGGTGCCGGCGAGCAGGTAGGCCGCCTGCACGGCGCTGGCGCCGGAGCGGGTCGCCTGCACGGCCGACAGGCGCAGCAGGCTGGTCTGTTCGGGGCTGAGGTTGTCGCCCTTGAGGATCGTGTCCCAGGCGGACTCGGTGGCGTCGTAGAAGAAGGCGTGCGCCGAGCGCAGTTCGGCTTCGGCCTTGGCGACCGAAATGCGCAGGTAGGCGCGGTCGGCCATCTTCGGTGCGCCGGTGATCCCGGTGCGGCCGCCGGCCATGCGCGACACTTCATCCAGCGCGGCGCGGGCAAGGCCCAGGTTGACCACCGCCAGTACCTGCGCGGCGTAGGCGATGGACGGATAGCGGTACAGCGGTTCATCGATGGTCGGCGGACCGCCGCGCACGAAGGTCCACTCGTCGGGGACAAAGACGTCGTTGACGCGCAGGTCGTGGCTGCCGGTGCCGCGCAGGCCGATCACTTCCCAGTTCTCGACGATTTCCACGTCCTCGGGCCGCAGCACCGCGGTACGCGGCTTGCCGCCGTCGCCGGCGCCGATGCCGACGCCCAGGATGTCCGCGCCCTTGCAGCCGCTGGCGAACTTCCACAGGCCATTGACGCGGTAGCCGCCGTCCACCTTCCCGGCTGGCTGGATCGGGAACAGGCCGCCGGCAAAGGCGACGTCTGGTCCGTTGGCGTAGAGCTGTGCGAGGGTCTCGCGCGGCAGGGCGGCGAGATAGACCTGTGCCGAGCCGAAGCTGGCCACCCAGCCGGCGGAGCCGTCGGCCTCGGAAATGGTTTCGATCAGCCTGAGGAATTCCGCGGGCGAGCACGCGTCGCCGCCGAAGCAGCGCGGTGCGGCGGCGCGGTAGACGCCCAGTTGCTTCAGCTGGGCTACCATATCCCGCGGCACGTACCGCTTTACATCGAATTCTTCGCGGCGGGCGCGGATTTCGGCCAGCACGCGATCGAGCTCGGCCTGGCGCGGCTCGGTCTGCGCGGCGAATGGCATGGCGACGCCGGGGTGCTGGTTGAGGAGGCTTTCCGACACAGCGGAATGCAGCATGGTTGTCTCCGGTGGATTGCGTGGGCCGGCTAAGGGACCGGCCGGGGGAGCCGGTTCTAACGGCATGGACCGTTGAAAGCAGTCTATCGACGGCCCCCGGGCGGCAACAATTGGAGCGGGGCGTGCATTGCTGCGCAGTTTCCCGGGGATGCGTAAAGGAATTACCTATACGGGTCCGGGCTCTGCCGGCGGTACGCTGCGGGTTGATTCATTCCAGCGGCATGGCTCGAGGCAACATGTATCGATTCGGACAAGACGACTTCTTTCGCATGGTCGAGGCGCTGACGTTGCGCGTGATCCTCCATGACGCCGAAACCAAATCCATCCTGTGGGCGAACCATGCCGCGCGCGAGACGCTGGGTTTCACGCTCGAGGAATTTCCGGCGCTGAAGGCGCCGGACATGACCAGCAGTGCGGAAAAGTACCGGCGCGAGGTCGGGCTCCAGTGGCTCGACGAGGCGGCCCGAACGGGCCAGAGCGTGATCGAGTGGTGCTATCGCGCCAAGAACGGCAACGAGATCCTGTCGGAAGCCATCGCCACGCGCGTGGCGCTGGAGGCGCGCGACGTGCTGATGGTGCAGTTCCGCGATATTTCGGCGGAGGAAGCGCTCAAGCGCGAACTGCGCCGCTCGGAAAGCCGGCTCAGGGCGTTCATGCAGGACCTGGCCGAAGGGGTTCTCGTGGTCGATCGCGGCGGGCACGTGGCATACGTGAGCGAATCGGCGTGCCGGATTCTCGGACGCGTCGAGGGCGACCTGCTCGGAGCGGGGCTCGACAGCCTGTGCGAAACCCCGCTCCTGGAGGTGCTCCGCGACCACGTCGCGCCCGATTCGGCGATGCGCGGCGCATTCTCCACGCGCTTCCAGGTGCGCGCGGCAACGGGCGAGTTGCGCTGGCACCAGGCTGCCACGCGCTACGTGGAAATCGAGGATGACATCAGCGGCTACCTGCTGCTCTTCCGCGACGTGACGGCGCAGGTCGAGGCCGAGGCACTGGAGCGCGAACGCGAGCGCGAGATCGAATACCTCGCGCGCTACAACGCGATGGGAGAAATGGCGATGACCATCGCGCACGAGCTGAGCCAGCCGCTAGCGGCCACGCGCAACTTCATTGAGGGCGTCTCCATGCGGTTGGCGAAGAACCAGGCCGACCCGGACTCGATCCGCTTCGGCCTGGAGGCGGCTGCACGCCAGGTTGAGCACGCGTCGCTGATCATCAAGAGTATCCGCGAGTACGTAGTCAAGCTGGAGCAGGCCGAGGCGCTGGTGGACCTGAACGACATCGTCCATGACAGCGCCTACTTCATCTCGCTGAAGTGCGAGGAGGCGGACGTCAGGCTGGAACTGGCGCTGTCGCCGCAGGCGCTGCCGATCAGCTGCGAGAAGGTGCTGATCGGCCAGGTGATCCTGAATATCGCGTTCAACGCGATCGAGGAAATGGCGGCGCTGCCACCCGACCGGCGCACGCTGCGCATCGAAACCTGCACGACAGGCGACCAGGGTGACAAGGCCATGCTGATCGTGCACGACCTCGGGCGCGGCCTGCCGCAGGCGGCGAGCCAGCGGATCTTCGACGGCTTCTTCTCTGGCAAGCCGGCCGGCAACGGCATCGGGCTGGCGCTCTGCAAGAGCATTGTGTCGCGGCATCGGGGCGACATCTGGGCTGAGAATCGCGCACCGTTCGGCACGTCGTTCGCGTTCTCGGTACCGTTGTGCGCGGAGCAGGCGGCCAGCTAGCCTTGCCGGCTGGCGCGCTAGCCTGGCGCACCGCTCTTCGACGACGGCCAGACCTCCATTACGTCCCGCACCAGCGTGGCCGTGCTCACCACGCCGAGCTTCTCGCGAATCTTGGTACGGTGGACGTCAACGGTCTTCACGCTGATGTGCAGTTCGTCGGCAATGACCTTGCTTGCCTTGCCGTCCAGCACGCGGCACAGGATCTCCTGCTCGCGCGTGGTCAGCTTGTCCAGCTTTGCGCGGATCTTCTGGCGCTGCTCGGCGCTGTCGTGCATCTGCACGGCCTGCTTCAGTGCGGCCTGGATCCTTTCGAGCATCTGCTGCGGGTTGTAGGGCTTCTCGACGAAGTCGATGGCTCCGTTCTGCAGCGCCTTCACCGACATGGGGATGTCGCCGTGCGCCGAGACGAAGATGATCGGCAGCGTAGCGCCTCTGTCGTTAAGGATCTGCTGGAGCTGGAAGCCGCCGGTCTCGGGCATGCGCACGTCGAGTACCAGGCAGGCGGGCCGCTTCGGATCGTAGGCGGCCAGGAATTCCCGCGCGCCGGCAAAGCACTCGGCCTGGACGGACACTGTCTCGAGGAGCCAGGCCAGGGAGGTGCGAAGGTCTTTGTCATCGTCGACGATGTAGACGATAGCCGATGAAGCGGTCATGGCGGAGGCGCTCTTTGTGGCAAATGCTGAATATTTCCGGCCGGTGTGCATCTGTTGTGCGTTCTGCCCGGCGGGTGCTTGTGGTTTGAAGCGTACACCAGGTACTACCGGGTCCACGATAAAGAAAACACGTAGAAGGTGGCGCACAACCCTGTGAATCAGGGTAGATCCTATGAATAGCGGGTGGAGGGGGCATTGCCCTACGCTTTCGTACAAGCCGGCAACGAGGTCGGCAACCAGGCCGACCGCGCCCCCTAGCGAGACCACCCGATGAACGCCGTCAATCAAACCGAATTCCGCCAGGCCATGGCGCACTTGCCCGCAGGGGTCAATATCGTCACCACGCAAGGTGACGCGGGCCGGTGCGGCATCACCGCCAGCGCCGTGTGCTCGGTGACCGACTCGCCGCCGACGATCCTGGTCTGCGTCAACCGCGGCAGTGCGTCGCACGGCATTTTCCAGCGCAATGGCCGCCTCTGCGTCAATGTGTTGAGCAGCGAGCAGGAGGAACTTGCCAGGCACTTTTCCGGCATGACCAAGGTGCCGATGGAGGACCGCTTCGCCTGGGATATCTGGGACCATTGCGATGCCGACCAGCCGGCCCTGCGCGACGCCATCGTCAAGCTGCAAGGCACCATAAGCGACTGCAAGGAGGTGGGATCGCACTCGGTCGTCTTCGTCACGCTCGACCGCATCGCAGTGAACGAGGAGGGGGGCGGTCTGGTGTATTTCAACCGCGACTTCCACCGGGTCCAGCGATCGCGATAGCGTCCGCCGCCCGCGCTTGCGCCGAAATAAGCGCCCAGGCACATGGGCGCATTTCTTTACAGGAGTGCCCCACGCGGGTGGCTCGGTCATGAGCCCTTTCAGGGCGACCTAAAGGAAATACCTACACACCCCCGTCGGAATCCTCAGTCGAGCCCGAACGCGACCCAATATCGCCCGCTCGCGGTACGTCATACCCTGCACTGGGATTCCAACCGTAGACAACGGAAGTCCAGAACCACCGAACCGCAGAAGGAGAGACGCAGTGCCAGTCATGCAGATTTACCTGATCGAGGGCCGTACGCAGCAGCAGAAGGAGGCCTTCATCACCGAGGTTACCGACGCCGCTGTCAATTCGCTGGGCGTGGACCGTTCCTCGGTCCGGGTGATGTTCCTCGACGTGCCCAGGACCGACTACGCCATCGGCGGCCAGACCGCCAAGGCGCTGGGGCGCTAGGCGCCCTGACACAGCGCGACACTGAACCGCACAGCACAGCGGTCTGACAGAGGCATCAGCCCACCGCAGTCGTCGCGCCGGCCATCCACAGAAGAGAAAGGAGACAATCATGAGACCAGATCGCGATCTGATGATCGATGCCATGCCAGCCCCGGCCGTATCGCCGCCCCAGGCGGGCGAGCACTTTGCCGACGTCCATGCCGCGGACGCCGCGGCGGACGAAGCCGTCGTCGGGAAGATCTACCGGCGGCTGATCGGCTTCCTGTTCGTGCTGTTCGTGTTCTCGTTCCTCGACCGCATCAACATCGGGTTCGCGGGACTGACCATGGGGCGCGACCTCGGCCTGTCGGCCACGGCCTTCGGCCTGGCGTCCACCGTGTTCTACGGCGCCTACATCCTGTTCGGGATTCCGAGCAACATCATGCTCGGCAAGCTCGGCGCGCGCCGCTGGATCGCCAGCATCATGGTGGCGTGGGGGCTCGCCTCCACGGCGACGATGTTCGCGTGGGATGCCAACAGCCTCTACGTGCTGCGCGTCCTGGTCGGCATCACCGAGGCAGGCTTCCTGCCCGGCGTGCTGCTGTACATGACGTTCTGGTTCCCCGCGGCGCACCGCGCGCGTGCCAACGCCTTCTTCATGATCGCGATGCCGGTCACGTCGGCAGTCGGCGCCATCGTTTCTGGCTACCTGCTGAAGCTCGACGGCTTGCACGGGCTGCACGGCTGGCAATGGCTGTTCATGCTGGAAGGGCTGCCTTCGGCATTGCTTGGCATCGCGGTCTGGCTATATCTGGATGACACACCCGCAAAGGCGAAGTGGCTGACACCCGCCGAGCGCGCGCGGCTGGCAGCGATGATGGAAAGGGATACCGCCGGCAGCCCGGTCCGGAAGGTGGAGGGGAATGAGGTGTCGTTGGCGCAGGCACTGTTCTCGCTGCCAGTGATGAAACTGGCCGTTGCCTACTTCCTGCTGGTCAACACGCTAGGGATGATCAGCACCTGGGTACCGCAGATCGTCAAGAGCTTTAACCAGGGCAGCAGCGATCTCGCCATCGGCATGCTGACCGCCGTGCCGCACGTTGTCACCATCGCCGCGATGGTCGTGTGGGGCCGCCGTTCCGACAAGCACCAGGAGCGCCGCTGGCACGTTGCGCTGCCGATGCTGTTCGCCGGCGCCGGCTGGGCACTCACATCGTTCGCCGCCGACCCGCTGGTCAAGCTTGCCGGCCTGTGCGCGGCATCGGCCGGTGCGTATGCGTCCATGACGGTTTTCTGGACGCTGCCCGACCTCGTGATGTCTGCGAATCATCGCGCCATCGGCATTGCGTTCATCAACGCCGCCGGCATCGTCGGCGCGGCCCTGAACGCGGTGATCGTCGGATACCTGCGCGATGTCACCAGCAGCTTCACGTCAGGGCTGCTGTACGCGGCAGTGGTACTCGTGCTCGGCGCATTCGTGGTGATCATGTTCGCACACACAGGCTCGGCCGGGAAGCGCGCCGCCTGAACCCGATAGTCCACTTCTATCAGGTGCCAGCCGTGCTACCGCGCGGCTGGCGCTTCACCCCGTCTTGTCTCTCAAGCGCCGGTATGAATACCGGACAGATCAGGAGTTGAAATGCAGATCCGGCAACTGCTTGCAAATATCCATACCCAGATGTTCATCGACGGACAACTGGTCAGCGCGCACAGCGGTAAGACCTTTGCTGTCTACGATCCTTCGTCGGGCGCGGAAATCGCGCAGGTGGCTGATGGAGAAAGCGAGGATGTCGCTGCGGCGGTTGGCGCGGCCAGGCGCGCTTTCGAGTCGGATGCGTGGCGGCGCATGCCCCCGGCCCAGCGCGAGCATCTGCTGCTGAAGCTCGCCGACCTCGTGGAAGCGCACTGCGACGAACTCGCCGCGCTGGAAACCCTGAACCAGGGCAAGCTGTTCGGTTTCTCAAAGATGCTGGAAGTGGGTGGCAGTGCGCAGTGGCTGCGCTATATGGCCGGCTGGGCGACCAAGATCGAGGGCAGCACCATCGACTTGTCGCTGGCATTTCCGCCGGGCGTGCGCTACCAGGCGTCCACGCGCCGCGTGCCGGCTGGCGTCGTCGCCGCGATCGTGCCGTGGAATTTTCCGCTGCTGATGGCGGTGTGGAAGATTGCGCCGGCCCTGGCCTGTGGTTGCACTGTCGTGCTCAAGCCCGCCGAGGAAACGCCGCTGACGGCCATCCGCCTCGCCGAGCTGGCGCACGAAGCCGGCTTCCCGAAAGGCGTGCTGAACGTGGTGACCGGCCGTGGCGAGACCGCCGGCGCGGCGCTGGTGCGCCACCCGGACGTGAGCAAGGTCACCTTCACCGGCTCGACCGAGGTCGGCCGCATCATAGGTGCGCAGTGCGGGCAGGATATCAAGCGCGTATCGCTCGAACTCGGTGGCAAGAGTCCCGTCATCGTGCTCGATGACTGCGATCCGCGCAAGGCGATCGAGGGCGCGGCCAACGCCATCTTCTTCAACCACGGCCAGGTGTGCACCGCCGGCTCGCGCCTGTATGTGCCCCGCGCGAAGTTCAGCGAGATCGTCGGCGGCATCGCGGCGGTGGCTGACAGCCTCGTGCTCGGCTCCGGTTTCGACGAGCGCACGCAGATGGGGCCGCTGGTGTCGGCCCGCCATCGCGACAGGGTCGTTGGCATGATTGCCGAAGGCCGCGCTCAGGGGGGCGAAATCGTCTCGGGCGGCGGCGCCGTGCCGGGCGATGGCTACTTCGTCAAGCCGACGGTGGTGGCGAACGAGCACTGCAAGCCGCTGTCGCTGGTTCGCGACGAGGTCTTCGGTCCGGTGCTGGTGGCCATGCCGTACGACGACCTGGACGAAGTGATCGCGGCCGCCAACTCCAGCGAGTACGGCCTGGGCGCCAGCGTCTGGACGAATCAGCTCGACAGGGCGCTGCAGGTGGTCGACCGTATCGAGGCTGGCACCGTGTGGGTCAACTCGCACAACATGGTCGATCCGGCTATGCCGTTCGGCGGCTTCAAGTCGTCGGGCGTTGGCCGCGAGCACGGCAAGGCGATCATCGACGCCTATACCGAGACGAAGTCAGTCTGCTTCGCGTACTGAGCCAGCGACCGGCAACGCGCCATGACCACCACAGACTTCACCACCGAGGGCAGTGTCCGCGCGTTGCCGGGCAGTGCCGTGACTTCCAGGGCCCGGCTGTGGGCGGCGATCCTCGCTGGCGTCGTCGGTCCGGAAGTGTTCATCGTCCAGCCTGCGGTCGTACAGGGGTTCGTCCGCTATCTCGGCTTCGACGAAGCCAGCGCGGGCTATGCCGCCTCGGTGGAAGTCTGGGGGCTCGCATTCAGTACGATCTGCCTGTCGTTCGTGGCGCATCGGCTGAACTGGCGCGCGGTGATGGTGTGGTCGGTGCTGATGATGGCCGCCGGCAATGCCGGCTCGGCCTTCGTCACTGGTCACAACCTGTTCCTGCTGCTCCGGTTCCTGGTGGGCGTCGGCGCGGGCGGCCTGGTGTCGCTGAGCTTCGCGGCCGTCGGCCTGACCAGCAATCCGGACCGGAACTTCGGCTACCTGATCATGTGGGTCCTGGTATACGGGGCGGCCGGCTTGTGGGCCGTGCCGACGGTGTATGCCGTCGGCGGCCTGAAGCTGCTGCTCTACCTGTTTGCGGTCTTTCCGCTCACCGTCCTGCCATTCGTCCGGCATTTGCCGGAGGGCGGGGAAACCGCGGCAGCCATCGATGCCGATGCAGTGGAGCTGTCCGGGGGGATGAAGCTGCTCGCGTTGATGGCGATGCTGCTCTACTTCTGCGCGCAGGGCGTGGTCTGGGCGTATTTGTTCCTGATGGGCACGGCGGACGGGTTGCCCGAGCAGCAGGTGGCGAACGCCCTGACCGTATCGCAGTTCGCCGGCGTGCTGGGGGCCCTGTTCGCCGGCATGGCAGGCGCGAGGATCGGGCGGCTGAGCGCGCTCACGCTCGGCATGCTCGGTGGTTCGCTGTGCCTGCTCCTGTTGGTCGGCAAGACGTCGTACCCGACGTTTGGCGTGGTGGTCTGCGTCTACAACTTCTTCTGGAACATGACGCACCCGACGCTGCTCTCCGCAATGGCCGGCTTCGACCGGCGCGGCAGGGTAGTGCTCGGGGCCACGGCCATGCAGATGATCGGCCTTGCCATTGGCCCGGCGCTGGCGGCGGCGGTGATTCCCGAGGGCGGATACGCGCACGTGATCTGGGTCGGGGTCGGCCTGTTTGTCCTCAGCTGGATGTCTATCGGCCTGCCGGTGCTGCGGCACGCGGCGCTGCTGCGCAGGCCTAACTGAACTTGCATTGTCGGAGGGAAAAAACGATGGGAAATGAGGCGCTGCTGCAACGCCGGTTTGCCGTGCTGGGCAAGAACTCGCCGCTGTTCTATGACAAGCCGTTGCACCTCGTCCGTGGCGATGGGGTCTGGCTGTTCGACGCGGGCGGCAACCGCTATCTCGACGCCTACAACAACGTGCCGCACGTGGGCCATTGCCACCCGCGCGTGGTGCAGGCGATCACGGAGCAGGCAAGCCAGCTGAACACGAGCACGCGTTATCTGCACGAAAACGTCGTGCGATATGGCGAGCGCCTGCTGGACAAGTTCGATCCGGCGCTGTCGCGGGTGATGTTCTGCTGCACGGGCAGCGAGGCCAATGAACTCGCGCTGCGGATGGCCCGCGAAACCACGGGCAGGATGGGCGTCATCTGCACCGCGCACTCGTATCACGGCAACACCGCAGCGGTCGTGCAGATCAGTTCATTCCTGTCGACGGCCGAACAGCGCGGGCGCTACGTGAAGACCATTCCCGTCATCGACCCGTACCGCGAGCGCGGCGATTCGAGCGAGGAGGATCTCGCGATCGCCTACGCGCGGGAAATCCAGCGAGCGATCGACGAATTCCACGCGGATGACGTCGGCGTGGCCGGTCTGCTGCTGTGCTCGGGGCTGTCGTGCGAAGGCCTGCCGGATATTCCGGCCGGGTACATCGCCCGCGCCGTGGAGAAGGTCCGCCGTGCCGGCGGCGTCTTCATCAGCGACGAAGTGCAGGGCGGGTTCGGCCGCTTCGGAACGCATTTCTGGGGGCATCAGCGATTTGGCGTCGTTCCGGACATCGTGACAATGGGCAAGCCGATGGGCAACGGTCACCCGCTGGCCGCGGTGGTGGCGCGCGAGGCGCTGGTATCGCAGTTCACCGACCGGAACCCGATGTACTTCAACACGTTCGGCGGAAACCCGGTGTCCTGCGCGGCAGGGATGGCGGTACTCGACGTCCTGGAAGAGGAAGGGCTGCAGGAAAATGCCCGCATTGTCGGGAACTACGTGCTCAACGGTCTGCGCAGGCTCCGGGCGAAGCACGAGATCGTGGGCGATGCGCGCGGCAGCGGCCTGTTCTTCGCGCTGGAGTTGGTGCAGGACAAGCAGGGCAAGCAGCCGGCGACGGCGGTGGCGAAACACGTGGTCAGCGAGATGTGCCGCCGGCGCGTGCTGATCAGCCGCATCGGCCTGCACGACAACATCCTGAAGATCCGCCCGCCCATGCCGTTCTCGACCGCGCACGCCGACCAGTTGCTCGACACGCTCGACGCCGTGCTCGGCAGCCTCTGAGGGGATGCCAGTGACCAGTTCGCAGCAAGCGGGTGAAGACCCGCATGTCTTGCAGCGCCTCGCTGTGCAGGCGCTTGGCCGATGGGATCTCGACCATGCCGAGATCGCGCCGATCAAGATCCGGGAGAACGCCGTCTTTCGCGTCGGGCTTCGGGGCGGCGGACGGGTGGTGCTGCGCGTGCATCGCGGCGGCTACCACTCGGACGATGCCCTGCAGTCCGAATTCGACTGGATGCGGGCATTGACGGCATCCGGCATCGAGGTCCCGCGCGTGATCCCATCGCGCGAGGGCAAGCTGTTCGAAAGGATCTGCACGACTGACCTGCCGGAAGGCCGCCAGGTCGATGTGCTGGAGTGGGTCGAAGGGCGGCAGCTTGGAGCGCTCGAATCCGGCCTGCAGGTCGGCGATGACGCCGTGGCGGCCTGCTACTTCATCCTCGGCCAGATTTCGGCGCGGATGCACAACCACAGCAGCGCATGGCGTCCGCCCGCGGGCTTCGTCCGGCATCAATGGTGCGAAGAGGGGCTGGCAGGGCCGGATCCGCTGTGGGGACGCTTCTGGGAGCTGGAGCAGCTAAGCCCGTTGCAGCGAGCACTGCTTGAAACAGCGCAGATCGCGATCAAGAGTGATCTGGTCGCGTACGGCAAGAACAGCGGCAATTTTGGCCTGATCCACGCGGACCTGGTGCCGGAAAACCTGATGGTGGAGGGGGACCGCATCCGCGTGATCGACTTCGACGACGCCGGGTTCGGCTGGCATCTGTTCGACCTGGCGACGTCCCTCTACTTCGTTCGTGACAAGTCTGATTTCAACGTCGCACTCGAAGCTTTCCTGCGCGGCTACCGGACCCACAGGCCGCTGCCCGAGTCCGACCTGACGCGATTGCCGCTGTTCATGGCCGCGCGGGGAACGACCTATCTTGGCTGGGTCCATGAGAAGAAGGAAACGGAGACGGCGAGGAACCTTACGCCGGTGCTGATCGAATACGCGTGCACGGCTGTCGAGGCATATCTGGCGGGAAGGGAACGTTGAAACCGGCCTGAAAGGCAGCCGGAAAGCCGGTGCGCGGTGGCCGCGGACTCACGCGGAGACGCGCACCGTCCTTTTTTCGCGCAGGGTTTCCGAGGGCAGTTCGCCGAACATGGCGTGGTAGGACTGGGCGAAACGGCTCATGTGCCAGAAGCCCCAGCGCGCCGCCACGCTCTGAACATTGCTGGCTTCTTCCTTGCGCAACTCGCGCCGCACGCCGTTCAGGCGCACCGTGCGCAGGTATTGCGCCGGGCTCTGCGCCAGGACCTCGTTGAAGCAGTACTCCAGGTTGCGTCGGCTCACGGCAGCGGCCCGGCACAGATCGGCAATCGTGAGCGACTCGCCGATATTGGCCATGACATAGTTCTTCGTGCGCTCGACGATGGCGCGCCGCGCACTGTACGACGCCGGCACCGGCGGCAGCTCTTCCGATGTGGCGAGCAGCATCGAGACGTTGTCCAGCAGCGAGCTCTGCAGGTTCCGCTGGATCGCCTCGTCTTCCAGCAGCACGGGATCGCCGGCCAGCGTGGCGAGCATGGACACGATCAGCAGACGCATGCGGCCGATGGCGCCGCGCTCGGCCGGCACCATGTGCTTGCCCGTCAGCCGATGCACGACATCGTCGCGCGATGTGCTTTCCAGGTGCTCTGCAAGTACGCCCGTATCAAAGGAGACCCCGGCAAGACGCAGTTCCCGCGGGGTCCGGCAATCGAGGCTGTCGCCGTAAGCGAACATCAGCAGGGAATCGTCGGTGAGCGGGTGCCCGTGAAACGAACCGGAGCCGCTCATGTCGTAGGGAATCGTGAAATTCCGCGTGCCTGGGATGCCATCGCCGGTCATATGGACGGACTGGTTGGAGCGCTCCCCGTAGATCTGCGTATCGAGGAAGCGGATCTCCGTCACGGCGCCGTCGAACCTGCCCGCGCTCAACTGCTCGTAGTGCTGGCCCCACTCCGCAAGGCCTGAGGCCTGCTCATGCACGTCATTGGTGACGACCGAGCGGATGGTCGCATGGGTACTCATGCCGTTGCGCTCAGCGCGTATCTCTTCAAATCGGTGGTTCATGTTTTTCCGCGCATTGGATGCGCTTGCAAACGGCCCATCATGACGACTTTATACGTAGCAAATGCAGTGCCAGCAATCCGGGAAAGACCCATGCAACAGAAATCGAGGCAACGCGTTGCATTTCGCGCCACAGCGCCTGCGAAGCGTGCGGCACGCCTGCGCAGGACGCACGCAAACAGTGCACGCAGAAATGCGGAAAACGGATAACGATGCGATAGCGCCATCCATAGACTTGTGATGACGAAACAGAAGTCGGCATTGCACCTGAATGCATCAGCACAGCACAGCACAGCAGAGCCGATCCGTGGAGCCCCAACTTGAAGACCCGTACTACCAGTCCCATCCGGCGCGTGTGCCAGGCTCTCATGGGGTGTGCGTGCGCAGCCATCGTGATGTCCGCGCACGCTGAGCCCGAGACGCTGACCACAGAGGTCCTTGCGCCCGGCAACCCGTACCGCCTGTATCTGCAGGACGCTGCTTTGTCCCATCTCGCGGATTCGCGCCTCGTTATCGTGGACGGCGACAAGATGCGCGTGCTGAGCGTGTTCGCCACCGGCGGCATGGGGCTGACCACCCTGTCGCCGGATCGCAGCGAGATCTATATCGCCACGCAGTACTACTCGAAGCTCAACCGCGGGGACCGTCTCGACCAGATCGAGGTCCTCGACGCGCTGACCCTGAAGCGCAAGGCCGAGATCCGCATCCCGCCCAAGCATGCGCAGTCGCTGCCATATCGCGACCTGATGCACGCCACTTCGGACGGCCACTTTGTCCTGGTGCAGAACGCGACCCCGGCGACCTCGGTTTCGGTCGTCGACGTGCGCAACCACACCTTCATCGGCGAGGTGCCTACGCCGGGCTGCTGGTCGATCGCGCCGTCGATGAGCGCACCCAACCGCTTCTCGACATTGTGCGGCGACGGCACACTGCTGACCGTCACGCTCGACGCCGAAGGCAAGGCGGTATCGCAGCAGAAAAGCAGGAAGTTCTTCGATCCCGACAAGGATCCGGTCTTCATTTCCAGTGCGAATACCGGCGACCAGTACTACTTCGTCAGCTACCACGGCGTTGTCCACCCGGTAAATCTCGCGGGTGAGGTCGCCACGTTCGGCGAGCCGTGGAATCTCGTGACGAAGCCGGCCGACGTGAAGGGTGGCTGGCGCCCGGGCGGCTACCACCCGATCGCGCTGCACGCAGGATCCGGCCGTCTCTACGTCGCCATGCATCCGAAGGGCGCGAATGGCACGCAGAAGAGTCCGGCGAAGGAGATCTGGGTATACGACTTGTCAGCGCAAAAGCTGGTCAGTCGCCTGCCAGGCAATAACGCGATGGCGCTTGCAGTCAGCCGGGGTGAGCGGCCGAGGCTGTTCGTGCTGGACGGTGCCAGGGCCGGCGTGGTGAGCCTCGATCCGAACGGGCGCGGCAAGCCGCTGGCCCGCATGGACGGGCTGGTCGAAGTTCCGGTGAGCCTGGGGGTCCAATGAGCCTCGACCTGATCTGCGATCCGGTGGCGCACGGCGTGGGACGCACGTTCCTGGCCCTGCTGTTCCTCGTCGGCGCCACGTTGAAGGCGATGGCATTCGAGGAGTTCACCGGCACGATCGCCGCCTATCGCCTGATTCCCGATGCCGCCGTCAAAGCCGCCGCCATGCTGGTGGTTGCCCTCGAAGCGGTCAGCGGCGTGCTCTCGCTGCAACTGCTGTCCGTAAGCGGGGGCGCCTGGGTGCCGGTCGGCTTCCTCGGCATCGTCACGCTGGCGGTCGGCATCAACCTCGCGCGCGGCAATGTCGATATCGACTGCGGCTGCGGCGTGGCGCAGGGGTCTTCGCGCCTGTCCTGGCCGATCCTGGCGCGCAACACAGTGCTGATCCTGGTTGCCGCCGGCCTGACCGCCGTGCCCGCCGGGCGTGCGCTGTCCCTGTTCGACAACCTCTCCATTGCGGGGGGTGCCATGAGCCTTCTGGGCGTCCACGTGGCCTTCACCCAACTCATCGCCAACAGTCCCAACAGTCCCAACAGTCCTGTATCCAACACCGCGAGGCAACACCCATGAGCGATTCACTCCTCATTTCACACGTCTTACTCTGGATCCTGCTCCTGGCAGTGCTGGCCATCTGCGTTGCGCTCACGCGGCAGATCGGCGTGCTCTACGAGCGCGTGGCGCCCATGGGGGCGCTGATGATGGATGACGGTCCCAAGGTCGGCGACCGCGCCCCGGCGAATGTGTACCGCACGCTGGCTGGCGAGGACCTGCAGATCGGCTCGCCGTTCGGGCAGGCCGGAAAATCGGCCACGCTGCTGTTCTTCGTCTCGCCGACCTGTCCGGTCTGCAAGAAGCTGCTGCCCATCGTGAAGCGCATCGCCCAGCGGGAAAGCGGCTGGCTGCGCGTGGTGCTGGCCTCGGACGGCGAGCAGCCGGAACACCTCGAGTTTGTCCGGCGCGCAGGCCTGCAAGCGTTCCCGTATGTACTGTCGCACGAACTGGGCATGACCTGGCGCGTCTCGAAGTTGCCCTACGCCGTGCTGATCGGCGAGGCCGGCACCGTGCAGGCCAAGGGCCTGGTGAACTCGCGGGAACAGTTCGAGAGCCTCTTTACCGCGCGTGAACTTGGCGTGGCATCGGTGCAGGACTTCCTGACGGTCCGGGAACCGGCGCACGAACACGGGCACGCGGTGGGGGCGCACTGACATGAACGTGTTCGACCGGCTCTTCGAAAATCTCTCGCGTGGCGTGGCGCACCGGACTTCCCGGCGTTCCGCCCTCACGAGGCTGGGCAAGCTTGCGCTCGGCTCGGCGATCACGCTGCCCGTCCTGCCCTTTGACCGTACTAACGCCCATGCGGCTGGCCACGGCGGCGGCGCCAAAGGCAGCGTGCAGGACGACACCGCCTGCGAGTACTGGCGCTACTGCGCCATCGACGGCTTTCTCTGCACCTGCTGCGGCGGCACCATCAATTCCTGCCCGCCTGGCACGGAGGCGTCGAAGGTGGCATGGATCGGCACCTGCCACAACCCGAAGGACGGCAAGGACTACCTGATCAGCTACAACGACTGCTGCGGCGGCACGCCCTGCGGCCGTTGCGCGTGCAACAACAACATCGGCGACAAGCCCGGGTACCGCATGGGCGAGCACAACGACGTGAACTGGTGCATGGCGCATACCAACAGCACCTCGTACCACTGCACGGTGGTGGTATCGATGGGCGTGGCGGAGGCGAGGTAAATGTCGATGAAGCCGACTTCTTTGCTGCTCGCGCTGGCCTTCGCGTTGCCCGGCGCGGCTTCCGTCCACGCCGAGAGCGCGGGGGAAACCGTATTCAAGTCCGCCTGCATGGCCTGCCACGGCGAACGTGGCGCGGGCATCCCGGGCCTGGCGCCGCCACTGGCAGGCAGCCTGGACAAGCAGCTTGGCGGGGCGCAGGGCAAGGATTACCTGACGCACCTGCTCCTGTCGGGCATGTCCGGCACGCTGCGCGTGGACGGGCAGGTTTACAACGGCATCATGCCGCCGCAAGGCGCGATGTCGGACGCCGAGCTGGCCGCGGTCATGACCTACCTGTCTGGCGAACTGAACCCGGGCGCGGCGGGATTTGCGGTGGAGGCGGCTGACGTGTCCAAGGCACGCACGAGCCCGATGAAGCCCGCACAGGTCTACGGGCTGCGCAAGACGCTGCTCGGGGAGTAGCGATGCGTTTCCCTTGGCCTCTTCTGCTCGCGGCGACAACGCTTGTCCCGCTTGCCGCCTTTGGCGCCGAGTTCGGCAAGCAGAACTACATGCTGCGCTGCGCCGGTTGCCATCTGACGGACGGCGCGGGCAACGAGGCAAGCGGGATACCGGACCTGCGCGGGTCGATCGGCAAGTTCCTCCATACGCCGCAAGGGCGGGCGTTCCTCGTGCAGGTGCCGGGGACGGCCAACGCGCCGCTCTCGGACCAGGAGGTGACCGAAGTACTGGCGTGGATGCTCGACAACTTCAGCAAGACAGAGATGCCACAGGGCGCGGCGCCATACACGGCAGGCGAAGTCCACCGGCTGCGCGCAGCGGCGCCGGTCGACATCCCGAGGGCACGCGAGCGGGTCATCCAGGGATTGCGGGACGCGGGTCAGGACGTCAGGTGATCGCCATTCGGCAAACGGAGTTCTTTACATCAATCGGCATTAACTAATCAAGGCAGGAGACTTTCGATGAGACAACGCCTTTCGATCGCATTGGCCAGCCTGCTGGCCATCGGCGCCACCACGATTCAATGCGCGTCCGCGCAGGAAGCCGAGCGGCTGGGCAACGACCTGACTTCGCTGGGCGGAGAGAAGGCGGCCAGCAAGGACGGCCTGGTCCCGGCCTGGGCGCCGGGCGACGTCGGCCACGGCTGGAGCTACGGCAAGAAGCGCGCCGACTTCTGGAAGTACAAGGGCGAGAAGCCGCAGGTGTCGATCGACGCCGGCAACGTGGACAAGTTCGCCGACAAGCTGACCCCGGGCCAGGTCGCCTTTATCAAGCAGACCAAGGGATACCGCATGGACGTGTATCCGACGCACCGGAGTTGCAGCGCGCCCGACTTCGTCGTCGAGAACACGAAGAAGAACGTGGGCACCGCCAAGCTCGGTGCGGATGGCTGGAGCCTGGCGCAGGCGACGCTGCCGGGCACGCCGTTCCCGATGCCGAAGAGCGGCGCCGAAGTGATGTGGAACTTCAAGATGCGCTATCGCGGCGTGGGTGTCGAGCTGCCATCGAACACGACCGCGGTGTCGCCGCGCAAGGGCAGCACGGACTGGATCGAGGCCGTCTCGGTGCAGACGCTGTACTTCCCGTGGGGTGCCAAGGGCAGCAAGAACCTGTCCGACCTGCCGCCGGTCGAGTACTTCACGTACTACGCCTACAAGGCGCCGACCGCACTGGCCGGCCAGGGCCTGGTGCAGACGGTCTATACCGACAAGGTCAGCGAAACCTTCTACTACTTCCCGGGCCAGCGCCGCGTGCGCCGCATGCCGTCATATGCCTATGACGCGCCGCAGATTGGCTTCGAGAACCAGTACACGATGGACCAGCCGCTGCTGTTCAACGGCACCATCGAGCGCTTCGACTGGAAGCTGGCCGGAAAAAAGGAGATCTATGTTCCGTACAACAACGTGAACATGTTCGACCCGGCCGCCAAGCTGCACGACGTGCTTGGCGAGAACTTCGTCAGCCCGGACTTCCGCCGCTACGAACTGCATCGCGTGTGGGTCATCGAGGCCACGGTCAAGTCCGGCACCCGCCATATCTCGCCGAAGCGCACGTTCTATGTGGACGAGGATAGCTGGAACATCCTGGTTGCCGAGGACTACGACACGCAGGGCAAGCTGTGGAAGCTGCGCGAAGGCTACGTGACGCCGGTCTTCGAGACCGGCAGCTGCGACGTGCTGCCGTTTGTCCAGTATGACCTGACCGATGGGCGCTATGTGTTCGACCTGCATCCGTTCGGATCGAGCAAGGACATCCGCTGGTTCCCGCAGACCACCGACGTCCGCTTCAAGGACAGCTTCTACACCGGCGAAAACCTGCGCGCCATCAGCGAACGGTAGGGCCTGCCCAGGAGGGCAACTGCAGCAGTCAATGCGGCAGTAACCAGAAAAACAAAGGGCGTGGCGGCGACGATGAATAAAAAACGGGGCGCGCCGCCACGAAACGCCCGGAAACGCGTCCAGCGTTTTCAATCTTGTCCAACTTAGGATGGAGGAATCATGCGAGCCGCCAAAATCAGCGCCATCGCCGCGGCGGTGTGCGCGCTGGCGTCCCAGCCGTCGTTTGCCTTTACGTTCGAAGGCGAATCAATCAGTGGGGCGTTCGATACAACAATCACCGCGGGTCTCGGGATGCGGGCCGGAAGCCAGTCCTGCTCGATGATCGGCGATCCCTCGTACTGCGGGGGCAATGTGAACACGGGGCAGTGGGCGAACGGCGACGACGGCAACCTGAACTACAAGCGCGGCCAGCTGTTTTCCGCGTACCTGAAGGGAACGAGCGAACTGCTGCTGAGCCTGCCCGATCAATACCGCTTCATGGGCCGGGTCAGCTATCTCTATGACTTTGCCGCGGCCAACACCCAGCGCACCGGGCTGTCCAGCGACGCACGCTCCCAGGTCGTGAGCGATCCGCGCCTGCTTGACCTGTGGGTGAGCAAGGAGTTCGAGATCGGCGAGCAGCGCGCCCGCTGGCGCCTGGGCAACCAGGTCATCAACTGGGGTGAAAGCGTGTTCGCCCTGGGCGGCATCAACGCCACTAACGGCTATGACCTGAACCGCCTTTCCATGCCGGGCACGCAACTGAAGGAAGCGGTCCTGCCGGCGCCGATGCTGAGCTTTGCGTCGGGCCTCGGGCACGGCCTGAACATGGAAGCCTACTACCAGTTCGGCTGGAACCAGTACCGCTTCCCGCCGGTCGGCACTTACTTCTCGGTGGCCGACACGTTCGACAAGGGCCGCCAGGCGGTCTACCTCGACCCGAACAACTTCAACGTTGGCGGCCTGGACCCGGCCGCGGCGGCGCGCACGGGACAGCAGCCTGGCTTCGCAGTACCGATCGGTGGCGACGTGAAGGCACGAAGCCAGGGGCAATATGGCATTTCGATGCACTATAAGCCTGCCGGGGTTGAGGCCGATTTCGGCTTCTACATGCTGAACTACCACGACAAGACGCCAGTCCTGCAGTTCACGGACAATGGCTCGGCGGCACGCTGGAAGTACCTGGAAGACCGCAAGCTGTATGGCATCAGCGCCAACATGCCGGTCGGCAACTGGGCCTTCGGTACCGAGCTTTCCTATCGCCCGCATGATGCGGTGTCGTTGTCTGCCTGCTACGGGCAGGGCGGTCCGACCGACGCGAACACGAATGCGTCGCCGGCCTCCACCTGCGACGCCTGGATCGACAAGAAGAAATTCCAGCTTCACCTGACCGGCTTACTAAGCCTGACGCCAAGCGACCACAAGCCGTTCCTGAAGCTGCTAGGTGCCGACACCGCGACCTTCCTCGCCGAAGTGGTGTTCGTGAAGTACCCGGGCATTGGCTCCGGCACGCGCATCAACCGCACCGCTGCGGACGGCACGGCGGTCACGCAGGTGCCGGCCGCCGGCTACTGGACGTGGACCGGCGCGGACGCCAATGGTCAGACCATCGCCGTCGGCCAGGGCACGTCGTTCTCGTGGGGCTACACCGTCGACTTCAACTGGACCTACGACGGTACCTTGCTGCCGGGCTGGCAGGTGACGCCGGGCGCCACCTACTTCCAGGCGGTCAACGGCCGCACGCCGAGCTTCAGCTCGAATTACATGCAGGGCGCCAAGTCGCTGAACCTCTACGTGCAGTTCAACAAGAACCCGGCGTCGTGGCAGGCCGGCATCAACTACGCGATGTTCTTCAAGGGCGCATCGACGTTCGATCAGCCGCTGGCTGACCGGGATTTCTTCGGCGCGTTCATTTCGAGGAACTTCTGAGGAGGATTCGGGCGGCCTGACTGGTTTACCTGAAGGTCGTCCGGGGCATGGCCCGGGGAGGGGAGCGCGCCTCAGCCCGGGAATGGATGCGCGGGATTCTCGCCTTTGCAAAGGGGAAGCAAGTGTTGTCAAGAATGACTGGATGGCTGGAGCGGATCGTCTTCCGCCATAGAAACATCACGCTGGGCGTCATCGGCCTGTTCACACTGGCGATGGCATTCTTTGCGTCGCAGTTGCGCATGGAGGCCGGCTTCGAGAAGCAGATGCCGATCGGCCACGAGTACATCAGGACGTTCCAGCAGTATCGCGACGAACTGCTGGGCGCGAACCGGCTTACCGTCGTCGTCAAGGCGCGCCACGGCACGATCTGGACGAAAGAGGGGCTTGGCCGGCTCTATGAGGTCACACAGGCCGTGCAGAACCTGTCGAACGTGGATCGCCTCGGCGTCCAGTCGGTCTGGACGCCCAACAGCTTCGTCAACGAGATCACGGAAGACGGCTTCCGTGCCGACCCGCTGATCGACGGTACCATCACGCCGGAGAAGCTGACGCCGGACACCATCGCCAGCATCCAGCGCGCCGCGAGCCAGGGCGGCTTCGTCGGCACGCTGGTCTCGCGCGACCAGGCCAGCGGCATGATCACGGCCGAACTGGTGGAGGTGGACCGCGACGGCAAGCAGCTCGACTACATCGCGTACAACCGGCTGCTCGAAAATCAAATCCGCTCGAAGTTCGAGAACAAGGACTTCGAAGTCCAGATCATCGGCTTTGCCAAGCAGATCGGCGACATCGCCGACGGCGCCGAAGGCGTACTGGTCTTCTGCAGCATCGCGCTGGTCCTGACCGCGCTGGCGGTGTACTGGTACTGCCACTCGCTGCGCTTCACCATCCTGCCGATCGTCTGCTCGCTGACGTCGTTGGTGTGGCAGTTCGGCACGCTGCGGCTGCTGGGCTTCGGGCTGGACCCGCTGGGGGTGCTGGTGCCATTCCTGGTCTTCGCGATCGGGGTGTCGCACGGCGTGCAGCAGATCAATTTCATCGTGCGCGAACTATCCCACGGCAGGAGTTCGATGGAGGCCGCCCGCGCGAGCTTCAGCGGGCTGCTGGTGCCGGGCACGCTGGCGCTGGTGACCGCGCTGGTGTCGTTCGTCACGCTGATCCTGATCCCGATCCCGATGGTGCGCGAACTGGCGATCACGGCGTCGATCGGCGTCGGGTACAAGATCATCACCAACCTCGTGATGCTGCCGGTTGCGGCGTCGTACTTCCATTTCGAAAAGGCATACGCGGCCAGGGCGATGGAAAAGCGCGAGCAGCGCGCCGTGTGGTTGCGCTCGCTGGCGCGCGTGGCCGAGCGCCGCAATGCCGTCATTGCGTTGCTTGTGACCGCCGTAGTCTTTGGTGTCGCCGCCTGGGAAAGCCGTGACCGCGTGATTGGCACACTGCAGCCGGGCGCACCGGAACTGCGCGAGGATGCGCGCTTCAACCGAGATGCCGTGGCGATCTCATCGTCCTATGACGTAGGTCTGGACTGGCTGACCGTCGTCTTCGAGGCGCCGGCCGACTCCTGCGGGAACGTCAATGTCGGCATGCTGCAGGACGAGTTCGTGTGGGCGATGGGCAAGGCCGATGGCGTGGCGTCGATTTCGTCCTACTCGACGCAGCTCAAGACCTACAGCGAGGGCTACAACGAGGGCAACCCGAAGATGGCCGTGGTGCCCATCGACGCCGGCAATTACGCCGCGCTGAGCGCCGAGATCGGTCGTGTGCATGGGTACATGAGCAAGGACTGCAGCATGACCGCCGTCCACCTGTTCCTGAAGGACCACAAGGCGACCACCATCGAGGGCGTGCTGCATGCCGCCCGCGAGTTCCGCAAGACCCACGAGACGACCGGCGTGACCGTCCGCTTCGCGGCCGGCAATGCGGGCGTGCTGGCGGCCATCAACGACGAGGTGGAGAAGTCCGAGCTGCCGATGATGCTGTACGTCTACGCGGCGATCCTGATCCTCGTGTTCGTGGCGTACCGCGATTTCCGCGCCATGATTGCCTGTTGCGTGCCGCTGACCGTCGGCACCTTCATCGGATACTGGTTCATGAAGGAACTGCAGATCGGCCTGACCGTGGCGACGCTGCCCGTGATGGTGCTAGCCGTGGGGATCGGCGTGGACTACGCCTTCTATATCTACAACCGCCTGCAACTGCATCTCGCGAACGGCGTGCAGATCACGGCCGCGCTGGAGAAGGCCATCCAGGAAGTTGGCGTGGCCACGATCTTTACCGCCATCACGCTGGCGATCGGGGTGGCGACGTGGTCTTTCTCTGCCCTGAAATTCCAGGCGGACATGGGTAAGCTGCTTGCCTTCATGTTCATCGTCAACCTGGTCATGGCGATGACAGCGCTGCCGGCCCTGGCGGTGGTGCAGGAAATGATCTTCCCGCGCAGGAAACCGGTCCGGGCGCCCGGTGTGCTGAGTCATTGAGGTGCTGCAAATGAACGTCTCGAAACTGCTGACCTGCCCGGTACTGGCGCTTGCCCTGGCCGGTGCGATGGGCGCCCCTGCCGCAAGCGCCGCCGACGCTGCGCAGCCATTCACCCAACCCGCCGAGGCGGCCAGCCACGCGACCAGGGCGTCCGTCCTGGGCGCGGCCAACGCCGGCAGTCGCGTCGTCACGGTGGGGGAGCACGGCATCGTGCTGCTGTCAGACGATGACGGGAAGTCATACCGGCAGGCCGACAAGGTGCCGCTGCGGGCTACGTTGAACGCGGTGCATTTCGCCGATCCGCAGCAGGGCTGGGCCGTCGGCCATTGGGGAGCGATCCTGCACACGGCCGACGGAGGCCGCACGTGGCAGACGCAGCGGCTCGACACTAAGATCGACCAGCCGCTCTTTTCGGTCTACTTCCGGGATACGATGCACGGCGTGGCGGTCGGCCTGTGGTCGCTGATGCTGCGGACCGAGGACGGTGGCAAGACATGGACGCAGGTCGAACTCCCGCATCCGGCCGCACAGAAGGGCGCCGATGCCAATCTCTACGCGGTCTTCGCCGGCGGCCCCGGTGCACTGCTCGTGGCGGCGGAGCGCGGTCGAATCCTGCGCTCCGTTGATGATGGCGCAACGTGGACTTATGTCGAGACCGGGTACCAGGGTTCGTTCTGGGCCGGCACGTACCTGAAGAGCGGCGCTTTGCTGGTTGGGGGACTGAAGGGAACGATCTACCGAAGCGACGATGCCGGCGCCAGCTGGAAGCCGGCGGCCAGTCCCGCCAAGAGCTCCGTGACCGCGTTTCGCGAGCAGGATGGCAAAGTGTTTGCCACGGCGCTGGACGGCGTCCTCCTGACGAGCGCGGATGATGGCAAGTCATTCGTCGCGACGCAGCGGGCGGATCGCCTGCCGCTGACTGCTGCTGCGGTCGCGTCGTCGGGTGTGCTGTTGCAGTACTCGAAGGCGGGAGTGGTGGCCGCGGGATCCAGGCATTGATCGTAGGAAGGTGATGACAATGTCCGGCGTTTCACAGGCATATCTGCCGGAATTGCCGATTGCCGTCACCTCACCACGACAGATTCCATGTCTTCCAGACGCTTCGCCGATGCCTGAAGGCCTTCGAAAATTCGGTCGGAGACCCGAGCCGGGAATCCAGCAGGGAGCTGTCCTGCTACGCTCGAAATAACCGAGGGAACTTGCGCAATTAAATCGCGAAGGATTGGCTCTGCAGTTTCGCCCGCATAACACCTGTGGGCCATGGCGTTGAAATGGCGGCGCCGAATGTCTTTCAGGTGATAGTGGCGGTTCTTGCCATCGACTGCCATGGCAAGCTTGGCTTTATGGTAAGAGATGCAATTGGGCCCATCGCCGATAATGGGCCAGGCAGACAAGATATCGTAGAGTGGCGTCAGGTTGTAGCGCCCCGCCGACAGCATATGGATGCTGAAGTTCTTGGCATGTCCGTCAGTCGCGGCCAGCATCCAGAACAGGATTTGTGCTGCCAGGAAGGTCTCGAGGTCCCGCTCGGGCGTCTGCGATTGCCGGAGAATTCTCGCAATGTCGGCCATCCCCGGGCCGCCTTCTGCTTCGTATTTCAGATGGGGAGGTACGCCGAGGGCCTGGCAGAAGTCCTCCTGCGGCAACCGCATGATCCACTGGCCGCTGCGATGTAGCTGTCGGTCAAACCGCTTGACGACGAACACTTTCTGCTTGCCGAAGGTCAGTATTTCGCAGTCGGGCACCGGGAGTCCGAACGCCTTGACCAGCTGCATGCAAAGCCATTCGTTCTCCACCGAAGTCGTCAAGTCCGCCTTGCGGTTGCCGACCAGGCCGAGCGGCAGCTTCAAGATATGCGTGGTAGGCGTTGCGCCATGCGGCAGCAGCCACCTTCCTTCGTGATAGAGCAGGGCGGTCTTTTCCTGGGCGCCCGCAATGGAGATGCGGAAATCCTCGTCTTCCCTGACCGTTCCAGGCCCCGTTGTAGTAACCGTATTCTCAAGCAGCTTTTCGATGTCGGCATCGGATAGCGGGATGCCTTCAATCCGGTCGACATTCTGAGGAGCCTCATCTTCCCTGAGGAGTTGGACAGCGCCAACGCAATCGCGTCCAATGGCTTCCAGCAGGTCGAAAGCGTCGGTGGAACCGGTCTGAAACCTGGTGGCGAGCCGCCTGCGGATGTTGTCGTTATCTGGCAGGAGGTTGTCAAAGTAGTTTCGGACTCGGGCTCCCTTCAAGGGAGAGTTGTCAACGCCAAACGGTAATGACAGGGACAAGGGACGGCCGGCGGCAGATCGCATCCAGTCTTCGTCGTACTGGAGCTCCATTGGACCGTGTGGCGGGATGCGCCAGGTGCCAACCCGAAGACCATTGGCCCAGAGGGACAGCGCCCGAGTGTGTGACTTTCTTCCCACGGTCGTTACCACTCCGTTTCTTCGGATGTCGGGGCCGGGCCCTTCGACTGGATGAGTAATTCCAGCCCGTAAAGGCTCACCAGAGCCAGCAGTTGTTCCGCGGAGATGGCTTCAGGTTCCAGTTCCAAGGCTGACAGCCGGCTTTGGCTGAGACCCAGTCTGGTGGCGGCCTGGCCTTGCGTGAGCTTCTTCGCCCGGCGTGCCGAACGCAAGACCTGACCTAGCTGAGATGGCGTCGAGAGCACTTGCATCATTTGAAATACCTGAAATTCGGGTAAAACCATTTTAGTTGAATTACAGGTAAATGCAAATTACCTGAGATGCAAATATTTTGATTTTACCTGTATTGCAAGTAAGCGGCTGGCGCCTTCGCACGCCGCATCTGCACGGCGGTCGGACGGCCGCATTCAGCCGGCCAGCCCGGATTTCGGTCGGACGATGCCAGTGCGCAGCGTGCCGGGAGAGGGCAAGCCGCCCCAGGAGGCACCCATGCAGGCTTCAGTCCATATGCTGCCCGCCGTTTATGGCGAGATTTGCCCCCGTCAGGTAGGCCGCATCTTCCGAGCAAAGGAAGGCCACCAGTCCTGCTACCTCTTCGGGCCTGCCGAGACGGCCCATCGGAATCTGGGGCAGGATTTTGCTGTCCATGACGTCTTTCGGCACGGCCATCACCATCTTGGTGGCCAGATAGCCCGGCGACACCGTATTGACTGTCACGCCCTTCCTGGCGACCTCCAGGGCCAGCGCCTTGGTGAATCCATGCATGCCAGCCTTTGCGGCGGAATAGTTGGTCTGGCCAAAGGCGCCTTTGGAGCCGTTGACCGACGAGATGTTGATGATGCGGCCCCAGCCGCGCTCCACCATGCCCTCGCAGAGCGGCTTGGTGACATTGAATACGGAGTCGAGGTCGGTCCTCAGTACCGCATCCCAGTCAGGCTTGCCCATTTTCTTGAAGGCCATGTCACGCGTGATGCCGGCGTTGTTCACCAGGATATCGACGTGGCCCACTTCGCCCAGGATCTTCGCCATGCATGCCTGGCAGCTATCGAAGTCCGCCACATCGACTTCGTATGCATTCATCTCGCGACCGCCCGCTGCCATGGTTGCCAGCCATTCCTGGACTTTGGTGTTGCCCGGCGAATGGGTTACCAGCACCGTATGGCCCGCATCATGCAAGCGGATGGAAATAGCCTCTCCCAGGCCGCCCATGCCACCCGTAACCAGTGCAATCCTCTTGGTCATACTGACTTCCTCCTCTGGAAAGTTAAAGACCCGGACCCGGCTTGCGGGAAGAGCAGGCCGATTTGTTGCCATTTGAATGGTGGTCGACACAATGGTGACACACAAGGAGGTTGACGTTAGCGAGGGTTACGGACACGCGGAGCGTCCGAAAAGCGAGCCTTGTGGCCGCACGACTCCCCGTCCTATGGCATGCCGATTAACTGGCTCATGGCAAATTGCCCTTTCAATGCCGGCAAAGCGAGATTCCCTTGTTACTGCGCGGGCGGTAAAATCGATCCCGACCTTTATGCGCCGGCATCGAGAATGCATACCCATTACGATAATCTGAAGATTTCTCGTGACGCCCCGCCTGAGGTTATTCGGGCGGCATACAAGGCATTAAGTCAAAAGCATCATCCGGACCGGAACCAGGACTCTTCCGAGTCCCACCGGGTCATGACGATTATCAACACGGCTTATGAGGTCCTGATGGACCCGGCAAAGCGCGCCCAGCACGATGCCTGGATCGCGGCGCAGGAAAAGGCAAAGGCGGTGGCGTCCGCCAGTGCCGGGCAGCGGGCCAGGCCGGCTTCGACAGCCTCTGGCGCCTCCACGAGCCCGGCTTCCAGGGCAGGGTCGGCAGCGCGCCAGGCTCGTCCCGGGGCGTCGACAGCATCGCGGGCATCGGCGCCTTCACAGGGGACGGCAAAGCCGGCCGCCAACCACACTGTTTCAAAGACGCTGTTCGTGCTGGTGGTTGCGGGGGCCGCGATTTACCTGATCATTCCGACAGCGCGCATGCCGGCGGAGACTTCCCGTCCGCCTGAGGTCGTGACCGTGCCGGAAACGCCTGGCGAGTCGCGCGCGGCTCCCGCGACGCCATGGAAGCCGACGCAAGCGCAGCCGCGCTATGTGCGCCCGCCCGTTGCGCCGAACGGCCAGTCCTGGCCGGCGTGGTCCAGCTACGTTCCCGGTTATCCCATTCGCAAGACGGGGGGATTGTCGTCACTGACGGTCGACAATTCGCGCAACCCGGCCGACGTCTTCCTGAAAGTGTTCTCGCTGGAGGGCGGCGACCCGGTCCCGGTGCGTTTCGCACTGGTCAAGGCGGGAGCTTCCTTCGAGTTTGCCAATATGGCTTCCGGCAACTTCGATGTTCGCTTCATGGATCTCGATACCGGGGAGATCTCCAGGACGGAGCCATTCGAACTCGAAGAAATTGCCGAAGGCAATGGCACGCGATACAGCCGGATGTCGCTCACCCTCCATGGCGCGCGCAGCGGCCATGCCCGGACCCAGGAAATCGGCGCAAGCGAGTTCTAGGGCAGGACGTCGCGGACTGCGTCCGAAATCCGCCAGGTGTCTTCAACCATCACGCTCAACGCAAGCAGAGGCACAGGTTTATGCCGGATTCGACAGGGGTGTTCACGCTGCCGCGCTGGCAGCCGATGAAGTGGCTCGTGGACCCCGGCAGGCCGGTCTCTCCGGATATCCGGCATGCGCTGGTGGGCAGCCTGTTCGGCACCCTGTCCATTTTCATCGGCGGCGTCATCAATACGCTGCTGGTGGCGGCGCTCATCACCTGGCATCTGCCACGCACGCAATTTTTCTTCTGGCTGGCGCTGGAATGCATGATCTGTGCCGCGCGCATCGGCGTCCTGACTTCCGCCAAGCGAAGGGCGCGGGCCGGGCTGGCCACGCATACTGACCTGCATGTACTGCTGAGCATGGTCTGGGCGTTCAGCGTTGGCCTGGGGACCTACCTGAGCATTACCAGCGGCGACTGGCTCGCGGCCGCGCTGGCGTGCCTGTCGTCGGCCGCCATGATCGGCGGGATCTGCTTCAGGAACTTCGGCGCGCCAAGGATGACCGGCCTGATGATTCTCCTGGCGCTTGGTCCGTGCTGTCTCGGCGCCCTGGTCGCGCGAGAGCCGTTGCTCCTGCTGACCCTGGTCCAGTTGCCCGTCTATGTCGCCAGCATGACCAGCGCCTCGTTTCGCATGAACGCGATGCTGGTGGCGACCATGGAGTCGGAGCAGGAGAGTGCGCATCGTGCGCGGCACGATTCGCTGACGGGGCTGCTCAACCGGGCCAGCATCCTGACGGAGATCCGGCGCACCAACGCGAGCGACGACCTGCCGTCGCAGCGGCTGGCGCTCTTTTACCTGGATCTCGATGGCTTCAAGCAGGTCAACGATATCCATGGCCACGGTGGTGGCGACGAACTGCTCCAGCACGTCGCCGAGCGCATGCGCGCCGGCGTACCCGGCAGCGCGCGCGTGGCACGGATCGGCGGGGATGAGTTCGTGATCGTGCTTGGCGATGACCAGCGCGACAGCGTCCGGTTGCTGGCCGATCGGCTCCTGCGCGATATCAGCGCGCCATACCGGTTGTCGAATGGGGCCGAGGTCCGGGTGGGCGTGAGCGTCGGCATCGCCCATGTCCGGCCGCAAGGACGCACGGCCGATGCCCTGCTGGGCATCGCGGACAGGGCGCTGTACATGGCCAAGGCACGCGGCAAGGGAACCTTTCACTTCGCCGAAGCGAACTAGCGCGGGTTCCCTTGGCCCTGGCAGGCCGGTGCGACCGGCCGTCGGAGCCGTCAGACCAGCGCCGGGTAGTCCGTATAGCCTTCCGCGCCCGGGTGATAGAACGTCTCGGGGCGCGGCGCATTGAGCGATGCGTCGAGCTCGAGGCGGCGCGGCAGGTCCGGGTTGGCGATAAACAGCTGCCCGAACGCGACGGCGTCGGCCTCGCCGGCGGCCAGCACGCGTTCGGCGGTCTGCTTGGTCATCTTCTCGTTGGCGATATAGACGCCGCCGAATGCCGCCTTTAGTGCCGGCCCGAGGCGATTGTCGCCCAGCGCCTCGCGTGCGCAGATGAACGCGATGCCGCGCTTGCCCAGTTCGCGTGCCACATAGCCGAACGTCGCCGCCGGGTCGGAGTCGCCCATCGAATGCGCATCGCCGCGCGGCGAGAGGTGCACGCCGACGCGGTTGGCGCCCCACACATCGATGCAGGCGTCGGTGACTTCCAGCAGCAGCCGCGCGCGGTTCTCGATCGAGCCGCCGTAGGCATCGGTGCGCTTGTTGGTGGAATCCTGCAGGAACTGGTCAAGCAGGTAGCCGTTGGCACCGTGGACTTCGACGCCGTCGAAGCCTGCCTTCTTGGCATTCTCGGCACCGTGGCGGTAGGCCGCGACCACGCCGGCGATTTCCTCGGTTTCCAGGGCGCGCGGGGTCACGAAGGCGCGCTGCGGGCGCACGAGGCTCACATGGCCGCCGGCTGCGATAGCGCTCGGTGCCACCGGCAGTTCGCCGTCCAGGAAGATCGGGTCCGAGATCCGGCCGACATGCCAGAGTTGCAGGAAGATGCGGCCGCCCGCGGCATGGATGGCGTCGGTCACCTGCTTCCAGCCCGCGACCTGCGCGTCGGTCCAGATGCCCGGCGTGTCGGCATAACCCACGCCTTGCGGCGTCACCGCGGTGGCTTCGGAAATGATCAGGCCGGCAGACGCGCGTTGTACGTAATACTCGGTCATCAGTGCGTTCGGCACGCGCTGGCCACCGACTGCGCGCGAACGCGTCAGCGGCGCCATGATGACGCGATTGGGCAGGTCGAGGTCGCCAATGCGGATCGGATCGAAGAGAGTAGGCATGAGGTCTGGCCTTTCGTATGGAAGGGAAGGACGCACGGTCAGTGCGGAGGTCAGGGCAATGGCAAGACGCGGCAGCGCCATGCCGGTACGAATCAGAGGTCTTGGTGGATATGGTCGAGAAACGCCTGGATGGTCTCTTCGTCACGCTTGAAGAAGACCCACTGGCCAACGCGCCGGGCGCGGATCAGCCCCGCACGCTGCAACGTCGCAAGGTGTGCCGACACCGTCGATTGCGACAGTCCGCAATGCGTGTCGATCAGCCCCGCGCACACGCCCATGTCGAGCGGGTGTTCCTGCTCGGCGAAATACGCTTCCGGCGTTCGCAGCCAGGCAAGGATTTTCCGCCGCACGGGATTGGCCAGGGCCTTGTGGATGGCATCCACGTCGATCTCGGGCTTCGCGGGGGTGGTGTCCGGCGCAGGTTGTTTCGGTGATTCACGAACCATATATCGGGAAACATCAAAATGTGTATCGTGACTATACGATATATGCGCGCGCTCTGCATGACCCCATGCCGAGTGCGGGTTTCGTGAGCGAACTCTGGTCTATTCCCTGTTGACGGGGTTTGACGCGTCAGGAAGATGAGACACCTGCGGGACTGCCCGTGTTCAGAAGATGGGTTGGGGTTGTCGTGCTTGGCAGGCGCCGCTGTTTCGCCGACCCGCGCGCAGCGCAGCCGTAGGCGTCCCACCGATGGCGTGGTTAGGAGGGGCCACCACGTAATCCGGGTTCGCTCATCTGACGTCTCTATCCTGATCATCTACGCGGCAGGCAGTCTGGCTATGCCCTGTACCGTCTTCACCACCTCGGGCCGTTCGTCAACCACGAAAACGCCCGCCAAGCACCGACAACCCCCATCATCCCCCGGCCGCAACACCGCGCCGCCGTCAGCCGGCGCGCAGCATGTGCTTCTGGATCTTGCCGCTGGTGGTCTTGGGCAGCGCCTCCAGGAAATGGTAGCGGCGCGGCCGCTTGTAGGCGGCCAGCCGGTCGCCTTGCAGCAGGAAGGCGTCGAGCTGTTCGGCGCTGACCTGCGCTTGCGGACGCGCGACGACATAGGCGCCGACCACCTGGCCCCAGGTCGGATCGGATTCGCCCAGGACCGCAACCTCCAGCACGGCGGGATGCTCGATCAGGGCGTCTTCCACCTCGCGCGGGTAAACATTCTCGGCGCCGGAGTTGATCATGTAGTCGATGCGGTCGCGGATCCAGAGGTAGCCGTCCTGGTCCAGGCTGCCGAGGTCGCCGGTGTGGTACCAGCCATGGGCCAGTGCCCGCGCATTGGCGTCGGGCCGGTTCAGGTAGCCGCGCATCATGCACGGCCCGCGCACCAGCACTTCACCGACCTCGCCGGGTGCGCACGGCTGTGACGGATCGGTCGGCTCGCCGTCGTCGCGCAGCCGCGCCACCACCAGGTCGTGGCCGAGCGACGGCAGGCCGGCCGAGCCCGCGTGGCTCAGTTGCTCGTGCGGGTAGAGCACCGACATGCAGGGGCCCATCTCGGTGGTGCCGTAGACCTGCACCAGGCCAGCGCCGATCTTGCGGTCCCATTCGCGGATCAGGTGCGGAGCCATCGAGGCGCCGCCATATTCCACGAGCCGCAGCGAGGAAAGATCGCGCCGCTGCGCATCGGGATGGTTCAGCAGCATGCCGACCATGGTCGGTGCCGCAAAGAAATGCGTGACGCGCTCGGCCTCGACCAGCTCCCAGGCCTCGCTGGCGTCAAAGCGCCGCTGCAGTACCTGGGTGGCGCCAAGCTGCAGCCGGGGCAGGAAGCTGGTATGCAGCTCGGCGGTATGGTTGAGCGGGGCCACCGACAGGCCTACGTCTTCGCGCGTCAGGCCCATGGCCTGATGCATCATGGCGTTGTGGAACAGCTTGCTGCGGTGGGTGTGCACGACGCCCTTGGGCCGGCCCGTAGTGCCGCTGGTGTACATGAGGATGCAAGGATCGTCCTCATGCACGATGACGTCCGGTGCCGTGGCGGGCTGGCCGGCGGCCAGCGTGGCCAGGTGGTGCGTGGCAAACGACGGCGCGGCGCCGTCCTCGGCATAGATCAGCAGCGGCTTGCCGGTGGCCTGCGCGGCTGCCTTTTCCGCGACCGGGGCCCCTTCCTGCTCGAACACCAGCGCCCGGGCATTGCCGTCGTTCAGGATATAGGCCAGTTCCTGCGCAGCCAGGCGGTAGTTGACCGGGTTGAACACCGTGCCGATGCGGGCGCAGGCCAGCAGCGTGAAAACGAAGGCCGGCGTGTTGTAGAGAAAGGCCGCCACGACGTCGCCCTTGCCGATGCCAACCGAGAGCAGGGCATTGGCGTGGCGGTTGACTTCGACATCCAGGCCGGCATAGGTCCATGCGCGCCGTGCGGCCCCGGTACCGGTGACCAGCGCGGTCTTGCGAGGCAGGTAGCGGGCGGGCCAGGAAAGGGTATCGCCGAGGGTAAGGCCGTCAGTCAACGTTGTGCTCCAAGGGGCCACGGCAGGAGTGCCCGTGCGCCCGTCTTGTTCCAGTGAACTGTGGACTATAAGGCGAGCATTACATGGGAGTGAAATAACGATTTGCTCTTTCCTTATGCCTCACGCGGCACACCAGGGCAGCCATCGTGGAAATGCGCATTGCCTGCGCCATGCTGGCGTTGCGCGGTGCGGAGACACTGTCCTGAAGGCGGGCCGCGTGGCACACTGCGCCGCCGGTACGGTCGTTGCTTCACGGCAGGCAACAGGCCGCAAACACAGAAAGACATAACCCCCACTTCCGGGAGGAGATGCTGCGATGCCCATGACGGATCATTACCTTTCCGACGCGCCCCCGCGAGCGGAAATCGACGCCCTGCAGGGTCCCACGCTGCTCGAGTTCGGCACCGACTGGTGCGGCTGGTGCCAGCGTGCCCAGCCGGCGCTGGCCCAGGCCTTTGCCAGCTATCCGGACCTGCGGCACATCAAGGTGGAAGACGGCAGCGGCCGCCCGCTGGGCCGCTCGTTCAGGGTCAAGCTCTGGCCCACGCTGGTCTTCCTGCGCGACGGCCAGGAGGTGTCGCGCCTGGTCAGGCCGGCCGACGCGGGGCCCATCCTGAAGGCCATGGCGGCGATTGCCTGAGCGCGCCTGGGCTGCCAAACCTGGCAGCCGCGATGCCAGCCGCGATAATAAACGTGCTGGCAATCCCCGCTTCAGGAGGGCACAGGTTTTGCCCCTTCCGGCCGATGCTCCGATTGGCGATACCTGCGGTGTGCAGTACACGCGCGGGCGCCTGGCTCCTGAATCCGGTGCCGGTCTGCTGCGCCACGCAGCGCAGTGCCCGGCCAACCCAACGCACTGAACATGAGCGCCGACAGCCCAGAGCAGCGACCTACCGTCCTCGTCGTCGACGACATTCCGGAAAACATTGCCGCCATGGTGGCAATGCTGCAGGACCCGTACCGCGTGCGCGTGGCCAACCGTGGCGCCAAGGCGCTGCAGCTGGCCGCGTCGTCGGCGCCGGACCTGATCCTGCTGGACGTGTCGATGCCGGAGATGGATGGCTATGAAACCTGCCGCCATCTCAAGGCCAACCCGGCCACCGCGCACATCCCGGTCATCTTCCTGACCGCCCGTACCGACGAACTCGATGAAGCGCGCGGGTTCGAGGTGGGCGCCGTCGACTACATCATGAAGCCGGTCAGCCCGCCCGTGGCCCGCGCCCGCATCGCCAGCCAGCTTACGCTCAAGCAGGCGCACGATTTCCTGCGCGACCGGTCGGCCTACCTGGAGGCCGAGGTCCAGCGGCGCATGCGCGAAATCACGCAGATCGAAGACGCCACCATCATTGCGCTGGCCGCGCTCGCCGAAACCCGCGACAACGAGACCGGCAACCACATCCGCCGCACCCAGCACTACGTGAGGGCGCTGGCGCGCGCGCTGCGGCACGACCCGCGTTTCAGCGCGCAACTGGACGAGCGCACCATCGACCTGCTGTTCAAGTCCGCGCCGTTGCACGATATCGGCAAGGTCGGGATTCCGGACCGCATCCTGCTCAAGCCCGGCAAGCTGACCGCCGAGGAGTTCGAGACGATGAAGTCCCACACCACGCTGGGCCGCGACGCCATTGCCGATGCCGAAGCCCAGTGCGGCACGCGCGATTCCTTCCTGCGCTATGCGCGCGAGATTGCCCAGTACCACCATGAAAAATGGGATGGCTCGGGCTATCCTGAAGGGCTTGCCGGCGACGCCATCCCCGTGTCGGCCCGCCTGATGGCGCTGGCCGATGTCTATGACGCGCTGATATCGCGGCGCGTCTACAAGCCCGCCTTCCCGCACGAAGAGGCCGTGCGCATCATCCTGGAAGGACGTGGCCGGCATTTCGATCCCGGCATGGTCGATGCGTTCCACGGCATTGCAGACGAATTCCTCGCCATTGCGCTGCGCTTTGCTGACCCGGCACACGAGCCGCAGCGCTGTCTGTCGCCCGCAATCTGAGCGATGTCCAGGCCCGATTCACACGCAGGCTTCTGGCTGCGCGGCTCACTGCTGGCCTACGGCGCACTGCTGATCCTGGCGGTCTGGCTGGTGGCGTTCGCCGCGATGTCGACGGTGCGCCAGAACGAGCAGGCGAGCGTCGGCGCGCGCCTGGGCGCGACCGTCAACACCACCGCGCGCCAGCTCGAGACCTGGGCCAGCGAGCAGCGCCGCCGCGCCGTGTCCATGAGCACGCTGGACGACACGATGCGGCTGGCGCGGCCGCTGCTGGGCGACGGCGCCCAGCCCAGTGCCGACCAGCTGCGCGACTTCGCCAGCTGGATCACGCCGCTGTACCGCTCCAACGGCTATATCGGCTACGGGCTGATCTCGATGGACAACCGCATCGTGGTTTCCGACCTGGCCGAGCGCAACGGACAGCTGCTGCAGCCCGAAGCTGCGGCTGCGGCAACGCGCGCGCGAGAGAACGGTGCCGCCTTGTCTGCGCCATACCCGGGACCGCTGCTGGAAGACGGACCGGTCGGGCCGGTGGGCCGCAGCCCGTTCCAGGTCGTGTGTTCGCGCCTGTGGGACCATGACCGCGCCATCGGCGCGCTATGCCTGCGCATCGACCCGTACGCCGTGATGCTGCAGATCCTCAAGGCCGCGCGTTTCGGCAACTCCGGCGAGCTGTATGTGATCGACCGCGACGGCCGGCTCAATTCGCCGAGCCGCTTCGACGAGACGCTGGTCGGGCAGGGGCTGCTCCAGCCGGGCGATGCCTCCATGTTCAACCTGCACGTGCGCGTGCCGCACGACGTTGGCAATGGCCGCTGGCGTGCCGACAACGATGCGCCGCTCACACGCCTGGCGCAGCAGGTACTGCATTCCGAGACCCTGCAAACTGCCTTCGGCTACCAGGACTACCACGGCCAGCGCGCGGCCGGCGCGGGGCTGTGGATACCGGCACTCGGGGCCGGTCTGATCCTGGAGCAGGACATGGAGGAAGCGCTCGGCTCCTACCTGTCCACGCGCGCCGTGGTGGCCAGCATGGCGGGCGCCATCATGCTGCTGATCGCGGTGGCAGCCTGGGCGCTGCGCAAGAGCCAGCACAAGCTGGCGCAGAGCGAGGAGCGACTGCGCGCGCTGCTGGACCACTCGCCGGCCATCATCCACCTGAAGGACCGCAACCACGTCTTCCTGCAGCTCAATCCGGCCCTGGAGACGCTGCTCGGCCTGGAGCGCGAACAGGTGCTGGGCAAGACCGACCGTGAACTCGCGGTCATGCCCGACGGCACCCAGGAGCGCTGGGAAATCGAAGACCGCGTGATGGCCACGGGACAGGCCGAAGAGCACCTCTACGCGATGGCTTCGCCAGAGGGCACGCGCCAGCTGCGAATCATGCGCTTCCCGGTGCAGGACCCGGCCAGCAAGGCCGTGGTGGGCGTGGGGGCGGTCGGTATCGACATTACCGACGAGGAGCGCGCCACGCGCGAACTCAGGGAGATGTCGCAGACGCTGGAGCAGAAGGTGTGGGAACGCACCCGCGAACTGGCCGTGGCCAACGCGGAACTGGCCAAGGCCAAGCACGAGGCCGAGTCGGCTGCCCAGGCCAAGGCCAGTTTCCTGGCCAATATGAGCCATGAGATCCGTACCCCGATGAACGCGGTAATCGGCATGGCGCACCTGGCGCTCAGCACCCGACTCGACCCCCGGCAGCGCGACTACGTCGAGAAGATCCAGCGTTCGGGCCAGCACCTGCTGGGCATCCTGAACGACATCCTGGACCTGTCGAAGATCGAGGCCGGCAAGCTGGAGATCGAGCAGATCGATTTTTCGCTGGAGCGCCTGCTGCGCACGGTGGGAGATCTGGTCAGCGAACGCGCCGCCGCCAAGCAGCTGGAACTGGTGGTCGACGTGCAGCCGGACGTACCGGATTCGCTGCGCGGCGATCCGCTGCGCATCCGCCAGGTGTTGATCAACTTCACCACCAATGCGGTCAAGTTCACCGAGCGCGGCGAGATCGTGGTTCGCGTGGCGCGCTGTGCCGGCGAGGATGCCGAGACGCGGATCCGGCTGCATTTCGAGGTGCGCGACACGGGCGTCGGCATCGATGCCGATACCATCCCGCGGCTGTTTCGCAGCTTCGAGCAGGCCGACAGCTCCACCACGCGGCAATATGGCGGCAGCGGCCTGGGGCTGGCCATCAGCCACCGGCTGGTGACCCTGATGGGCGGTACCATGGGTGTGCAGAGCGAAGTGGGCAAGGGCAGCACGTTCTGGTTCGAGCTGGCGCTGCTGCCGGGTACCAGGCGGGCGCCGGCACTGCTGGTGCGGCCGGAACTCGCGGGGCGCCGTCTGCTGGTGGTCGATGACCATGGCTATGCGCGCCAGGTGATTGTCTCCATGCTGCGCGGCTTTGGCTTTCGCGCGGACGAAGCCGAGTCCGGCGAGAAGGCGCTATCCGCCATCCAGCACGCGGACGCCATGTCCGATCCCTACCATGCCGTCTTCATCGACTGGCGCATGCCCGGGCTGAACGGCATCGAAACCGTGCGCAGGCTGGCGGCAATGTCATTGCAGGGCCAGCGTCCGCGGCCGCTCATGATTACCGCCAACGGGCGCGAAGAAGTCGTGCGCGAAGGCCAGCGCAACGGCTTCGAGACCACGCTGCACAAGCCGGTCAGCCCGTCGGTCCTGTTCGACGCGACCATGCGGGTGCTGGCTTCGGAGCCGGGACGCATGGCGGACCGCGGCGCGCCGGGATCCGAGACGGGGCCCGGCTGGTCGCTGCCGCACGCGCGCGTGCTGCTGGTCGAAGACAACGAGATCAACCGCGAGGTCGCCACGCATCTGCTTCAGCAGGCCGGCATCACGCCCGATACGGCGGAGAATGGCGCGATCGCACTGGAGCTGCTGGCAGGGCAGGACTACGACCTGGTATTGATGGACATGCAGATGCCGGTCATGGACGGGTTCGAAGCCACGCGCCACATCCGCGCCAACCCGCGGCTGGCGTCGCTGCCGGTGGTGGCGATGACGGCCAATGCCTTGCCCGAAGACCGCAACCGCTGCCTGGCAGCGGGCATGGACGACCATATCGCCAAGCCCATCAGTCCGGCCACCTTCTTCACGACCCTGCACCGGTGGCTGACCGGCACGCCGTCAAGGACCGGCGCCGGAGCGCGGGAAGCGGCGGGCTGGCACGACGATGCGCTGGCCGTGCCGAACGCGATGGTCGAGACGGCCGAACCCGAAGCGGCGGACGCTGCGCCGGACTGGATCCGGGCACTTGCAGCCACGGGCCTGCTCGATGTCGACGGCGCGGTCGCCCGTGTCGGCGGGCGCATCGACACCTTTCGCCAGTTGCTGGGCCGCCTGCTCGCAGGCTATGCGAGCACACCGCAGCAGATCGGCGCGCTGCTGCAGGGCGGCGAGCGTGCCGAGGCCGCGCGCCTTGCGCACGCGCTGGCCGGCCTGGCCGGCAATCTTGGCGCCAGGCAGGTGGCCAGCGTCTCGGCGTCGCTGGAGTGCGCGTTGACGGGAAGGGGGGCGCAAGATCCTTGCGCCTTGCTGCAGGCGCTGGAACAGGCGCACGCCAGCCTGTGCGAAGCGCTGACCCGGCACCTGCCAGCGGAAGCGCCGGGACCGGCAGCGCCGCTCGCCAACCAGGCCGCCAGCACGTCGGACTTGCTCGACCTGCTGCGCCGCCAGTTGGCCGACAGTGCCAGCGATGCCAGCCTGACGTTCGCGGCCAACCGCCAGCGGCTGGCGGACGTGCTGGAAGTCGATCGCTTCCGTCGCCTGTGCGAGGCGGTGGAGAACTATGACTTCGAAAGCGCGGTCGAGGTACTGGCAGGCAGCGCGCGCTAGCCGGGCCGCCTGGCGCGGGGCCTGGCCCCGCGCTGGCACGGTCAGCCGAGTACTTGTCCCACCATCATGCGATGGCCATCGGGCGTGGCCAGCGCCATTTCGCGCATGCCCCATGGCTTGTCGGCGGGCGGCTGCAGGATGATGGCGCCGCGCGGCGCCAGCTCGGCATGCAGGGCGTCGATGTCGTCCACGTGGAAGTAGGCGAAATAGCTGTGGTCGCCGGTCTGCGATGGCGGCAGCGCATCCGGGCAATGTCCGAGCATCACGCGCACGCCGCCGCGGCTGAGCGCCCGCCAGTTGTCGCCATCCTGCCAGTCGACGGAAAAGCCCAATACGGATTCGAAATACCCGGCGCTGCGGGGCAGGTCGGGTACCGCCAGAACGTAGGCGTAGGCACGCAGGTCGGGGGCGTTGGTCATGCGGCGATCCTTGTGGGTTGGCTCGGATGAGCCGCACAGGATAGCGCAGTCGGTCAGCGCGGCCGCAATCGCGCGGTGCGGCCGCTGCAGGGTCAGCCGTGGTGGGGAATGCCGGGCGCACTGGCCGGTGCGGCTTCGGCGGAACGCTGGTGGGTGTCGGCGCACGGATGCGCCGCGCGGGCCGCGGCGCGGCCGCGTTCGATGACGGCCCAGTCGGGGCCAGCCATGGCGGGCAATGCCGCCGTGACAGCCGCGGCACCAAGCAGCGCCAGCAGGATGGTCTTCATGTCAATCTCGGGAAAGCGTCGTGTGCGCAGGCGCCGTGACAGACGAGCCTGCGCGGGTCAGGTGTTCGGCTAGCGTTCTGCTTAAGCGTTGGCGTCCGCGCGCGAGGCGCCGTGTGCGGGCGGGGCCGACACGCCGCGGGTGTCCATGCCGGCCAGGTTCAGCTCGGTGGCCGCGCCGTGGCCGCCTTGGGTGAAGGGGTCCCGCTTGTCCGCGACGTGGCCGCCGTCCGTGAACGGGTCGCGCTTGCCGATGGCATTGCCGCCATCCGTGTATGGGTCGGGCTTGCCTTGGCGCATGACGTAGCCGTAGCGGTCGCTGGAGATACCACGGTCCTGCATGCCTTGGGCGGCTGCCTGGCCGGCCATGGCGCTGGCGCTGAGCGTTGCGATGGTAAGGAGGAGGGCTTTGAGGGAGGTGTTGTGCATGGCTGCTTCTTCTAACTGATTTCAGGCGGCATTCCCCGTCGGTTCGGAGGGGGCGCGGGGCGGCGGATCTGCCGCCCTGCATGCCGTCCGGGTCGCCTTGTGAGCGGTGCCGTAGTGTTTGTTTTGCGGCACGGAAGGAAGTGTAGCCACGTCGACGTATTCCGTTGATGATTTAAATGTCGATATTGCAGTCGTTTTTTTCATCATCAGGGGATTCCGGCCCAATCACTCAGGGTTGACCCGCTCCATTGCCGGCTGCGCCATTGGCTAAACTCAACCGTTGCACCTGCGCAGCACAAGCCGGCCCGAGCCGCCGCGCGCGGGTACAGCGCTCCAGCCGTGCCCCCAATGAATCCTGCCCCGACGCCCACGCCCCAGTCCTTGCCGGAAGCCACCGCCGCGCGCACCTTGCGCCACGTCGTGGCGGATGACGCGCACACAGCCGCGGTCGAGCTGGATGGCTGGCAGCAGCGCTACCAGCAACTGACGCCGGGTGCCTTTCGCGCCGAGATGTCCCAGGTAACCTACGGGGACGTTCATGTTTTCCGCGAACAGACTTCGCAGAGCTTGCTGGAAGAAGGGGAAGCCGCACGCGGCTACATTGCGCTGGCCTTGCCCGATGCGCAGTGCCAGGGCGGCTGGTTTTCGGGGTACGCCATGGACGGGCAGACCTTGCTATGCGGCCGGTCGATGGCCATGCGCACACCGCGGGAACTGGACCTGGCCGGCCTGACCGTACCGTTGCCCGCGCTGCAGCGCGCCGTTGCGCTGGCTGGCGGCGAGCCGGCCCGGCTCGAACGCATGCCGCCGGTACGTCCGGTCACGAAAATCGCTGGCCGGGAATTCCGCGCGCTGCTGCTGTCCGTACTGGCCACCGCAGCCATCGATACCGAGGTGTTCAGCAACCGCTTTGTCGAAAGCGCGATGCGCGATGCCCTGCTGCTGGCGGCCGCAACCGCCCTGGTGGGGGAAGGCAATGCCGGCAACGAGCGGCTCCCGACCACGCCGGCACGGCGCCGGCTGGTGGCCGACGCCTACCAGATGATCCGCAGCGCCCCCGATCAGCCGTGGAGCATCCTGTCGCTGTGCGAGCGCCTGGGCGTGTCGCGCCGGACGCTGCAATACAGCTTCAACGAGGTGACCGGCCTGTCGCCGCTCGACTTCGTGCGGGCGGTGCGCATGAACGGTGTGCGCCAGGCGCTTCGCAACGGCGCGGCGGACTCGGTCGGCGCAGCCGCGGCGAACTTCGGCTTCCAGCATCTGCCGCGATTTGCCGCGCAGTACCGCGCCTTCTTCGGCGAACTGCCGTCAGCGACGCTCGCGCGCCGCTGACGCGCTCCGCGCCTTTCAGGTCATCACCGCGCGCGGCAGATGGCGGCCCACCCAGTCACGCTCCTGCTCGTAGGCGCGCGCCAGGCGCAGCACGCTGAGGTCGTCGCGCGGGCGGCCAATGAGTTGCATGCCCATCGGCAGGCCATTCTTGCCGAAGCCGACCGGCACGCTGATGGCCGGGCAGCCTGACAGCGTCCATGGGAACACGACTTCCATCCAGCGGTGGTAGGTGTCCATCCGGCGGCCCGCAATCTCCTTCGGCCACGGTTCGCGCACGTCGAAGGGAAACACCTGCGCGGTCGGCACGGCAATGTAGTCGAAGTTGGCAAAGACGTGCTCGAGCGCCTGGTACCACGCGCTGCGGTCGGCGCTGGCGGCGTAGATGTCCCCGCCGCTGAGTTTCAGCGCGCCTTCGATTTCCCAGATGGCCTCAGGCTTGAGCATGGCGCGCTTCGCCGGGTCCTTGTAGAACGGCAGCATGCCATTGCCGACCAGGAAGTGCCGGTGCACCAGCCAGGTCTTCCACAGGCGCTCCGGCGCGAACGGCGGCTTGATCTTCTCGACGCCCACGCCAAAGGCCGGAAACGCCTGCAGCGCCTGCTCGCACAGCGCCAGGATGCCGTCTTCCATCGGCAGGTAGCCGTCCCAGTCGCCGAGCCACGCCACGCGCTTGCCTTTCAGGTCGGTCGACAGCGCCGCCATGACGTTGTCCGGCGTCAGCGTGGCGAGCACCGGGTCCGCCGCCAGTGCCTGTGGCGTGCGCGGATCGGGGCCGGCCTGCGTGGCCAGCAGCAGCGCCACGTCGGCCACGGTGCGGCCCATCGGTCCTTCATAGCCGAGTTGCTGCAGGAAGACTTCCGGCGTGGGGCCATATGGCACGCGCCCGACCGAGGGCCGGAAGCCGTAGACATTGCAGAACCCGGCCGGGTTGCGCAGCGAGCCGCCGAAGTCGCTGCCATCAGCTACCGGCAAAAGCCGCATGGCCAGTGCCGCCGCGGCGCCGCCGCTGCTGCCGCCAGCCGTGCGCGTGCTGTCGTACGGATTGCGCGTGGCGCCGTAGACCGGGTTGAAGGTCTGCGAGCCGAGGCCGAACTCCGGCGTATTGGTCTTGCCGAGCAGGATGGCACCCGCCTTGCGCGCGCGCTCGACGATGATGGCGTCGGACGCCGGCACGTTGTCCTTGAAGATCGGCGAGCCGAACGTGGTGCGGATGCCGCGCGTGAGGGCCAGGTCCTTGGGTGCCTGCGGCATGCCATGCATCCATCCGGCCACCTTGCCGGCGGCCAGTGCTTCGTCGGCGGCCGCGGCTTCCTGCATCAGCACATCACGCTCGCGCAGTGCCACGATGGCGTTGGTCACCGGGTTGACACGGTCGATATGGGCCAGGTACGCGCTCATGACCTGGCGGCAGGACAGGCGTCCGCCGCGGATCTCGCGCGAAAGCTGCCAGGCCGGCATCAGCACGATGGGGTCGGGCGCGCCGCCGCCGCTGGTGGCCGGGCCGGACGTGGCGCTTGCCGTGCCGGCGGGCGCGGCGCTGGCCGGCCGGCTGGCCATGGCCGAGGCCGCAACCGTCGTCACGGCGGCGCCGGCAAGATGGCCCAGCCACTGGCGCCGGCCGGGCTGCGGGGAGGACGTGGCGGGGGCAGTTTCGTTCATGGTCTGTCCTGTCATGGATAAGTACCGGTCGGCAGCCATAGGGCGCTTACACCGCGATCATGACCGATTTGGTTTCGGTGTAGTGGTCGAACACGGCGCGCCCCATTTCGCGGCCGAGCCCCGATTGCTTGAAGCCGCCGAACGGCATCGCGTTGTCGAGCACGTTGTGGCAATTGACCCAGACCGTGCCGGCCTTGATGCGAGGCACGAGCCTGTGTACGCGCGACAGGTCATTTGACCAGACCGAAGCCGCCAGCCCGAACGGGGTGCCGTTGGCACGGCCCACCACTTCGTCGATGTCATCGTAGGGCAGTGCGACGACCACAGGACCGAAGATCTCCTCCTGCACGACAGACGAGGTCTCCGGTGCTTGCGCCAGCACCGTAGGCCGGAAGAAGTGCCCGCGCGGCAGGTCGGCACCACCGCCGCAGACGAGCTGGGCGCCGGCATCGACGCCGGCCTGCACATAGCCCGCCACGCGCTTGCGCTGCCGGCGCGACACCAGCGGGCCCATGCCGGTGTCCGGCTCCAGGCCCGGGCCCAGGCGCAGGCTGTTGGCGATGTCGGCCAGTGCCTGCACCGTCGCATCGAACCTGGCGCGCGGCAGGTACAGGCGCGAGCCGGCCGTGCACACCTGGCCCTGGTTGAAGAAGATGGCCTGTGCGGCGCCCGCGGCGGCGGCTTCGGGCGAGATGTCGTCGAGCATGATGACCGGTGACTTGCCGCCAAGCTCCAGCGTCACGCGCGCGAGCCGCTCCATGGCCATGCCGCCGACCAGCTTGCCGACCTCGGTCGATCCGGTGAAGGCGATCTTGTCGACATCCGGATGGCCGGCCAGCGCCGCGCCGCAGCGCGCGCCGTCGCCGGTGACGATATTGACCACGCCGGCCGGATAGCCGGCTTCGACGACTAGCTCGCCGAGCCGAAGCGCCGACAGCGGGGTTTCCTCGGCCGGCTTGAGCACCACGGTGCAGCCGCAGGCCAGCGCCGGACCGAGTTTCCACGCGGCCATCAGCAACGGGAAATTCCACGGGATGATGGCGCCGACGACGCCCACGGCTTCCTGCCGCGTGAACGCGACGAACTCGCGCTCGCGTACCAGCGGCACCGACACGTCCAGGTTTTCGCCGTGCAGCTTGGTGGCCCAGCCGGCCATATAGCGCAGGAAGCCGGCGGCGCCGGCCACGTCGATGGCGCGCGCCATGGTCGCGGGCTTGCCGTTGTCCATGGCCTCGATCTGGGCCAGTTCCTCGGCGTTGGCCTCGACCAGGTCGGCCAGGCGCAGCAGCAGGCGTTCGCGGTCCGACGGACGCATGGCGTGCCACGGGCCTTGCTCGAAGGCCTTGCGCGCGGCCTGCACGGCGGCCTCGACATCGGCGGCACCGCCGGCAGGCACCTCAGCCAGCGTGGTCTCGGTGGCCGGGTCCTCTGTCGTGATGACGGCGCCGTCCGCAGCGGCGCACCACTGGCCGTCGATCAGCATGCGCTTCGGGCGTTGCAGGAAGGCGCGCGTGGCGGCGCAAAGCAGGTCGGTGCGTGTGTCCATGGGTCTCCTCTGATGTCCTCTGGTGTCTTGTCAGGTGTCGGGGTAATGGGTGTCAGCGGCTCGTGCCGAGGATGGCGGCGCGGTGCGCGGCCACGTCGTCGAGCCGGTCGTTGCGGTCTCGCGTGACTTCTTCGGTGGTGAATGGCGCAATGTCCTGGCGGCCGGTCAGCGCGGGCAGCATCCAGTTCATCAGTTCGGCGACTTCGGCATCGGTCAGCGACGAGCCGGACGTGCCGGGCACCTGGATCAGGAACGCGCGCCCCGCGGCCGTGGCCAGCAGTTGCGGCACGGTCGCGCGCATGTCCGGAATGCCGGCTGCGGGCTTGCCCGAGCCGTCCGGCAGGTGGCAGCCGGAACAGTGCAGCACGTAATTGGCGTGGCCGCGCTGCAGCTTGCCTTCGGCGTGCGCGGCACCTGCCATCAGTACGGTGGCCAGCGATGCGAGGGCCAGGCGGAGCGCGGTGTGCCGCATATCAGTTCGCCGCGTCGCGCAGCTTGCGCACGGCGCCCGGGGTCTTGCGGGCCGCGCGCGCCTGGGCCAGCGCATCGGTGCCTACGGTGGCCGTGGCGAGGCCATTCTGCGTGCCGAGCCAGGCCAGCACGGCAGCCAGCGATGCATCGGGCAACGTGCCGAAGGCCGGCATCACGCCGTTGAACGGCTGGCCCTGCGATTCGATCGGGCCGGCCATGCCATGCACGAGCACGTTGGCAAGATAGGTCTGACCCGCCGGCGAACCCAGGCGCTCGCGCAGCGCGTTGGCCAGCGGCGGCGCCACGCCGGGAATGCCGCTGGCATCGTTGTTGTGGCACGCGGCGCAGTTGGCGGCAAAGACTTCCTTGCCCTGCGCGGCGAGGTCCGCGGCGCTTGCCGTGGCCGCCGCGCCGGCCAGCAAGAACGCCACGCAAAGTGGGTACAGTCGGGACTTCACTCTTGGACTCCGAGGATGATCGAGGTGGTGCAATGGAACATGGTGCTGGAGTTGCTCATGCACCAGTTGACGTCGTTGTGCACGCCGAGCTTGTAGCCGGGGCGTTCGCGCTCGTTGGTGTTGCACTCGCAGCGCCCGCACGTGGTTTTGCCGCAGCAGTCGTTGTAGCTGACCATGTAGTCCTTGCCGTCGGCCGGGTTGCGGCAGGTGCCGACCCACGACACGCGCGACGGCTCGGTGCCTGGCGGACACGTGGTCGAACTGCCGCCGCAGCACGAGCACAGGAAGCCGTCCACGGCGCAGTACTTCCAGTAGTCGCAAGAGGTCTCGTCCAGTGCCTTGCCGGTTTTCGCGCCATGCGCCGCCGCGGCATGGACGCTGCGGTCGAACGGCAGCACCGGCAGCGCCACCGTGCCCACCATGGCCTTGCCGAGGGTGGCCAGCATGCTGCGGCGCCCGGTGCGCTGCGCGGCCCGGCGGCTCTGGCGTTCGAAAAGCTTGTCGAACCACATCGTCTTGTCTCCTTGCCGCTCAGGCATGCGTTTCCAGGAACTGCTGGACGGACGCCACGTTCAGGTCCATGGCCGTGAACAGGCTTTCGAGCTGCTCGCGGGAATTGACCAGGCCCTTGGCGCGCAGCGTTCCCTGCTGGTCGAGCAGCACCGCGTAGGGCAGCTTGCCGATCTGCAGGTGCATGCCGAGTTCGCGCGACAGCACGTAGTCGAAGTCGCCCAGTCCGGCCTGGCGCAGGAAGGCCAGGTGCTCGGGCTCCTCGCCGTCGGACGCCAGCACCACGCGCAGCCAGCCGCCTTCGCTGGCGCGGATCGACTTCAGCACGGGAATCAGCTTCTTGCAGACGGGGCAGGTCGGCGACAGGAAGAACAGCAAGGTGCTGGCCGGCTGCGGGCCGCCGACGGTGACGGCCGTGCCGCGCACGTCCTGCAGCGCGAACGGCGACAGCGGCTGGCCCACGCGCGGGCCGGCGTCGATCATCAGCGCGCCCATCGGGGCCACGCGTTCATAGAGGATGCCGACCTGGCGCGCGAGCGCGTAGAGGCCGAACAGCAGCGCCAGCACGGCGATCCACAGCACGATATTGGCAATGACAAGTGCAGTCATGACAGTCTCACGAAGATATAAGGGGAAGGAATTCAGGCTCGCACGTGACCACGGGCGCGGCCGGCATTGGCCAGCAGTTGCGTGGCGCCAAGCCACATCAGCAGCAGGGCCAGCGCGATAAAGCCGGCGGCGGCATAGTCGAGCGCCGACATGGGGCGGCCGTTCCCGGCCGCTGCCGATGACGCGGCGACGGCCAGCACCGCCAGCAGCGCGGCGTTGCGCCACAGCAGGCCGCCCGACAGCGGCATGCTGTCGTCCGCGCCGCCGCAACCGCAGCGGATATCGCGCCGGCCGCGCAGCACGTTGATGGCCACGGCGCCGGTCGCCACGCCGGCGGCGACCATCGCCGCCAGTGCCGACGCGGCTTGCAGCGGCATCAGCGCGAGCAGCAGCACGGCAGCGGCTTCGCTGCCGATGAAGGCCAGCGCCACGGCGCGCGACCACGCGGCGGGCACGAGCCGGTAGGCGTCGACGGCGGCATGGAAGCGGTCGGGCTCGCGCAGCTTGGGCGCCACCGAAAGCAGCAGCACGAGGGCAGCCGCCGCGCTGCATGCCGCGCTGACAACCGGGTCGCCGATCAGGTCCTGGGCGGTCATTGGTGCGCCTCCACTTGCACGGCGTTCTCGCTCACGTTGTCCATGCGCGCAACCGGCTTCAGGTTGCGTACGGGATCCAGCGCGATCACGCCGGCCTTGGCGGCATCGAGCGCGTACAGCACCGGCTGGCTGCCCTGCGTGATGGTCATGGCCAGCGCGTTCTGCCCCGGCGCCCGCGCCACGCGCTTGTGTTGCGCAAGGTCGATGGTCCAGATCTCGGCGGCCGGGGTCTTGTGCGAGCCCTCGCGGCTGCGCGGGTGCATGCCGACATAGAGCCGCTGGGTTGGCGCGTGCAGCGTGAAGAGCTGGTAGCCGCCCGGCTTCCAGCCGCCCCTGGCATCGGCGGCGGACACGATCGGCCACGGCTTGCCGAAGGCGGGTGCCTCGCCCGACAGGTCGGCCGTGTAGACATTGCCGTTGAAGGAGACGAAGAACAGCGTGTCGCCGATGCGTTCCGAGTGCAGGAAGACCGGGTCGGTGTCCGGATCGAACATGCGCGCGCTGCGCTTCTGGCCGGTGGGCTGGCCTTGTCCGTCGTGCGAGACGGTCAGCATGCCGCCGTCGCTGCACAGCGTGCGGAAGCGCTGGCTGGACGCGCCCGTGGCGAAGATGCCCCAGCAACCCGGCGTCTGGGTTTCCGCGACGAACTTGCCGGCCTGCAGGTCGACGATGCTGACCGAGGTAGCCGGCGTGGCGTTCTGGACGTACAGGAAGCGGCCATCGGCCGAGACCGCGATGATGCCGCGGTAATTGAGCGACTGCGCGTGGCGGGGCGGGATCACGATCTCGCTGCGGTAGGCGAGCGTGTCGGCGTCGTAGATGCTGACGACATCGCTGCGCTCGCCACGGGTCAGGCGCGGGTAGTACGTGGAGACGACGTAGATCGAACGCTTGTCGGGCGACAGCACCGACTGCCCGCCAAAACCCGTGGGCAGCAGGCCCAGGTACTTCATCTTGCTGCCATCGACCACGTGCAGCCGGCCGTCCACCATGTGGCGGAAGGCCACGTCGGAGATATACAGGCGGTTCTCGTCGGCGGCCGGCAGCGGGGCCACGGTCAGCGTCTCGGGCGGCAGGTCCCCGGCCACCGCCGCGCCGGCGCCGAGCGTGGCGGCAAGCAAGAGTGGTATCAGGCGCCGGGACCTGCGCCCGGCTTCCCGCGGCGCACGCGCTGGCGTGCTGCTGGCGTCATTCACGACTGGCTCCTGTCTGTGCTGGAAATGGAGCCAGTCTAGAAATGGCGGCCGGTCAGGCGTTAGCCGGGATCGGCAATGGGCGTACCGGGGGATTTACTGAGTCGGACCGTGGGTGCGTGCCCGGGCAATCGCTTCCATGCGCCGGACTGGGGCAGGATCCGGGTTCGTGTCGGGACCGGACGGGTGATTTGGCGGTGGCGCTGCACCGTGCGGGAGCGTGGCGGCGTCCTGGGGAATATCCGTTTTTGGCAATCGGTGCTAGTCGCTGCTTAGCATGTAGACACGGCGCTATCTGGCGCTGCGCATGGATAGACACCTTGCCCGCGGTAAAAACCAAGGGAGTTTGTGCAGCAGGCTGCTGCACAAACTCCCTGTCCGGCCACCCCTCGGCTAAGGCGCGCATTTATTGAGAAACTGACGCCGCCGATTGGGTGCTGACGCATGTTAGTTCGCCGCAGCCGCCTGCTGCCATCCCCCGCCCAGCGCCAGGAACAGGTCGATCTGCCGCATGGCCACCTGGCTGTCCGACGCCGCCAGCGCGGCTTCGACATTCGCCAGCGTGCGTTCGGCATCAAGCCGCGCCAAGTACGGCGTGCGGCCTGCCTCATGACGCTGGCGTTCCATCCGGGCGGCTTGCTCGGCCTGCTCGCGCGCAAGGCGTAGCGCCTGCTGGCGTCGCAATTCGCTCGTGTAGGCGCTGAGCGCGGTTTCCGTTTCCTGCAAAGCGCGCAGCACCACGCCGTCAAAGTTCGCCAGCGCCGCGTCCGCGCCGGCTTCCATGCGCGCAATGCGCGGCCGCACGCCATTGGTCGGGAAGTTCCAGCTGAGCATCGGACCGATGCTCCACCGCACCGTGGGCCCGCTGCCGAGATCGCTCAACAGGCCGGTCAGGCCGGCCGAAGCGCCGATCCGGATGCTCGGGTACAGGTCGGCGGTGGCTACGCCGATCTTGGCCGTGGCGGCGGCCAGCTCTCGTTCGGCCTGGCGGATATCGGGACGGCGCTTCAGCAGCGCCGCACCGTCCCCGACTGGCAAGGGCTGGGTCAGTGGTGGTTCCTCATGGCATTCGATCTCCTGCGGCGCCAGGGCCGCGGGCGGCTTGCCTAGCACCAGCGCTAGCCGGAACCGGGCCGCTTCGCGCGCGGCTTCCAGCTGGGGCAGGGCGGCCCGCAAGGTGTCGGCCTGTGCCCGGGCACGCACGGCATCGGTGGGCTCGGCCCGGCCGGCAGCCGCGAGCCTCTGCGCGACGTCAGCCGCACGTGCCTGCAGTGCAATCTGGTGGCGTGCCACTTCCAGTTCGTGGCTGGCTGCGCAGCCCTGCACATAAGCGCGCACGGTCTGGGCCACCACGCCGACACGGGCCAGGTCCAGGGCCGCCTCGCTGGCCTGCACGTTCGCCAGCGCCGCCTCGTCGGCCCGCGCGAGCTTGCCGAAGAAGTCGATCAGGTAGGACACGCCCGGCCCGAAATCGCCCAGGTTGAATACCGGCGGCTTGGTGGTCTGCAGGTAGCTCTCGCCCGACAGCTGGGCGCGCGCGACGCTTGCGCCGATGCCGCCCTGGGGCAGGTTTTCGGCCTCGACTTCATGGAAGGCGGCCGTGGCCCGGCGCAGGTTGGCCGCTGCCACGCGGATGTCGGTATTGGCCGCCAGCGCCTGCTGCACGAGGCGGTCGAGGCGCGGATCGTCATAGAGCCGCCACCAGGCGTCGGGTACCGGACCGAGCGACACGGCAGGACTCGCGCCGCCCAGCAGCGGACCGCTGGCGTCGGGCGCGCGCACTGCCGCGTGTTCGGGAACGTGATAGTCCGGGCCGACCGTGGTGCAGGCGAACAGCAGCGGGACCAGTGGCGCCAGCCATGCGCAATGCCATGTCTTCACGGCCTGCGCTCCATGGACGGCTGCTGCACGGACACCGTGGCCGTCCGTCCCGACACCAGCCGGACATCAGGCGGTACCGTATCCAGCGTGATGCGCACCGGCACGCGCTGCGCCAGCCGTACCCAGTTGAAGGTCGGGTTCACGTTGGGCAGCAGGTTGGACCCGGCGCTGCGGTCGCGGTCCTCGATGCCGGCGGCAATGCTCTGCACATGCCCGCGCAAGTGGCGCGGCTCGCCCATGATGTGCACGTCCACCGGACTGCCGATGCGGATGCGATGCAGCTTGGTTTCCTCGAAATAGCCTTCTACATGGAACGACGCCGCATCGACCATCGACAACACCGGCCGTCCGGTCGAGACATAGTCGCCCAGCCGCGGCAGGCGGTCGTTGAGATAGCCGTCGGCGGGGCTCAGCACGCTGGTGCGCTGCAGGTTCAGCCGCGCGAGGCGCATGGCAGCTTCAGCCTGGGCAAGCGCGGCCTCGGCCTGTTCGACGCGCGCACGGCCCTGTTCGGCCACTTCGCCGGCGACCAGCCCATCCAGCGACCGGTTGCGCGCGGCTTCGCGCCGCGCCTGCGAGAGCGTTGCGCGCAGCGCGGCAGTGTTGGCCGTGGCTTGCTCCAGCGCCAGTGCGTAGCGGTCGCGGTCGATCTCGAACAGCACCTGGCCGCGCCGCACCTGCTGGTTGTCGTGCACCAGCACGCGCGTCACCAGCCCCGACACATCGGGCGCGATCTGGACGATATCGGCGCGCACGTGGCCATCGCGCGTCCAGGGGGCCGCGGTGTAGTAGTCCCACAGGTGCCGCAGTACAAGGACCGCGGCGGCCACGGCCACCAGCGTGGGCAGCAGCTTGAGGAAAGGGCGAATTCTGAGTGTCATGTCGGCAGCCTCGGACCGAGGGCGACCACGCCGCCCAGGACGATCACATAGAGGCAGAGATTGAAGAGGGAGCGATGCCACACATGCCGGTAGAAGCCGGCCCGGGCCAACAGCAGGCGCACGCATGTCGTGAGCGCAAAGGCGGCCAGCATCAGCACCAGCAGGGCCGGCACGAACACGCCGTACAGGTCGATTTCAGTGTTCAACGCGGGCTCCCGAATCGTGTGCGCCGAGGGTGCCCGGCGCGTGCAGCGTGACCCGCAGCACCACCAGCGCGGCAATCGCCTCGTCGCGGTTGCCGGGCAGCGCGCCGACCTGCGCAAGCGCGGCATCGATGCTGCCAGGGAACTCGACGGCGTTCGCCACGGCGTGCCCGCCGCGCAGGCAGGCGCGGTAGTGGCGTGCCACCAGCGCCAGCACCCGCCGGACCGGCCGGCGCGCGGTCGATGGCATCGATGGCAGCGCGCGCCGCAGCGCCAGCGCGCAGAAGCCCACATGCAGTTCGCTGAAGCCATCGGGCCCGGTACGGCTGGCGCCGAGCCGCGGAACGAGCTGGCCCAGGCGGTCCAGCATGCGCGCGCCAAGCTTCGCGTCATGGTCGGCGCCGGGCCAGGCGGCGGCGCCCGCCAGGTCCTGCCAGCTGGCGCGGATCAGCCGGCGCGCGGCCACGCTGGCGCCGAACGGGCGCGTGGCCAGGGCCCACAGCGGCGCGAACAGCATGGCGGCGGCATTGGCCAGGCTGCCGTTGAAGGTGCCAAGGAAATTGGCGTCGTAGACGCTCTGGATATTCGCGAACGATGCCGTGTTCACCGACAGCAGCATGGCGATCAGGTTGAAGCCCGGACGGGTGATCAGCATGCCGATGCCGAGGTAGGGCACGGCCAGCATGCCCGCCAGCGTCTCGAAGCTCTGCGCGAGCGGCACCACCAGGAACAGGTAGAACGAGGCAACCAACAGGCAGACGGCGCTCCAGCGCAGGAAAGAGCGCGCCACCGGGCGCGGTTCGTCGATGTTGGCGAAAAAGCAGCACGCAATCGACGCCACCGCCACCGCGCCGGCGCCGTCCGGCCATCCGGAGAAGATCCAGAGCAGCCCGGCGCAGAACACGGCGAGCCCGCTGGAGACGGCGCCGAACAGCAGCATGCCGTGGTCATGATGGTGGGCGCCTCTTGCCGGCATGGCGTCGGCGGCCGGTGTCGCGCTCAACTTCGGCAACGGCCGGTCGGGGCGGTCGCCGATGCCGTGTTGTAGCGCTGAGCAATCGCTGCATAGCGCGGCCAGTTGGGCGAGCTGGCTGTTTGCCGCCGTCAGCAGCCGCCCATGCCAGGCGTCCGCGGCGGCACCGGCCAGTGCGGTGCGGTCCGGCCGCGGGGCGGGTCCCGCGAGGCCGGTGCGCAGCCAATGCGACAGTTCCGCCAGCGCTTGCGCGAGCGGGGCCGGTACGCCGGCCGGATGCGTCCGCAGCGCCTGCAGCACCGCCGACAACGCCGACAGCAGCGGCATCAGCGCGGTCATGCGGGTCCGCAGGGCGCGTGCGTGGCGCAGGGAGGCGGTACTTTCGGTGTCATAGGAAAGCTGGGCGATCAGCTGGTCCAGCGCCAGGATGTCGGCCGCAAGCCGGTGGCGGCCGGCGTCGGCGCCGGGACTCGCGCAGAGGATGTCGTTGGCCCACGCGGTGGCGTCGGCAAGCCAGCTCGCCGCGCGTGCGCGCAGCGCCGGCGCTACCTTGGCGGGCAGGATGATGGAGCCCACCAGCCCCGCGCAGACAATGCCGATCACGATCTCTTCGATACGCGCCACCGCGACGTCGAAGATCTGCGCGGGCTGGTCCACTGCCGGCAGCGCCACGATCGGCAGCGTATAGGCAGCCAGCAGGAACACATAGGCGCGCGGCGAGCGCTGCAGCGCTGACAGGTAGACCAGCGCGACGATCCATAGCGAGATGGCGGCCATCAGCACGATCGGCATATTGACGAGCATCGGCACGGTGGCGACGGCTGCGGCGGCGCCCAGCACTGTCCCCGCGACGCGGTAGGCAGCCTTGGAGCGGGTCGCGCCGGTCAGCGGGTGCGAGACGAAGTACACCGTCGCCATGGCCCAGTAGGGGCGTGGCAGGCCGAGGGCCAGCGCGATATAGAGCGCGAGCATGGCGGCCACGAATGCCTTCAGCGAGAACAGCCACTGTCGTGCATTCGGCCGGGTAGCCATGGATGAGAATCGTACGGTTTTTGATCGGGGGCGCATCGTGTGCCGCCTGGTGCGGTCTGTCTGCCGGCTGCAGGCGCGAGCGAAGCGTGGAAGCGAAGTGTAGTCAAATGACAGGCATTCCATTCATGATTTAAAATTCGGCTTTCCATTCCATATTTTCATGGAAGTGCCGCATCCGCCATGCCTATCGATATCCGCGCCCTGCGCTACTTTGTTGAAACCGCACGCCTGAAGAGCTTTACGCAGGCGGCCACCTCGCTGTTTGTCACGCAGTCGACCATCAGCAAGATGGTGCGCCAGCTCGAAGACGAAGTCGGCCAGCCCTTGCTGATCCGCGAAGGCAAGACCGTGCGGCTGACCGACGTCGGCCGCGTGGTGTACGAGCGCGGCCAGGAAGCGCTTGGCGTCGTGCACCGGCTGACGCTGGAGGTGGCGGACCTGTCGTCGCTTGGACGCGGTCAGCTGACCGTTGGCATCCCGCCCATGGTCAACCTGTTCTTCTCGCCGGCGGTCAGTGCCTTCCGCAAGCGTTACCCGAACCTGGAACTGCACCTGGCCGAGCATGGCGGCCACCTGGTCGAGCAGATGGTGGCCAGTGGCGAACTGGAGGTAGGGGCCACCGTGCTGCCCGTGGACAGCACCCCGGACCTGGCCACGCAGCCGTTCGCCAAGTATCCGATCTGGGCCGTGGGCCCGCGCAAGGCGGCGTGGGCGCGTGGCAAGACGGTCAGCCTGGCGGCCTTGAGCGAGGAGCCACTGGTGCTGCTCACCGAGGAGTTTTCGCTGACGCACAAGCTGCGGCAGGCTTTCCTGGAGGCACGCATCGAGCCTCGCGTGGTGGCGCAGAGTGGCCACTGGGACTTTCTTGCGTCGATGGCGGCAGCCGGGCTTGGCACGACGTTCCTGCCTGAACCGTTCCTGGCCAGGCTGCAGGACCGCGACAGCCTGGCCGTGGCCCGGCTGACGGAGCCGGCCATGGACTGGGTGCTCGCGCATGCCTGGCTGCCGGGCCGGTACCTGTCGCATGCCGCGCGGGCCTGGCTGGCGGTGTGTGATGAGGTGTTGGGTGGCGAGGTGGTGTCGTCGTGAGCCTGCGGCTCGGGGTCCAAAAGACGATTCAGGCGCCGGCGCCTTCCGTGCACCGGCCAGGCGGGACGTGCAGTATCACCAGCGGCTCCGGGCCGGCCAGGTACCGATAGTCCAGCGTCACGCCGAGTTTGCCGAGCACGGGTACATCGGGGTTCCGGCAAATGCCGCGTTCCAGTATGGGCCTGGCCGAGGCCATGAAGTTCCTGGTGTCCTCGCGCCGCGGGTCCACGCCCGTTACCTGGAGGTGAAATTCGACGACTTTGCCCGGGCGCGCTGCACAGCCGATCAGGCGCGTCGAATCATCGAGCACCACCGGTGCCGCGCGTGCCAGCTCCGCGCAGGCGATGCCAAGTTGCCGCTCGGCATCGCGCGCGGTCAGTCGCGTCACGCCCGACATGCCGCTAGGTTTGCCGCGTACGGTCCCCAGCAGCAGGTTGGCCAGTCCGGAAAGCGGCGGGGCGGCAAAACCGTCAGGGGATGCGACGACGAGAATGAGGAGCAGCAGCCAGGCTGCCCGCCATTTGACGACAAAGAGGCTAGGTAGAGGCATGTGGGGCCACGCACGCAAGAGCATCCCGGGACAGGGCTGACAAACTGTAGCGCGTGGCGCAGCCGCTTGTTGTCCGGCATTGTCCTACGGCGCAACAACCGGGTCCGCCAGTTTGCGTCAGCCCGCGAAGGCGTGCGGCTTCACCAGGAACGGTGCGCAGGCGCCGGCATGCTATTGCGTCCAGTAGACATCCACCGGCGTGCTGTCCTGGTGGAGCAGGTAGCTGACCGGCAGCATGGGCGTGGGCTCCATGGTAGCGGCATCGAAGACCTGCTTCTTCCACGGGCCGCTGAAGCTCAGCAAGACGCGGCGCGCGCCCAGCAATGCGCTCAGGTTGAGGCTGACGCGGCGGTGCGGCGCCGCGCGCGGGTTCAGCGCAAGGTAGCCCGCCGGCTCGGTCAGCGACAGGCCCACCGGCAGCTCCGGGGCATCGGCGAACAGCGACGCGGTATGCCCGTCGTCGCCCATGGCCAGGACGACCACGTCGGGCTGGCGGTAATTGCGGTTCAGCTCGGAGACCACCGCCGAGGGATCGATTTCGTCGATTTGCGTGCAGAACGACGGCACCGGCGGCTGGAATGAGGCGCGCGCCGCGCCTTCTCGCAGCAGTGCGTCACATAGCAGGCGCGCATTGCTGTCGGTATGGCCAAGGGGCACCATGCGCTCGTCGACGAGTATCACGCTGATGCGATCCCATGGCAGGGCCCGTTGTTGCAGCGCCGTGAACAGCGGCAACGGCAGGCGGTCGCCAGCGATTGCCAGGCAAGCGTCTTCCTTGCTGGCCAGCGTGCGCTCCAGCTCGCACGCCACGGCACGCGCCATGGCATCGGCGTGGGCGCCGGCATTGTTCAGTTCGATCTGGCGCATGGCTTCCTCCTTGGGTGGCGAGCATGGCGGGACGCAGGGCCCTGCCACGGCTGGCTCGCGGCTGGGCAGCTCGGTCATGCGGCTGCACCGGCACACAATCGGGTCGCGCCTTGGCCCGGGGATCAGCTTCCCGCGGGCTCAACGCTTGTTGTTGGATTCGATTCTATGTGCCAAACGGTGCGCCGCACAATCAGGCTGGCGCTGATATGGCGAGGAAGGCGCCCGGAGAGGCGCGATCGCACGCTAATACGCCTTTTGCGGCACAAAAATGGCCGCCAGCAGCGCAAGCGGGCCGCTATGGCAGATGGCAGGCGGGGTGCTGCGGCGCGAGAAAGCGGCTCAGGAAGCGCCGCGGTCCACCAGTACCACGGTCACGAGCAAGGACGTATTGGTGATCGCCGTGACATCGTGCACGGCTGCCGCGCCCAGGTAGAGCAGGTCGCCCTGATGCAGCCGGCGCTGGGTGCCGTCGACGCCGATTTCCGCTTCGCCCTCCAGGCACTGGATGGTCGATGGTCCGGCAACCGAATGCGTGGCGACATGCTTGCCCGCCGGCAATACCATGCGCATCACTTCCAGCCGGTGTTCCTTGAACAGTGCGGCGCTTGGCGTCTGCGTGAGCTGCTTGCCCAGGGGCAGCACGCTGGCGACTTCACCGGAAGATAGGTGGGGCAGGGACATGGCGGGCCTCCTCGTTGCGGTGTGGCGTGGCGGTTGCGAAATGCCTGCTGGTCATTGTAGAAGGCCCGGCCGCACCTTCAGACCCGCGTAACGCTGGCCAGCCCACGTTTGCACGGGCCGGCCGGCTGCGTTCAGGACGATGGCCCCGCCGCATCGGTGCCGGTGCCGGTCTGGTCATGCCAGCCGCCGCCCAGGGCCTTGTACAGATTGACCTCGCTGGTCAGTTGTTCCTGGCGTGCGACGATCAGCAGCTGCTGCGCGTTGTAGAGCGAACGCTGCGCATCCAGCACCGCCAGGTAGCTGTCCACGCCGGTGCGGTAGCGGCGGTCGGCAAGGTTGTAGGCATCTTGCGCCGCTTCGACAAAGCGCACCTGGGCCTCGAGCTGGCTCATGTACGTGCCGCGCGCGGCCAGCCCGTCGGCCACCTCGCGGAAGGCCGTCTGCACCGTGCGTTCATACTGCGCGACGTTGATGTCCTTCTGGATGGTGGCGTAATCCAGGCTGGCCCTGAGGCTGCCGGCGGTGAACAGCGGCAGGCTGATCTGCGGCTGGAACAGCCAGGTGCCCGAGCCTCCCGCGAACAACCCAGACAGCTCTTTGCTCGCGGTGCCGGCCGACGCCGTCAGCGCGATGCGCGGGAAGAAGGCAGCGCGCGCCGCGCCGATATTGGCATTAGCCGACTTGAGGCGATGCTCGGCCGCGAGCACGTCAGGCCGGTTCTGGAGCAGGTCGGACGGCAGCCCGGCCGGTACCTCGGCCGTCAGCTTCTCGCGCAGGCCGAGCGGCGGCGGCAGGTCCGCTGGCATGCCGGTGCCCAGCAGCAGTACCAGCGCATTCTCGTCCTGCGCCACCAGCCGGGTGTAGCGCGCCAGGCTGGCGCGCGCGTTTTCCACAGCGGTCTGGGACTGCCGCAGATCCAGGCGCGAGGCAATGCCTTCCTCGTAGCTGCGCCGGGTCAGGCCATAGCTGCGCTCATAGTTGGCCAGCGTGTCGCGCGTGAGCACGAGCTGCGCCTCGTCGGCACGCCATGCCAGGTAGGCATTGGCGACGCTGGCCACCAGCGCGATCTGCGCGCTGCGGCGGGTCTCGTCACTGGCGAAGTACTGTTCGAGCGCGGCTTCGCTGAGGCTGCGGATGCGGCCGAACAGGTCGAGTTCCCAGGCGGTGGTGCCGAGCGATATCCCGTACTGGCTGGTGATCAGGCGCCGGCCGGTGGTGGACAGGTCGGCGGGAATACGCTGGCGCGTTTCCGCCGCGGCCACGCCGATGGCTGGAAAGAGGTCGGCGCGTTCGATCCGGTATTGCGCGCGAAACGCTTCCACGTTCAGCGCGGCGACACGCAGGTCGCGGTTGTTTTCCAGCGCGACCTCGATCAGGCGGCGCAGTCGCGCATCGGTGAAGAAGTCGCGCCAGCCGAGGTCGACGGCACGCACCTGTTGCGCCTGCGCGGCGGCGTCGATGCCGGGATAGGCCGGGCCTTGCGGGTACGCCTGCGCCACTGGCAGGGCCGGCTGTTCATAGGTGGGTATCAGGCTGCAGCCGGCCAGCAGGGCGAGGGCGGCTGCGCAGGTCAGGGTCTTCTTCATTGCAGCGCGCCTTTTTCCGCGGGGGCATCGGGCTGGGTCGGCTTGCGTTTGCGCGCGAACAGCGCATTGACAGCGACAAAGAACAGCGGCACCCAGAAGATCGCAAGCACCGTGGCGGTGATCATGCCGCCGATCACGCCGGTGCCGATGGCGTGCTGGCTGCCCGCGCCGGCGCCGGTCGAGACCGCCAGCGGGAACACGCCAAGCATGAACGCGAGCGAGGTCATCACGATCGGGCGCAAGCGCATGCGGCAGGCTTCGATGGCGGCGTCGACCAGGCTCTTGCCATGCTCGTACTGACTCTTGGCGAATTCCACGATCAGGATGGCGTTCTTGGCCGAAAGGCCGATGGTGGTCAGCAAGCCGACCTGGAAGAACACGTCGTTGGACAGGCCGCGGCTCATGGTGGCGAGCAGGGCGCCGATCACGCCGAGCGGTACCACCAGCATCACCGAGAACGGGATCGTCCAGCTTTCATACAGTGCCGCCAGGCACAGGAACACCACCAGCAGCGACAGCGCATACAGCGCCGGCGCCTGCGAGCCCGACAGCCGTTCTTCATAGGACAGGCCGGTCCACGCGTAGCCCACGCCCGGGGGCATCTGCTTCATGATCTCCTCGATGGCTTTCATGGCCTCGCCCGAACTGCGGCCAGCCGCCGGCTCGCCCAGCACTTCCACCGCCGGCACGCCGTTGTAGCGCTGCAGCTTCGGTGACCCGTAGCCCCACTTGCCCTCGGCAAACGCGGAGAACGGCACCATCTCGCCCTTGTCGTTGCGCACGAACCACTTGTCGACGTCATCGGGATTCATGCGCGAATCCGGACGTCCCTGCACGTAGACGCGCTTGACCCGGCCACGGTCGATGAAGTCGTTCACGTAGCTGGAGCCCCAGGCGATCGTCACCGTGCTGTTGACGTCGGCCAGCGAGACCCCAAGCGCGCGCGCCTTTTCATCGTCGATCACGAGCTGGTACTGCGGCTGGTCGTTCAGGCCGTTGGGACGCACGCGCTGCAGCGTCGGGTTCTTCGACGCCAGACCGAGGAACTTGTCGCGCGCGTTCATCAGGGCCTGGTGGCCAAGGCCGGCCTGGTCCTGCAGGTACAGGTCGAAGCCGGTGGCGTTGCCCAGCTCCTGCACGGCCGGCGGGGCGAAGGCGAACGACATGGAGTCACGGAAACTCGCGAACTTGCGCTGGGCGCGCGACGCCAGGTCGAAGACGCTGGTGTTGTCGCCGCTGCGTTCTTCCCACGGCTTGAGCAGGATGAACGCGAGGCCCGAGTTCTGGCCGCGGCCGGCGAAGTTGAAGCCGTTGACGGTGAACAGCGAATCGACCACGCCGCCTTCGTCCTTCAGCAGGTAGTCGCGCATCTGGTTCAGCACCTTCTGCGTGCGCTCGGCGGTGGCGCCGGCCGGCGTCTGCACCTGCGCGTAGAGCACGCCCTGGTCTTCTTCCGGCAGGAAGGAGGTGGGGATGCGCGTGAACAGGAACCCCATCGCCACGAGGATCGCCACGTAGATCAACACGAACGGCAGGCGGCGCTTGAGGATCGACGCCACGCCGCGCTCATACCCTTGCGTGGTCGCGATGAACGTGCGGTTGAACCAGCCGAAGAAGCCGCCCTTGTTCTCGCCATGGTCGCCCTTTTCGATGGGCAGCAGCATGGTGGCGCACAGCGCCGGCGTCAGGATCAGCGCGACCAGGACCGACAGCACCATGGACGACACGATGGTGATCGAGAACTGCCGGTAGATCACGCCGGTTGAGCCGCCGAAGAACGCCATCGGCAGGAACACCGCCGACAGCACCAGGGCGATGCCGACCAGCGCACCCTGGATCTGGCCCATCGAGCGCCGCGCCGCCTCCCTGGGCGGCAGGCCGTCCTCGGCCATCACGCGTTCGACGTTCTCCACCACCACGATCGCGTCATCGACGAGCAGGCCGATCGCCAGCACCATGCCGAACATGGTCAGCGTGTTGATGGTGTACCCGAACGCGGCCAGCACGCCGAACGTGCCCAGCAGCACCACCGGCACGGCGATGGTCGGGATCAGCGTGGCGCGGACGTTCTGCAGGAACAGGTACATCACCAGGAACACCAGCACGATGGCTTCCATCAGCGTCTTCACCACCTCGTGGATCGACCCCGAGATCACCGGCGAGGTGTCATACGGGTAGACCACCTTCA